>CAVELL010000046.1:0-30085 GCA_963616775.1 Eggerthellaceae bacterium | reverse complement strand
CGAGCTCTACTCCCTCCTCACAATTTCTCCTCCTGAGTGTATAGGTTAATTTTGTGGGGAAGTTAGGTTTTAGCGAAGAGCGGTGAGACGGGTACTGTTGCGCAGCAACGGTCGGCGAGCCATAAGTATGCAAGGCAAAGCCGCAGCAGACGGCAAGTCCCGTCTCTCGCACCAGAGATTTAGCCTTGAAACGACGCAGCTGCGTTGTTTCAAGGCTTTTCTTCTGCCCTCTTGGGGAAGTTGGGTGGCATTTTAAAGAACCTCCGAAAATTCAGGCAATACCGCACAAACGAGGTGTGCAAATCGCCTTGGTATTAAACGCAAAAATGCCGCCTAACCGTCCGACAAAGGTTAAGCGACATTTAACGTCTGTCATATTATATCAACTTTTAACAAAAACTTCAATAGACGAAAAAAACAAAATTTTGGTTTAATAAAGCTTTAATTATGCGCGTTATGAAAAAAATTCAAATGATTTGTAAGAATAGGCAGTTCCGTCGGAGCTTTTATGACAGCTTCATAATTACAAAACCGACACATTTTAATCTGTGCCGGTCGTTTTAATATTATCGTTATTGTCAACAAAAAGCTCGTTGTTGTCGGAGAAAATTTCAAAAGCGTTGTGTACCACTTCGAGCTCGCAGTCTCTGTGTGTTCCGCCGAATTCGCCGTCAAGTGTCCACGGAACGTCTTGATTACAGGTGATTTTCACCCTTTTGGTTTTGACAATCATCATCTGCACGCCGTCGTAATCCTGCGCAATCGCCTTTTTCAGCATCTTAAGCGCGTCCACATTGCGTTTAAGACCTTTTACCATAAACAGCTCAAGATAGCCGTCATTGAGCTTGACATCCTTGAATTTGAATAAACCGGCAACCGACGTTGAATTTGAAATCGAGCCGAAATAAAAATCATCCTCAACTACTCCGTCGTCATACTCAATTTTCATGTGCACGGGTTTGAAGTTGAGAAGCATCGGTATCATGCGGATAACAAAGCCGTTTATCATATACGCGGCGTGACCGAACAGATTTTTCAGCTTTTGAGGAGTGCTGTAGGAAAGGTCTGTTGCAACGCCGAAAGAGGCAATGTATGTAAAATATTTACCGTCGAGCGTACCGAGGTCATACGAATTTTTCTTGCCGCTTCGGATAAGGTCAGCGGAGGCTCCGAGCTCGGCGGGTATGCCGAGAGTAGAGGCGAGGTCATTGGTGGATCCCGACGGAATGTATCCGACGGGAATTTTTTTGTCAAGGCACATAAGTCCGTTGATTACCTCGTTGAGCGTTCCGTCGCCGCCACAGCAGAGAATAACGTCGTACTGTGCGCCGATTTCACGGACAATTGTTGTGGCATCACCCTGACAGCGAGTGGTTCTGATATCTGTTTCCCATTCGGGCTGTGAAAACTTTTTGACAATTTCCAAGGGTGCAAGACGCTTGTTGTTGCGTCCGGCGCACGGATTTACTATCAAAAGTGCTTTTTGAGTTTTCAAAAGCAACATAACCTTTCTGTCTCATCTGAAATAGCATAAACTGACATTGTAATTATATCAATCGCTTTCATTTTCGTCAATGTTTTTTTGCAACAGAGGGATAAATTAAAATTTATTTACAACAAAGAGTAAAAACTGTCAAAAAAAACATAAAAAATAGAAAAAGATAATTGACAATTATGCCATAAATTAGTAGTATATATATAATGGTAAAGGAGTTGTTGATAATGGATTTAGGAAAAATTATTGAGAAAAAACGTGAAGCTGCCGAATATATGGTAAAAGAAATTACCTATATTTGTAAAAATCTCGGCAAACGCGCTCCCGGTTCCGAGGGAGAGAAGAAGGCTTGTGAATATATGGCTAAGGTGCTCAAGGAGGACTGCGGATGTGACCGTGCCGATGTTGAGCCGTTCAGCGAAAATCCGGGCTCTTTTTACGGTTGGCTTTTCTTCACGCTGACATTTGTTCTTGCGTCAATCGTGCTCTACTTTTTTGCACCTGTCGCGTCAATAGTTCTTATTGTTCTCGGCTTGGCACTGGCTCTGCTCCAGTTCGGACTGTATGTTAAGGCAGTTGATGCTTTCTTCCCGAAAAAGACGGGACACAACGTTACCGCAATCAAAAAGTGTACAGGCGAAACAAAGAGAAGAATAATTTTCAACGGACATCCCGATGCTGCATGGGAGTGGCCGGTCAACTATGCGTTGGGCGGCGTAGGCTTTGAGAGCCACGCTATCATCGGCTTTGCGGGAGCTTTCTACTATCTCATTCTCTCGATAATTCAAGTTGCTCAGAACGGTGCTGTCGGTGCGGACATTTCCACATCGCTCGGCAAAGCCGGACTTTGGGGTCTTATTTTCGTTCCGTTCCTTGTAGGTCTTTATTTCATGGTAAATTACAGACGTGTGGTTGACGGAGCTAACGACAATCTCAGCGGCTGCTATATGGGCATCGCTCTTCTCAAAGCACTCAAGGACGAGGGCATTGAGCTTGAAAATACGGAGCTCGGAGTTGTTCTCACGGGCTCGGAGGAAGCCGGACTCCGCGGTGCAAAGGCATGGTGCGAGGCTCACAAGGACGAGTTTAACGATGTGCCGACATTCGTTTATTCTTTTGACACAATTCATGACCCGAAGTTCCTGATGGTAAATTACCGTGACCTCAATGCGACGGTAAAGGCTGACGCAGACGCATCGGATCTTTTCATGGAAGCGGCAGACGAGCTCAACATTCAGTGCAAAAAGGGTATGGTTCCTCCTCTCGGCGGCGCAACGGACAGTGCAGCGTTTGCTCAGGCGGGTATTCGCTCGGCAGGTATCACGGGACTTAATCACAAGCTTGAGTCGTACTACCACACAAGACGTGACAGCTATGACAATATGAACCTTGACGGACTTGCGGATTGCTTTGCCGCAACGGTAAGGGTGCTCGAGAAGTTTGACGAGGGCGCAAAACAGTAATTTGAATAAACACAAAGGGTCTGCTGATTTTGATTTCAGCAGACCTATATTTTTTATATATTGTAGTTTACAGTATCATCTCAAATTCACCCATACTGCCGTGCCTGAAGTAGCTTTCAAGGTCGTATGGGGTGTAGATGCCCGTGTCGGTCACAACTCCGCTGACAAGCTCCGGCGGAGTTATATCAAAGGCAGGGTAGTAGCCTTTAAGACCGTCGGCGGCGGTTTTGACGCCCATTGCCTGAAGCACAAAGTCCGGGTCTCTCATCTCGATTTTGACCGTGTCAATCGTCGTGTGACCTCTGTCAGGCGCGCCCGTGACGAAGTAGGGGATTCCCGTGTATTTCGCGGCAATCGCAATCTGATATGTTCCGACCTTGTTGACAACGTGACCGTCCATGCAAATAACATCAGCCGCCGATGTGAAAACGTCGACATTTTCCTTCTTCATAACAAATGCGGGCATATTGTCTGTTATTACGGTCGTGTCAAATCCCATTTCGTGACAGACGGTCGCCGTCAGCCTTGCACCCTGAAAATACGGACGGGTTTCGGGACAGAAAATTTTGATATTGTTGCCGCGCTCACGCGCAACCTTGAGCATCATACCGACAATCGTTTCGCCGAAGCATTGGGTCATCACCGTGCCGTTTTGAGGAAACATATCGACGAGGTGTTCGGCAATGAGGTTCATCTTTTTGTATCTGAGGTTGTTTGCCTCGACCGTGTGTTCTACAATCTTGTCGCTTACATTTTCTCCTGCGTCAATGGCTTTTTTAGCGGCATCAAGACAGCCTCCCGTGATGAGAGTCATACGCTGAACCGTTGTCGGACGCGCGTGAGAAATGGTGTATGCGGCTTCTGTCAGGCAGTCAATCTGTTCGCTTGCGCTTCTGTCCTTACACTCGTATGCGGCAAGTGCCATTCCCATCGCCGCGGCGGTGTACGGCCCCGCGCTTTGAGTGACCATATCCTTTATCGCCTGCGTCACCTCTCGGTGGTTTTCGCAGGTGACAAACTCAACCTTTCGCGGATAAACGCGTCGGTCAAGTATTCTCACCTTGCCGTTTTCGTACCAGGCGACGTTTTCGTATCTCAGCATAAAAGCCAAGCCTTTGTCCATTCTGTCCATTATTCTACCTCATAAAGCTTACGGATTGCTTTTTTTACGTCAAAATAGATTCTTTCCTTGTCGAGTGTTTTGTACTCGCCGTTTTCGTAGAGGATTTTGCCGTCAACCATCGTCATAACAACATCGCTGCTCTGCGCGGAGTAGGTGAGCAGTGCCTTTTTATCGAGAGTGGGAACCATGTGCGGAGCTTCAAGCGAGATCGCGATAATGTCCGCCTTGTTTCCGACCTTGAGCTCGCCGCAGCTTTCCCTGCGCTGAACCTTTGCACCGTTGACAGTTGCCGCTTTCAGCACCGTGTCGGCGTTCATAACAGTCGCGTCAAGCGTGCGACCGTTATGAATTACAGAGGCAAGGTGCATTTCCTCAAGCATATCAAGGTTGTTGTTGCTGGAGGCTCCGTCCGTTCCGAGGGCAACGTTTATACCCATATCGAGCATTTTCGGAACGGGAGCAAAGCCGCTTGCCAATTTCATATTGCTGGTCGGGTTGTGAACAACGCTTACACCCTTGCGGCGGAAAAGCTCCATATCGCTCTCGCTCAGCCATACGCAATGGGCGGCAAACGCCGACGAATCGAATCCGCCGAGGCTGTCAAACCACTCGGCAGGGGTCTTGCCGTATTTTTCAACGCACTCGTCGTGCTCCTTCCTCGTTTCGGAAAGATGAATGTGAAGGTTGCCGTTTCGCGCGTTCACCTCATCAATATAAGCCTTTGCAACGGTTTCTGTGCAGGTGTATTCCGCATGAATGCAGAAATCAATCAGCACTCTGCCGTCAAAGGAATTGTTGTATTTGTCATAAAGCTCAAGGGATTCCTTAATTCTGTACGACTGCTCGGGCGTCTCGTTCGGGTCAAAGGACTGAACGGGTCGGGTGATGTTGGCTTTCATTCCGGCATCCGCAACCGCCTGTATTGTCGTTTGCGGCTCAAAATACATATCGGAAAAGCTGACCGTACCGCCGGCAATCATCTCAAGCAGGGCAAGCTCGCTTCCGACCTTTATTTCCTCGACCGTGAGCCTGTCCTCAATCGGAAACACCGTGTCAAACAGCCATTGCTGAAGCGGAAGATCGCTTCCGACTCCGCGCAGGAGAACCATCGGACTGTGGTTGTGGCAGTTGATTAATCCGGGCATGAGCAGCCTGCCGCTCATATCCTTTACCTCGTCAAAATCTCCGTCGGGTCTTTGATCTCCGATATAGGATATCCTGTCGCCGTCAACGGCGAGAAACGAGCTTTCCGCCACGGTGAATTTTTCTCCGCTCCTGAGCAAAATATCGGCATTTTCAAATAAAATTTTCATTGTTAGCTCCGTTAAAAAATATAGTATTTTTTGTCTCTCGGCTGAGAGTCTATCATCTGTATCAAGGTTTTGTAGAAGCTGTGAGTTTCCTCGGCTCCGGCGTTCAGTCCGATGACCGTGCCGTGGTCGCCGGGCAGGGTGGGCATAACATTCCATTTGCCCTTGACAATGTTCTGCTCGTCGTATTCCTGATATTCGTCGCCGATCGGGAAGCGAGCCGAAACCACGTTGACAAGACCGTCGTTCGGCAGCCATGTTGAGTCAATGCTGAAATCCGATTTTGTATTCACGGAATATTTGCCCATAAGGTATGCCGTCGGAATCAGCACGGGAAGCGTGGACGATTTCGGCACCTGATTGCCCGTAAGCGTGCTCTGCTCGGTGGTAAGGTACGAATAGGAGAAGTAGTATACGTTGTCAACGAGCTTGATTTTTTTGTTAAGCTCCTGCGCTCCGTCGGGGGAGAGGTCGTAGGCGGCATTGTCCGTGCCTTCGCTGAATACCGTGTTTATTATTCCGACAGCCTGACTTTCGGTTGAAGCGTTGCTCATACCGAATTGTTCAAGCCTGAAATCGTAAAAGTCGCCGATCTGCGCCGTGTTTGCAAGCCCGCTTGCCGCATAGACAAGCCCGAGGACGGTGCTCACAAGCTTGCCCTGATCGACAACATAGAACAGGGTGGAGCCGTTGTGGGGAGAACAGAGCGTAGTAACGCTGTTTACCCAGTCCGCCTTGCCGCCCGTGAAAAGCTCTGAGGTTTCTTTTCCTGTTGCGGCTTTTTCATCGTCGTCACCATAAGCCAAAAGAGAGGTGAGCAGCCTCACCGTTTCACCGCCGAAGCTGTGACCGACAAGGTTAATCTTGATTCGCTGACCCTTTTTTGTCTTTGAACCCCAGTTCTGAGCTATTGCCGTTTCGGGCGTATACTCTCTGCCGTATCTCTCATGTCCGTGCGCCTTGCTGTGCGCTTCGCCGTAGTCGACCTTTGTGCCCGTCAGCTCCGCATAAAGCTCACAGGTTCTGTCCCATGTACCGGAAAAAGGTCCGACCGACGCAACGCCGACGCTGTAACCCTCCGAGGTAAGATATTCGGCAAGGTTTCCCGTTGAGCTGCCCCAGTAGGGGGAGACCTGATCTATCTGCGCTTCGGGGCCCCAGCCGCCGAGACCGTGGACAAGTATGTACGGGTATTGCAAGGGAGCTTCGCTTATCTTTGCGAGAAACTCGGAATAGCCGCCGAACGCAAGCGGAGTGACAGCTGCAATCAACAGACAAGCAGCAACCGCTATCGCAATTATTTTTTTCGCCGAGAGCTTTCTCTTTTTATTACTGCTTTCGGCAGGTGACTCCTCGTCGGGAGTGACGGTCTGAGCCTCGTCCGTATCGCCGTCAAAATTCGGCTCCTGTTCATCCTTGAGCAGAAAGTCCGTCGAAACGTTGAAGAGCTTTGCCATGGCAAGTACCTTTTCCGAATCCGGAATTGCCTTGCCGGACTCCCACTTTGAGACCGATTGACGCGACACGTCGAGCTTTTCCGCAAGCTCATCCTGCGACCATTCATTATCACGGCGCAACATCTGTATTTTTTCCGAAATGTTCATTTGATTCGCCCCTTTCACCCTGAATTATACCAATTATTTCATCTGATGTCTATCAACTTGAGTTTGCTTTTGAAAAAAGGCGTGTAAACCAAGCTTTACACGCCGCTTTTTCGGGATAACACCGCACACGCTGCGGCTCGCTTCAAACTCAGAAAAGCTTTATGCCGCCGAACGGTCTGACGGAGAGATTGTAGCAGGAGCCATTGGAGAAAACAGCTTCGATTTTTTCGCAGAAGTCCGCAAGCATATCAACGGGCACAAAAGCCTGAATCGTTCCGGCAAAGCCGCCGCCGTGTACTCTCCATGCGCCCCTTCCGGCAAGCAAATATTCGCACATTGCCAAAGCGAGAGATAAGCCCTGATGCTCAATGTCGGAGGCGGTGAATACATTTTGATTATACATATAGGAGGATCTGCCGCTTTCAATAACGAGCTCCTTGAACCGCTCAAAGTCTCCGCTTTCAAGAGACGCAATTTCTGCGTCAACGCGCTTGTTCTCCGCGTAGAAGTGCATTGCACGAAGAACGGCACGGTCGTTGACCTTTTCACGGACAAGCGGAATGTTTTGCATAAGCTCGTTTTCGTCAACCTCGCGCAGCACGCTCTTGCCAAAGACCTCGGCAGCGTTCTCCATCTCTTTTCTGATAGAGGCATAGTCAGCTGTCAAATCGGCATGATTTCCGCCGGTGTCAATGATGCAAAGAGCGTGACCGCAGGAAGCAAAATCGAAATCCACCTTGTTGATTACGGGCTTGGACGGATTCTCAAAATCAATGGTGATGAAGCCGCCGACAGAGCTTGTCATCTGATCCAAAAGACCGCAGGGCTTGCCGAAATATTTATTCTCGGCGAACTGGGAAATTTTTGCAATTTCCACGTCGGGAATGCTGCCGCCGTTATAAAGATGATTGAGAATCGTGGCGATGAGGATCTCGTAAGCCGCCGAGGATGAAAGCCCCGAGCCTGAAAGCACAAGGTTCATGCTTGCAGCGTTGAAGCCCCCGATTTTGTAGCCGTGCTCAATGAAGCCGGCACAGATTCCTCTTATGAGCGAGGAGGCTTTTCCGAACTCATCCTTATGTACGCTGAGGTCGGAAAGGTCGATTTCCAAAGCGTTGTATCTAAATGATTTTTCAATGATTATATTGTCATCACGCTTTGCTGCCGCCGCAACCGTGTCCAGATTGATGGCGGCTGCGAGAACCTTTCCGTGATTGTGGTCGGTATGGTTTCCGCCGACCTCGGTTCTGCCGGGAGAGCTGAAAAGCTCTATTGAATCATTGTCGCCGAAGAGCCGTACAAACTCGTCAAGGATAACGGCGTCTCTTTCTTTTTGCTCAGCGACAGCCTTGTCGGTAAGATAGACCTCCTTGAGTCTTGCATCGAAATCACCTGAGGCAAGCTTTGCTTTTAACGTTTTTGTGTCAGCCATTGTTCTTTCTCCTTCTGGATTGAATTTGTATAATTTTGCTGATGGTAATCATTGATATTCCGATCAAAAGGAATATCAGTATGAACGGCAAAAGGAATGCCGCGGAAAGCGGATTGAACACGTTACGTCCGATGAATGTGTACGAAATGAGCAGGGGGGAGTAGCCGAATACGGAAAGCAAAAGGAAGTATTCGTATTTGAACCCCATTGCTCCGTAAAGCTTGCTGACCTGGTTCACGGGGATACCCGGAACAAGCCTGAACAGTGCCAAAAGCCACGGGTTGCCGCGTCCGTCACGTTCAACAAGATACCGCACGGTTTCACTTTTCTGTAATATATTTTGAACTCCGTTTGCGCCGACTTTCGTTCCCCAAAAATATTTGATGGAGTAAAGACCGGTAAGCCCCAATAAATTTATAGGAATTGAGAAATAATAGGGGAACACGGCACTGGTAACGGCGCAGAGAGCCGAAACGGGGTAAAGATACACGGGAAAGACCGCCTTGAAAGCGTACAGAAAAATTACGACGAGAAAAACGGAATATTTGTTGTTCATATGCTCAACCTTGTACTCCGCCGACGCAAGGTATTCAAGATAAACCGAGTACCAGTTTTGTATGTCATCGTTGCGTGAAAGGATGAGCAGGATGGTGAAAACTACGGCAAGGATAAAGCTTATAACGGACAGTATCTGAAGAAGCTTGATGATACTGTGGTCGCGCTTGTATTTATCCATTGTCCCGCCTCCTTTACGCAATAATTCGTTAAGTAACCGCACAAAATTACAGCACAGTTACGGTGACTGCCTTGTCGTCGATAATCGCACTTCAATTTAATCGGCAGTTACATTATAACTAATTTATTATACTTTATAATGCGTTCAAGGTCAATATTTTTCGGCAAATTATAAAGCTTGCATTAGTTTGCATTAGTTTGCGTCTTTTCACAAATAATAAGCTTGGGCGGTTTTACGTAAGTGCCGCTTTGTTGACAAATGAAACGGCGTATAGTATAATTTAGATTGAAAAAAATTAGGAATAGAGGTATTTTAATGAATATAGCTATCGTTCTTGCAGGAGGCTCCGGAAGCCGTATGGGTATGGTCGACCGTCCTAAGCAGTTCATTGACATTTACGGAAAACCGGTTATTATTCATACACTTGAAGCGTTTGAAATAAACGAAAAAATTGACGCTATTTGCGTTGTTTGTGTAAAGACATGGCAGGATGATTTGTCCGTTTGGCTCAAGGAATATGATATTCGCAAGGTGCGCTGGATTGCCGACGCAGGAGCTTCACGTCAGGAATCCTCACTTAACGCACTCAACGCAATTCAGTCCGAGTGCAGCGGCGACGATTATGTTATTATTCACGACGCCGCGCGTCCGCTTGTATCACAGAAGATAATCAACGAGAATATCGCAAAGGTTTGCGAATACGGTGCGTGCGACACGGTTATTCCTGCCCACGACACAATAATCAAGAGCCTTGACGAAAAAACTCTTGACTCAATTCCTCTGCGCAAGGAGCTTTATCTCGGACAGACACCTCAGTCCTTCCGCTATTCGATAGTCAGAAAAGCTTATGACGATTATTTTGCCCTTCCTGAGGGGGAGAGACCCGTTATGACCGATGACTGCGGGCTTGTTCTTTCCGCAGGTGTTGAAATCGGTATGGCTATGGGCGATAAGCTCAATATGAAAATAACCACAATGGAGGATCTCCTTCTGGTCAAGTCCATTGTCAGAGCCGGAAGATAAGGCAGAAAGGATTGGTTAATTTTGTTCGCTAAAAGTTACAAAATTACGGAACCTAAACGATTTGAAATATTTGTCGAGGATATAAGAAACGAGAATGTTCTTGTCCGTCCGGAGATACTTGCCGTCTGCAAGGCGGACATCAGGTACTATCTTGGAAACCGCAGCCTCAGTATTCTGAAAAGGAAGTTTCCGATGAGCCTTATTCACGAGGCAACGGGAGTCGTTGTTCGTGACAAAAGCGGAAAGCTTAAAAGCGGTCAGCGCGTGGTTCTTCTGCCCTGCCGAAGGTCGGAATGTGACGGAACCAAGTGTGAGGTTTGCGTCAGGAACAATCCCCATCTTCTTGATAACTACTGCCCCGAATCAAAGTTTTGCTCAAGTAACTACGACGGCTTTTCAAAGGAGCTTATCGACCTTGAAAGCGAATATATGATACCGATTCCCGACGGAATCGGTGTTGAAGCGGTATTTTCCGAGCTGATATCCGTCGGCTGCTGCGCTCTCAGACGTGCAGGCTTCAACGACGGTGACACGGTTAAAAACGTTACGGTGTGGGGCGACGGAATAATGGGCTTCATTATGTCTCTCGTTGCCAAATACGGTTACGGCTGTGAAGTGAACATCGTCGGTCTTAATAAGGAAAAGCTTGATAAATTTGACTTTGCAAATGTCTACTATTCAAACGACATTGACTTGCTTCCGAGAATGTCGGTCGCCATTGAGGCTGTCGGCGGAAACGCTTCCGGAATTGCTGCAAATCAGGCAATAGACAAGCTCTATTCCGGCGGAAAGCTCATTCTTTCGGGAGTTGCCAACGAAAATGTTCCGCTCAACACCCGAATGGTTCTGGAGCACGGAATTTCGATACGAGGTACTACGAGAAGCGTTCGCTGTGATTTTGAAATGGCGGTAAAGCTTCTTGAGAATCCTGAGTTCCGCGCTCAGATCGGCAAGCTTCTTCTTTCCGTCAACGAGGTAAACAATATACGGGATTACTATGCGATATTTGAAGAAGAATCAAAATCCGCGGCACTCGGCAAAAATATTATGAAAATCTCTTTTTAACAAACGTCAGGGACTGTCGCCAATCCGACAGTCCCTTATTTAAACTCTTTATAAATATTCAAAAGGCTGCCGCAATACCGCGACAGCCTTTAACTTATCAGTTGGAGGTTGAGTTTGCGTTGTTGAGCTCAACAAGATAGCTGATCTTTTTGAGTGCTCTCTGTTCCGAATAATTCATACGGCGCGGTCCGAAGCCTACCTTGTAGTCATCGCCGGCAAGGAGCTCCTTAGCCTCTGTTTCAATATCCTCCGATGCCTTTGACGAACGGATTACGGAATCGTAATAATCTGTACCGTCGGCAGCGACAAAATAGATTATGTGATAACCGTAGGAGGTTTCTACAAGCTCGACATCGCCGGGCTTACGGCTTGAGTCGAATATCCAGTTGTTGAAAGCCGTTGCCATCTGACCGGGATAGATATTTTCGTAAAGTCCGCCGTTTGAGGAGGAACCGCTGTCCTCGGTGTACTTGTTGGCGAGAGCTGCGAAGCTGTCCTCGGTCTTCGCACCGTCGTTATACTCCTTGAGTGCGTTTTCGGCGTCCTTTTTCTTCTGTGCCTTTTCCTCGTCGGAAAGCTCACTGTTCGTGCTGTCGTCAGTCGTTGAGAAGAGGATATGACGTGCTGTTACCGTCTGCTCC
The DNA here is from genome assembly GCA_963616775.1 of Eggerthellaceae bacterium. GTDB lineage: Bacteria > Bacillota > Clostridia > Oscillospirales > Acutalibacteraceae > CAG-488. The sequence continues at coordinate 18,193 of CAVELL010000046.1, read as the reverse complement.
TGGTGAGGTCCCTTGACTGCAAGAACAACAATATACTTACCCTCGTCATCGTCGGAGAAGAGCTTTTTGGCTCCGTCCTTTGTGGTGCTGTTGAAGAGCCATTCAGCGACATCGGACGAGAAGCCCTGAGTTATGGTTGACTGAAGCATCGTGTATTTTGTATTCTCGTCAACGTCATAATCCTCCGTATCCTTGTTGAGCTCGGTTGCCTTTGCGGAGAATGTAGCTTCGTTTGTAACTGCGTTATAGAAGTCGTTTGCGTTCTTCTTAACCTCGGCGTCCGCCTTTGTCTGGCGAGCCTTGAATGCGTCATCTGTCTCGTCGTCCTCCTGGGTGAGCTCGGTTGTGCTGAAGGTATATGCTCTGAAGGTTACAAGGTCGTATGTTGCGGTATCTTTCTTGTACTCTGCGTCAATATCGCTCTGCTCGTAATCCGCTGCGATTTCTTTTGTTCTCTCGGTATAATACTTCTGGGCAAGGATCTGAATCTTGAGCTGCTTGCGGAGGAATCTTTCATTTACGGAACCGCCGTAAACCTTTCGAAGATAAGCGTTGAGAGAGTAGCTTACCTGATTCTCGCTGTCGGAGGATGAGCCTCCGGCATTTGATGCCTCTTCGCGAAGGCTGTCGATCTGCGTGTCAATATAAGCCTTGTCGGCTTCCGTAAGCTTAAGACCCTTCTTTACGGCTTCATTGTAGTATGCCTTGTGCATCTGGATGAGGTTTATTGTGTCGTCATGAAGCTTCTCAACCCATGTGATTTCGTTGCCGTCATCATCGGTTGTGGTCTGCGTCTGCTGATCGGGAGGAAGGCTGGTATCATAGCCGATGCTCGTGTTCTGATAGTACTGATAATACTGCGCCTGATAACGCAATGAGTTATAGGAACGCATATAATAGTACTCATACTCGGCAATTGAAACCGACTGCTCGGAGCCGACTCCGCCGATCTTGATAACTCTCTGAAGAGCACCGTAGTAATTGAGTGAGAAAGCAACCACTCCCAAGACTATTACCGCACAGAGAACGATGGAAATTACCTTTGTAACAACTTTTTTAGCTGTGTTTCTCTTCTCCATGCTATGTGCATTTTTCTTCGCGGACTTTGCAATACGAGCCTTACGCTCATCGCGGTACTGCTCCGCCTTTGACTTTTCATTAGCCATTGTATTCATCCTTTACTTAATGAAATATTGCCGATAACAAGTCAGCATAACAACAGTATTTTAATACATTTACATTTTTTTTACAAGACCTAAACAACATTTTTTTTGTTTTCGACACTAATTTTTACAATTTATCTATATTTGAAAAGAAAAACTGCAGACCGCCGAATATATTTATACCCGACAATCTGCAGCGCATTGTTTTTTAGTTCATACGAAGCGGTGCCTCCGCTTTTACGGCAAAAGTCGCTTTACCGTTCTTCTTCCGTAGTTCATGTCCGCTCTGAAGCCCTCGGCATAAGCAACACCGCACTGATAGCCTCTGACCTTTGAGCTGCTGCGAACAAAATCAATGAAGTCGATTTTGTCATGCTCCTTCATCCATATAACCTGAGACTCATGGCAGGACAAAGCCTGAAGCTTGAGCTCTATTGTGTCTGAAATGTCAACATATTCAGTCGGCTCAAAGCCCGTGTTTGCAAGCGTGTCCATCTGATAGAGGGGACAGATTCCCGTGCTCGGAAGATCGACTCCGTCGCGGTAATGTACGAGGCTTGCCGCACAGGTTGCCCTGAAAACGAGCTGATAGGTCTGAACATGGTCGCGGTGATAATCACGTTCGGAGTGAGTGATTATCAGATCCGGCTTTACTTCTCTGAGAACTCTGACGAGCCTTTTTACCTGTTCGTCGTCCGCCGAATTGACGTATTGGTCGTCAATGTCAAGCGAATAATGCTTTGCTCCGATGATATCGGCGGCTTTTTGCGCTTCGTTATATCTGATTTTTGAAAGCTCCTCCGGTTCGATTACAAAATGTCCGAGATTACCGTTTGAAACGTGACATACCGAAACCGAGTGACCGGCTTTGACGTAACGTGCCAATGTGCCGAAGCAAGCGATTTCAAGATCGTCAGGGTGAGCACCTATTGCAAGAATGTTCATTACGACACCTCCTGTTTATGAGAGTGTATGCATTTTTATTTATGTCAAAGCAGGCTTGCTGCCGCCTTGTCGAGCATAACGACAACGTCACTGTGCTCGTTAAGAACCGAACAGGGGATTTGCGGTGTAATTTCGCCCGAGACCATAGCTTTGATTGCCTTGGCTTTCTTTTCCCCCGTGGCAATAAGAAGTATTTTCTTGGAGCGCATTATCGAACCGATACCCATTGTCATAGCGTATCTCGGCATCGGAACATCGCCGAAATACTGCTGGTTTGAGTCAATCGTGCTTTGAGTGAGAGTGACCTTGAAAGCCTCGTCCGTAAACCTGTCGGCAGGCTCATTGAAGGCTATATGACCGTTCGTGCCTATTCCGAGAAGCTGAAGGTCAATGCCGCCTGCCGCTTTGATTGCCTCGGCATAGCGTTTGCTTTCGGCGTCGCAGTCCTTGGCGTTGCCGTCAAGGAAATTGACGTTCTCCTCCTTGATATCAACGTGATTGAACAGGTTTTCGTGCATAAACGTGTAGTAGCTGTTCTTGTCGTTCTTGTCGAGATCGCAATATTCGTCAAGGTTAAATGTCGTTACATCCTTAAAGCTGATTTCGCCGTTTTCAAAAAGCTCGATAAGCTTTTTATATGTAGGGACGGGTGTCGCGCCTGTTGCAAGCCCGAGAACGGCATCAGGTTTATTCTCTATAAGCTCTTTATAGAGCTGAGCTGCGGCAACACCGATTTCATCGGCATTCCCATAAATTTTAATTTCCATTGTTTTCCTCCGTTTATAATGTTACTTCCCTGCCCGAATCCGAAGAGCTGTAAATTGCATCAAGAATCTTTGAAGTAACAACAGCCTTGTCAATATATGCCCTGTTGGGCTTCCTTGTAATTACCGACTCGACGAACGAACTGATTTCTTCGCCGTAATCAAAGCCGGTTGAATTGTAGTCGGGAGTTATCTCCGTGAGCATATCGCCCATTGTGGAGTAAAGCTTAAACTTTCCGCCGTACTGCATTCTTACGCCGCCTTTGGTGCCGAGAAAATCAACAAAGCACTCGCTTTCGCCGATGTTCTGTGCCCAGGCACCGTTGAACGTGATTGCCGCTTTATCGGTTCTGATGAGACCGGTAACGAAGTCATCAACGTCAAATGTACCGCTCTCGGTGTTTTTGGTGTCCTCCGCCCACATGCTTGTGTAAACGTAATCCTTCATTGCGGTACCGAGCTTTGAATGAGCAACACCCGAACAGGTAAGCGGTGTCGGCTCGCCGAGGCAATAAAGCACAAGGTCAATATAGTGGACACCCCAGTCGATGAGAACTCCGCCGCCCGAAGCAGACTTTTTTGTGAAATCGCCGCCGAGTCCCGGTATGGAACGGTGTGCGCGGAAGCTTATATACACCTGATAAACCTCTCCGAGAGTGCCGTCCTCTACAAGTGTCTTTATCTTATTGACCGAATCAACGAAACGGTTGACCACGCCGATGGAAAGCATACGTCCGGTCTCGTGAGCAACCTTTTGCATTTCAAGGGCTTCCGGCAGCGTTCTCGCTGCAGGCTTTTCACAAAGCACGTCCTTGCCGTCTCTCATAAAATCAATTGAAATCGGAGCGTGACAATCGTTGTGAGTGCAGACGGAAACGATGTCGATATCATCGTGACCGAGAAGCTCTTTATAATTATACACAGCTTTTCCGCAGCCGTATTTCTCGACAGCCTTGTCCGCACGCTCGGGAATAATGTCGCACAGATAACGTACCTCCACATTATCCATTTTCAGATAATTTGGAATGTGTGAACCGGATATGTTTCCGCAGCCGATAATCGCTACTCCCAGTTTTTTTGACATACACATCACCTCAGGGTAAAATATACCCATATTCTAACAAGTTTTCAAAGAAAAGTAAAGATAAAATGAGAATTTTTATAAATAATATGTACCTGCTCCGCGCTCAAAAAAAGACTGCCGCATTTCTGCAAGCAGTCTTAATTTCAATTTGCGATTATACGTTTTCCTTGCCGTATTTCTTTACCATGGCGGTCTTCATTACGAAGAGGAATGCGAGGGTAAGGACGATACCGATCGGGAGAACGATGTATGCCTTCTGAATGAAGCCCGAAACAATATACATTACGAACGAAATAGCCGCAACGGAGATTGCATACGGGAGCTGAGTCGAAACGTGATTGAGGTGGTTACACTGACCGCCCGCAGAGGACATAATCGTCGTGTCGGAGATCGGGGAGCAGTGGTCGCCGCAAACAGAACCGGCAAGACAGGCGGACATTCCGATTGTCTGAATTGCGCCCGTCGGGAAGATTGCGATAACAATAGGAATAAGGATACCGAATGTACCCCATGATGTACCCGTTGCGAACGAGATGCAGCAGGCAACGAGGAAGATAATTGCCGGAAGGAAGATTTGTAAATCGCCGGCAACGCTTGTCATAACATCGGCAACAAACGGCTTTGCGCCGAGAACCGTTGTCATATTCTTAAGCGAGGTTGCGAATGTGAGAATGAGAATTGCGGGAACCATGGCGATGAAGCCCTTGGGGATACATTCCATTGCTTCCTTGAAGGTAACAAGCTTTCTCAGGCAAAGATAAACAATCGTGAAAACAAGTGCAATTATGCTGCCCCACGGAAGACCTACCGAAGCGTCCGTGTTTGAGAAGGAATCGACGAAGCTGCTTCCGTCGAGGAAACCGCCGACATAAACAAGAGCAAAAACGCAAACGGCGATAAGTACAACGATCGGAAGAACGAGGTCGATGACCTTGCCGTTTGAGGAAGCCGTTTCCGGCTCAGCCTCAGCCTTGTCGCCGCAGGTGTAAAGATCGCCCTTTTGCTTTGCGTTGATTTCGTGGATTCTCATCGGACCGAAGTCAAAATTCATCAGTGTGATTCCGATGATGAATACAAATGTGAGCAGCGAATAGAAGTTGAAGGGAATAGCTTTGATGAAGAGCGAGATTCCCTGACCCTCCTCGGCGTATGACGAAACGGCGGCAGCCCATGATGAGATCGGAGCGATCATGCAGACGGGAGCTGCTGTTGCGTCAATAAGATAGGAAAGCTTTGATCTTGAAATTCTGTGACCGTCCGTAACCGGAAGCATAACCGAGCCGACGGTGAGACAGTTGAAATAATCGTCAATGAAGATGAGAACGCCGAGAGCGAAGGTTGCAAGTATTGCGCCCGAGCGAGTCTTGATGTGCTTCTGCGCCCATTTACCGAAGGCTGCCGAGCCGCCCGCCTTGTTGACAAGCGCAACGATGATGCCGAGAACAACGAGGAAGATGAAAATACCTGCCGTATCCGAAACGGCACCGATAAGTCCGTCATTGACAAGGATATCCATTGTCTTGGTGAATTTGAAGTTCGAGCCGAGGATGGAACCGGCAACAATACCGATGAACAACGAGCTGTAAACTTCCTTGGTGATAAGAGCAAGTGCAATAGCGATAACCGGGGGGATGAGTGCCCAGTAAGAAGCTCTTACTTCTCCCGCTCCGCCGCAGGCTTCACATTCGAGCTGCTCAACAATGCCTGTGCCGCCGCAGTCGGTACACCTTACGGTTGAGAGAGAGCTGCCCGACGCCTTGGCGAAAACGAGTGCCGCAACAATGATGATGCAGGCAATCACCAAAATAATCTTTTTGGATTTTGTCATTATAAACCCTCCTGAAATAAAATAAAATAAAAAAACGACATGGTTCCGTATATTCATACCAACCATGTCATAACGACCATTACTACATGACAGCACTCCACATACAAGCTGTGACAGTCCGTTACATATTCTGCAACGACCCAGCTATGGTTCGCAAGGCAGCTCCCCACGCTTCGGCGGTCAATCTTTTCACTTCCTGAGTTGCCTTCCCTGCGAAAGTTACTTGTAAAGCACCGCGCCTCCATCATCCTGAGTTATTCTCAGAACCATATTCTGTTTTAATAATCGGATTATAACACTAATAGAATGTGATGTCAACATTTTGCAACAAAATAGTAACAAAAAATTCTTATTTTTACCTTTGCGGGCTTTCACAACAATGAAAGCACAAGGGCAACACCGCACAATTGTGGCGCACGCCCTGTTCGGTATTGCCAAGGCTTAATCAACGGTTGATTAAAGGCTGTAAATATGCAAGCCGTGAATTGCCCGCGTATTTACAGCCCCTTCGAATTGTTTATGCTTTTTGCGATATATCCTGCAAGCCGAGACCTGCAAGATCAAGGTGCTCGGCGTCCGCCGTCGTAACGCTGCCGTCAAAGTTTACGTCCGCCGCAGCTATCTGTGCCGCAGCTGTGTTCGTTGAATTTAACATTCCGGCAGCTATCGCCCTTGTAATTACGGAATCCATACCGTCTATTTTTCCGTCACCGTTCACATCGCCGTGAATAACGACCGTAAGGCTGTCGATTACATTGCCCGACGCATCAATCAGTCTGATTGTGCAGCCTGTCGTGACAGAGCTCGTGTTTTTCAGCATTGTGTTGCCTGCGTCATACACTCTGAGGTAAATCTTGTCATTTTCAAAGAGCTGAACAACACTACCGACCGTCAGTCCCTCAAAGGTGAAGCCCGATACAATAGCCTTGCTCCTGTCCGTTATGAGTCCCGACGTGCTCTTTGCTACAAGCTTGTTGATTCCGAGTATACCCGTGTAAAGGATTGTATAACCGTCAACGTATGTGTCAAAGTACATATAGTTATTTATCGTGTCGCTTCCCGATACAATGACGTTGCCCACGGTGTATTTGGCACAGTCAAGAGTCATAACCGAGCGGGTAAATGCCGTGGAATCGGGCACCTGACTCGTACTTGTAATATATATATCGTTTGACGCCGTGTCGATATATATAAGGTTGGAGGAAAGGTATACCGCCTCGCCCTGTTTAATGATGATGTCTGTCTTTGATTCTCCGGCGGCAACAGGATCTGCAGAACCTGTTACGTTTCCGTCGTCATCATAAAGAGTTTCGACATATTGGTAATTGTAGGTCTGAAGCACGCGCGTCACTCTGCCGAGCGAATAAACGGAGGCTCCGACGCCCGACGTTGAGGTGTTGCCGGCGATAACGCCGCCGTAGGTGAAGAGCTTGCCGCCGCTCTTGACATAAACCGCGCCGTATTTGCAGGTGTTGTTTCTGACCGTGCCGCCGTACATATACATTGTTCCGGAAACGGTCAACGCGCCTGTTGTTGTGTTATTGCAGTTCTGAATAACGGCATTTTCATGCATATAAAGATTTGCGCCGCTCTGAACATTGACTGCCGCCGCTCCGACAACACCGGTAAGCTCCTTACCGCCGTCAATTATCATCAATCCGTCGGAATCGGTACCCGCCGCATAGTCGCTCTGCGATTTTTGCGTCGGATCCTCAATTGATGTGCCGAGTCTCAGCACAGAGCCCTTTGAAACGTCAAACATCACTCCGTAGAAGGAGCCGGTGCGGATTGCCTTGTATGTCGCAGAATCGCACAGCAATGTGACGTCGCCGTTGACTGTAATCGTGGAGGTGACCGATGCGTTGGCAACAAGCGTGATTATAGCGGTCTCGTCCGAGGCAACCGCCGCAAAAGCGTCCGCAAGATTGGTGTATTCAACGGAGTACGCGCCCGCCTTGCTGACCTTGGCAACCGTCGTGGTTTCCATGCTTGTTATCGTACCGTTTGCAAGGGTGTACCAGTTTGAATTTGACAGACCGAACTTCATATAGCTCGTGCTCATTGCCGTACCGCCAAGCACCTTTGTGCGCTCGGCGTATGTCTGCGGAGTAATCGTTGCGGCGTAGCCGGCACAAGTCAGCTTGTCGGTTACGTCAACCGTCTTGCCGCTGACAAGATAAATATCGTTCGACGAATCTATCTGAGCGGCACCTCCGAGTGAAAGGGTCGCTTCGTTATATATGGCGTTTCCGAGCGATTTATCGGAGGTGTTCTCGGAAATGTCTCCGCCGGTGATTCTGACCTCGGCACCGGTTTCCGCCTGAACGGCACCGCCGGAAGCATAAGCTCTGTTTGCCGAAAGCGTACCGCCGCTGATTTCCGTTGTCGAATAGTTGAGCGAGCAGATTGCACCGCCGTAGGTTGACTGGTTAGCCGTCATATTTGCTTTGCCCGAAACAACCGTTGCGGCATAGACACCGTTTGAGCAGACAACGCCGCCCTTGAGCTTGGCGATGTTTCCGCTGAATGTGCCGCCTCTGATGACTGCCTGTCCGCCGTTGTTGTAAAGCACGGCTCCCTGGGTAGCCTCATTGCTCTCGAAGCTGCCGCCGTTTACCGTGACGGTTCCCTCAAGGTTATAGATGACACCGCCGACCGACGCACATATATTGGAGTTAAATTTGCCGCCGTTTATTTCAACGGTGCCGAGATTCTGAACGACTGCACCCATAACGGCATTTGTGTCTGCCGTTTGAGGAGCGGTTTGGAAGCCGTATATCTGAATGCCCTCCTGAATTGTGAGAACAGCGTCCTTTGCAACCTTGATTGCCGATTCCGCAGCGACAACGGAGTTGCCGTCAACATAGAACGACAGCTCCGAATCATCGCCGTAAAGCTTTGAACCGAGCGTCAGCTTGCCCGTAACGTTGAACATTGCCGCCGTCAGTGAATCCGCCCTTTTGAGGGTTGCTCCGTTGTCGGAGTAAATGCCGATCTCCGAAGAGATATTAAGAGTTGAGTCTATCGTCGCGTCTCTGATGATAAACACGGTCGGAAGAACCGATGAGGTCGCAGACGACGCATAATCGAGAGCCTGCGAAAGGGTTTCGTAATATGTATCGGTTCTGCCGTCTATCTGAACCTTCGCAACGTATTTATCCTGAATCCGCTTTACACTTTTGACCGAGCCGTCTTTGATTGATTTAACTGACGACATATTATACATCGAAGTAAGCTGAGGATAGTAGTAAAAATAGGAGTCGTCCGCCGTTGCTCTCCAATCGGAAGAGGAGAAGCCCATGCTTGACACTGCCGAAGTGCCTGTCATCTGAGCCGGCGTTTTTATTGTTGAGCCCGCGACATTGACGTTTTGGGTATATGTCGAATCGCAAACACAGTTTGAAACATTCGAGCCCGAGGTCTGTCCGAAATCGGCTCCTACAAGGCTTGAGCCCGTGACCTTACTCGATACATAACAATACTTGACCGTACCGTTGCTGTTATATCCGACAATTCCGCCGACAGTGACATTGCCGGAAACGAGTGAAGCCGTGCAATAGCTTGTCGCGAGAGATCCGCTTGCATTGTAGCCGACAATACCTCCCGTGAATCTCGCAAGAGGAGCGTTTACCGCCGCGAAGTTGAAGCACTTGCTGACCGAGCCTCTGTTATTGTAGCCGACAACACCGCCGATATATGAAAGCACCGATTTGTCGTCGGAATAATTTGTGCCGACCACGGAGCCGAGCATACTGCTTGTGGAAACGGATGAGGATGAAGAAGCCAGATTTCCGACGATTCCGCCGACCATTCTGTCGCCGCTGACCTCACTCTCACATGAGCAGTTAAGCACGGAGCCGTTCTTTCCGACGTATCCGGCAATTCCGCCGACATTTTCAATTCCGGAAATTCTGCCGTCAAGAACCACGGTGTCGGTTACGGTTCCCTCAACATATCCGAAAAGTCCGACATTTGTTCCGCTTTCGCCCGATGACGAGGTTGTATAAATTCCTGCGATGTTATATCCGCCGCCGTTGAATATGCCCTGATACGGGTGCTCCGAAGTACCTATCGGCGTCCATTCGAGCGTTGTGAACGTGTCGTCAAAAACATTGATGTTCATCAGAAGGTCATCCGTGACAGTCGCGTTGGCAGTGGGATTTGCGTCAACACCGCTGAGCGCACCGTTTACCAAAGCTGCGAACCACGCAAGCTCGGACGGCTCTGAAATCAGGTATGTGCCGCTCGCATTCTGTTTGGGAACCGACCTGTCACCGACCCATACGTCCAGTGAAAGCATCCATGCAAGCACGGGGTAGCTGTTGTTTATATGAGTGTAATCTGTGCAGAAATACACTCTTTGACCGTTCAGCTCCTTGATGAAGCTTGCATCCTGCATATCGGAAACAGTACGTCCGATACCTGCGGTGCCGTCAACTCCCGCTGTTTCGTAGCTGTAAAAAACACTCTCAATTTCGCTGCCGTAAGCAACGCCGACCGCTCCGCCGACCTCTGTTCCGCTGCTTGTAACGGGAGCAACGGTATATGAGTCATAAACCTTTGAGAAAAGCGCATAGCCCAAGAGTCCGCCTACTCTGTCGTCTGCGTTGACGGAGCCCAAGAAAAAGCAACCCTCAACAAACGCACTTGACGAGGTGCCGACAATTCCGCCGACATTCATTGTGCCCGAAACCGACATATCGCTGTAGCTCTTTACGGCAACCGAGCTTCCGTTGAGGTAACCCGTTATACCTCCGGCTCTCTGTTTTCCGCTGACAGAACCGGAGGAGCTGCACTGACTTATTACCGTGTTGTAATATGACCAGCCGACGATTCCGCCGACGCTGTTGCCAGACGAAACGACTGTTCCGGAGAACGAACAGCCGGATATACCGAGATTTTCGCCGTAGCCGACGATTCCGCCCGCATAGTAACCGCCATTGACGGTTGCGTCGGTTATTTTAAGGTTGCTTATGCTGACCGTAGAAAGCTGCATAATGTATTCGGCGGTAACCGAGTCGGGGATGTCTCCGTCCGAGGTATCTTCGTGCGGAATTACGACATTTCCGAAAAATCCGACATAATCGGAGGTTGTGTCAACATAAACTCCGCTGACCGTGTGTCCGTCACCGTCAAAGGTTCCTTTGAACGGGGTGGACTGTGTGCCTATCGGCGTCCATTTATTGGCAGTCGAGCCGGAATCGTTAAGCTGAATATCCGCCGTCAGCTTTCCTTTTATGGACTGCGAGCCGCTGTTTACGGCGTTGGCAAACCACGCCAGCTGTTCGGCGGTACCGATCTGGTACACTCCGCCCGAAAGAGTCGGCACGGAGGTTGAACCGTTCCATACTGCGGCAGACGCGGAAAGCCCGGGAAATACCGATACCGCAACAAGAACCAGCGCCGAAATAACAGATATCACCTTGCGTTTCATAAGCAACACTCCTATAAAATAAATCTGAATATTATGAAATTTCAAGCTTATACCAATACATATAATATTATAAATTATTTTCGGTCAAAGTGCAAGACGGATATCTTAGTGTTATTATACAATATTGGAGATGTTTTTTTGTAAACTATTCACTTATTCGGTATATCGGAGTGTGTTGCGGCGATTCGGCACGATTTTTACGGGACAGAAAAATATTTGCCGCAACACGACTCGGCTGTATAATTTTTGGCATTTTTGTAGAATGTCTTGTGAGTCGGGCAGGCTCGCGGCACAAAGTCTTGTATTTTTCAAAGAACTGTGTAAAATATAATTTTTCTGTTTAAATTCGGCTTACAAAAGTGTATAATGGTATAGTCGATTATTATTGTTAAAAGGATGTTAAGAATGTCGTATGTTTTTAATTCCGCTGTGCTCGGCTCAATGTTTGCCGTGCCGTCGCAGGTCGTGGATAACTACATAAAATTTGCGAGCGCGTCTCAGCTCAAAACCCTGCTGTGGATCTGCCGCCATATTTCCGAGCCGATAGACCCCGTGAGAATCTCAGGCGAAATCGGATACGGCGCAGGTGATGTTGCCGACGCGCTGACGGTCATTGCAGGCTGGGGAGTGCTCATCGGAGATGACAAACCGTGTGCTGCCGAAACGCCGAAAGCGGAGCTTCAGCCCGAGGAAACGACCGCACCGCACAAACAGCTCAATGAAATTATCGCCTCAAAGCCGTCGGCGGAACAGATTGCCGCAAGATGCAAGGAATCACCCGAAATTTTGAATATGTTTGCCGATGTCGAAAAGATGCTCGGCAAGACCCTCGGATATGACAGCAGAAGTATTCTTCTTATGATGCATGACCACTACGGTCTGCCGATTGAGGTCATATATATGCTCGTGGATTACTGCATATCCGTCGGCAAAAGCGGCTTTTCGTACATATCAAAGGTCGGGAAAGCTTGGGGCGAGAGGGAAATAGACACGATTGAAAAAGCGGATGAGCAGATAAATATTTTAAACTTCTGCAATAAACTGTGGACCGAATTTGCGGCAATGGCGGGAATACAGAACCCGCGTCCGTCATCCTCTCAGTCGGCATACCTGAGAACGTGGTCGGTCGAGCTGAAATTCAATGTTGAAATGATATATCTTGCTTATGAGGAAATGCTCAACCATTCGAGCAGAATCAGCTTTCCTTATATGAACAAAATACTGATGAACTGGCACTCCAAGGGAATACGCACTCCCGAGGACGTCGAGCGCGACAAGGAAAACTACCGCAAGAAAAACAGTACCGCGTCCAAAAGCTCCGCCTCCTACGATATTGATGAATTTAATCACCGCGGAGAGGCTCTGCCGGTATACAGGAAAGGGGACTGACCATGTCTTATTCAAAAGAAACCTACAAAAAAGCCGAGCGTGAAATCGCAGCAAGACGAGGCAAAGCACTTGCCGAGCGTGAGGAGCACCACCGACTTGCGGCAGCCGCCTGTCCCGACATACTCGAAGCCGAAGAAAGGATGGCTAAAGCCGGACTGGCAACAATAAAGGCACTCGGTATGGGCTCGGCAGACGCCAAGGAATACATAAAAAAGCTTTCCGAAACAAACCTTGAGGCACAGACTCAGCGCAAGCTGCTTCTGAAAAAGGCAGGCTTCCCCGAAGACTATCTTGATGTCCGTTACTCCTGCAAAAGGTGCGAAGACAAGGGCTTTGTGAACGGGATAATGTGCGACTGCTTTAAGGATATGCTTAAATCGCTTGAATACGAGAAGCTTTGCTCCGCTCTGCCTGTCGGCAAGTGCAGCTTCGACAATTTCAGGCTTGACTATTATCCCGACGGAGCAGGCACAAGCCCGCGCAAAAGAATGGAAAGCGTGCTGAGCTACTGCAAGGCCTATTCCGACGATTTCAGCCGCCGTTCTCCGAGCCTTTTTCTTTACGGCAAAACGGGTCTCGGCAAGACCCACCTTTCGCTTGCAATCGCCGGCAAAGCTGTTGAATCGGGACACGGAGTTATCTACACTTCGGCGCAAAACCTTTTCAACAGGCTTGAAAAAGAAAAATTCGGCAGAGCCGACGGCAATACCGAGGACACGATTCTTGACTGTGACCTTTTGATTATCGACGATCTCGGCGCGGAATTTACAACTCAATTTACGGTCGCTGTCCTCTACAACATCGTAAATTCAAGGGAGCTTGAGGGCAAACCCACGATAATCAGCACCAATCTCACGCCCGAACAGCTCACCAACGCATACAGCGAGCGCATAGCCTCAAGAATACTGAGCAATTACGTTATGCTTTTCTTCGACGGATCGGATATAAGACAGATAAAAACGAGGTAATTTATGGACATAATTCTCACATTGACAAATGAATTTAAGCTGAAAAAATGGCAGATTGAAAATGTGGTTTCTCTCATCGACGACGGAAATACCATTCCTTTTATTGCACGCTACCGAAAGGAGGCGCACGGAACGCTCGATGACCAGACTCTGCGCAAAATCTCGGACAGACTTGAATATCTGCGCAATCTGGACAAGCGGCGCGGCGAGATTCGCTCGTCAATCGAAGCTCAGGACAAGCTGACCGACGAAATTTCCGCTTCGCTTGACAAGGCGGCAACGCTCGCCGAGCTGGAGGACATTTACCGTCCGTTCAAGCCCAAGAGAAAGACCAGAGCCTCCGTCGCAAGAGAAAAGGGTCTTGAACCGCTCGCTCAGGCGATTTATCTCCAGACCGCGGGCAGTCCGACGGCTCTTGAGCTGGCAAAGGAATACATCAACGAAGAAAAAGAAGTCAACACCGCCGAGGAAGCTCTCCAAGGAGCAACGGACATTATCGCCGAGGATATTTCCGATATGGCTGATATCCGCCGCCGTCTTAAAAATCTGCTCACGGTTACGGGAATTGTCAGGGTCAAGGCAAGCGACCCGGAGGCAAAGAGCGTTTACGAGCTTTATTATGATTTTTCCGAGCCGGTGAACAAAATCGCAGATCACAGAATACTTGCCGTCAACAGGGGAGAGAAAGAGGGCTTTCTCAAGGTTTCGGTTGAGCTTGACAGGGCGAAAGCGATGAACGTTATAGCCTCCGAAACGCTGAACGACAACGGCTCTCCCTGCACGGAAACGGTGCGTGAAGCCGGAATTGACTCATACGACAGACTGATTTTTCCCTCGGTTGAGCGTGAAATACGCGCCGTTCTCACCGAACGGGCCGACGCTTCCGCAATCAGAAATTTCTCCCTCAACCTGAAGGAGCTGCTGCTTCAGCCTCCCGTTAAGGGCAAGGTCGCGCTCGGACTCGATCCCGGATACAGAACGGGCTGCAAGGTTGCCGTTGTTGACCCGACGGGTCGCGTGCTCGACACGGGCGTTGCATACATCACCCATTCCGCCGCACAGCAGGCGCAGGCAAAGGAGCTCATCAAGAAATTCATTATAAAATACGGCGTTAAGATAATAGCAATCGGCAACGGTACCGCCTCGAAGGAGACGGAGATTTTTACCGCCGAGCTGCTCAGGGAGCTGAAAACCGACACGGCATATATGGTAGTCAGCGAAGCCGGCGCTTCCGTCTACTCGGCGTCCAAGCTTGCCGCCGAGGAATTTCCGCAGTACGATGTTTCGCTCAGAAGTGCGGTTTCCATTGCGCGGCGTTTGCAGGATCCGCTTGCCGAGCTTGTCAAGATTGACCCAAAGGCGATCGGCGTCGGACAGTATCAGCACGATATGCCGAAAAAGGAGCTTGACAACGCTCTTAACGGAGTGGTCGAGGATGCGGTAAATAATGTCGGCGTCGATGTCAACACCGCCTCCCCCTCCTTACTGACAAGGGTGTCGGGAATCAATGCGACCGTTGCGGGCAACATAGTGGCGTACCGTGAGGAAAACGGTGAATTTACCTCGCGCGCTCAGCTCAAAAAGGTTCCCAAGCTTGGTGCCAAAGCGTACGAGCAATGTGCCGGCTTTATGAGAGTACCGGAGAGTAAAAATTTGCTCGACAACACGGGAGTTCACCCCGAAAGCTACTCCGCAGCAAAGGATTTGCTTGAAATCTGCGGCTACTCGGTAACCGACGCGGCGAAAAACCGTATCGGCGATATAAAGGAGAAAATTGCCGCCCTCGGCGAGGACAAGGTTGCCGAAAGGATCGGCGTCGGCGTGCCCACCATGCAGGACATTGTCAAAGAGCTCCTGCGACCGGGACGGGACCCGCGAGACGAGCTGCCTCCTCCGATGCTTCGCACGGACGTTATGGACATAAAGGATCTTAAAAAGGGTATGGAGCTTCACGGCACCGTCAGAAACGTTATTGATTTCGGAGCGTTTGTTGATATAGGCGTTCATCAGGACGGTCTTGTCCACATTTCGCAGATTACAAACAGATATATCAAACATCCGTCGGAGGTGCTCAAGGTCGGACAAATTGTCACCGTGTGGGTAATCGACGTTGACGCCTCAAAGAAGCGTATTTCTCTGACAATGAAGAAGCCCAAGGAAGTTGAAGGATGACAAAGCTTGACACAAAAAACTCAAAGAAACTGATTTATCTGTGTTCGCTGGCATACTTTGTCAGCTACCTCACAAGGATAAATTTTGCCGCCGTGATCGCCGCCATAATATCCGACGGATACATTGATAAAACGTCGGCGGGCGCGGTAACAACCGTGGGCTTTATTACCTACGGAGTCGGTCAGCTTATCAGCGGAAAGCTCGGAGACAGGTTCGACCCGAAAAGACTGATGACGCTCGGCTTCTGCGTGACTGCGGCAATGAATCTGCTGATTCCGTTCGTCGGCGGAGCGGCATTGATGTGCCTTGTCTGGGGAATAAACGGGCTCGCACAGTCGCTTATGTGGCCGCCGATGCTCAAGATAATGAAAACCGCCATGAGCGAGGATGACTTTAACAAGGGATGTGTCAGGACAAACCTCGGAAGTACAATTGCCACAATAGCAATTTATGTTCTCGCTCCCGCCGTTATCTCCGTGTGGAGCTGGAAGGGCGTATTTTTCATCACCGCTGTTTGCGGCGCGGTTATGGCTGTCGTATGGTTCTTTGTGCTGACCGAAATTGAAAAAAGCGCGGACATAAAATATATGCTTGTCAAGTCCGGACGGACGAAAAAAAAGTACAGCCTTACAATGCCTGTCGGACTGTTTATTTTAACTCTTGCCGCAATATTCTTTCAGGGTATTCTGCGCGATGGTGTTACAACATGGCTTCCGACATATATCTGCGAGT
Organism: Eggerthellaceae bacterium; assembly: GCA_963616775.1. Lineage (GTDB taxonomy): Bacteria > Bacillota > Clostridia > Oscillospirales > Acutalibacteraceae > CAG-488. The sequence goes on along the minus strand of CAVELL010000046.1, from coordinate 1,714 downwards.
CGTTCGGTCTGAGCAGCGAAAGATCCATACTCACCAGTGCCGTGATTCCTGCGTTTTCATATCTCAGTCTTCGGATTTGCTCGTTTATCTACAATAAAATCGGCAAAAAACCGTACCGATGCGCGCTTATGATTTTTGCCGTCGGTGCCGCTGCCGCAATAATGCTTGTGCTTTTCGGAAGCCGCGCGGTCATTCTCACCGCTCTTATGGCGGCACTTATCGTCGCCTGTATGTACGGTGTGAATCTTGTGCTCATCAGCTTTATTCCGGGAATCTACGGCAACAACGAAAATATGTCGGCACTTTCCGGAACGCTCAATTTTATGACTTATGTCGGCTCGGCGGCGGCATCATACGGCTTTGCCCTGCTTTCCGACGGCTTCGGATGGAACGGCACGGTTGTGAGCTGGATAGCAATTGCCCTGCTCGGCACGGGTGCTGTCGCAGCGTGTAAAGTAATCAGTAAGGAAAAATAAGATGAACGATAAAAAGACAAAAAAAGAACAAAAGCAAAGCTTCTGCCCGGTTGCGGGCAAATGCGGCGGATGCCAGCTTCAAAATATGACATACGAACGTCAGCTCGGCTTCAAGCAAGCCAAGGTCATTAAGCTCCTCGGAAAATACTGCCGCGTTGACAGCATAATCGGTATGGAGCACCCGTACAACTACCGAAACAAGGTTCAGGCGGCGTTCGGTTCGACGCGTGGCGGCAAAATCATTTCCGGCGTATATCAGTCGGGTTCGCACAGAATCGTATGTGTGGACAGCTGCCGAACCGAGGACAAAAAAGCCGACGAAATCATCGTGACAATTCGCTCGATGATGCCGAGGTTCCGTATGACGGCATACAACGAGGACAGGGGAACGGGTTTTCTCCGCCACGTCCTTGTCAAAAGAGGCTTTCAAAGCGGCGAGATAATGGTTGTTCTTGTTACGGGTACTGTCGCTTTTCCCGGCAAGAACGCTTTTATCAAGGCTTTGCTCGAGGCTCACCCCGATATAACGACGATAATTCAGAACATAAACAACTCCGGAACAAGTATGGTTCTCGGCAACACGGAGAAAGTACTGTACGGCAAGGGACAAATCAAGGATACGCTTTGCGGCTGTGTTTTTAACATTTCCGCAAAATCCTTTTACCAAATTAACCCGATTCAGACGGAGAAGCTGTATTCGACAGCTGTTAATTTTGCCGGACTGAGCGGAAAAGAAACGGTAATCGACGCCTACTGCGGCATAGGAACAATCGGTATTGTTGCCGCCCCGAAAGCGAAGCGGGTCATCGGCGTCGAAGTCAATCGCGATGCGGTTCACGACGCAATCGGCAACGCAAGGCTGAACGGAACGGACAACATTCGTTTCTGTTGCGCCGACGCAGGCGACTTTATGGTCGATATGGCGGCTTCGGGCGAAAGCGTAGACGTTGTGTTTATGGATCCGCCGCGTGCAGGCAGTGACAAGGCGTTTCTTTCCTCCGTTGTAACTCTCAGCCCGAAAAGGGTTGTCTATATTTCCTGCAACCCCGAAACGCAGGCAAGGGACATCGCCTTTCTCACGCGCAACGGATATAAGGTCAAAAAAATCCGCCCCGTCGATATGTTTCCCCACACCGCTCATGTCGAGACGGTTGTCCTTCTTTCCAAGGGAGAAATCGACTCGAAAAAGGTGCGTGTGGAGTTCTCATTGGAGAATATGGATATGTCCGGATTCCAGA
>CAVELL010000045.1:0-7406 GCA_963616775.1 Eggerthellaceae bacterium | reverse complement strand
GCCACCTTGCCAAGGTGGAGGTAGCGGGTTCGAGCCCCGTCATCCGCTCCATTAAGAGTATTAAACCCGTAAGGGCTCAAAAGGGTCGGTTCGCCGTAAGGCGAAGCTGTCCCATTCACGGAATTACAGATATAAAAATACCGCCTGAAGCTTTTTCAGGCGGTTGATTTTTTGCAAAATGTCTTATTTTTCGTCCTTTATCGGGGCGATTATTTTCTTGTAAAGCACGATAAAGCAAGTGATGGAAACGACAGACGCGGCAAAATCGGCTATTGAATATGACCACCAAACGAGGCTGTCATTGCCGATTGAAAGACCGTACCTCGCAAGGACATAGGCGACGGGAATGAGAACGACAAGCTGACGGATAAACGAGCTTATCATTGAGAAAACGCTCTTTCCAAAGGACTGGAACACACCGCTGAGTGCAATGTTTGCACCTGCGAAAAGGAAGCTTACGCTGATTATTCTCAGCGCAGGAATGCCGATTCTGAGCATTTCGGGGGTTGCTGAGAAAAAGCCGAGCAAAACCTTGGGCAATGTGAAGAAAAGAATTGCACCGATAACGCTGAACACTTCGGCGTATACGACCGAAAGCTTGACAGTCCTTATCATACGATGCTTTTTCATTGCGCCGTAGTTGTAGGCGATTATCGGAATAACTCCGTTGTTGAGTCCGAAAATCGGCATACATATAAAACTGTTAAGCTTAAAAAATGCTCCGAAAACATTTACGCAAAGCTCCTTGCCGAGAGTGTAAGAGATAAGAATTTTGTTCATAAAGTAGGTCATCACGGAGCCGATTGCAACCATTAAAATTGACGGAACGCCGATTTTATATATCTCACCGATGCATTTTCCGCTCGGCTTGAATTTTTTGAAATTGAGGTGGAGATCGGGGTTCTTTTTGCGGTTGAAATAAACGGCAAGAATGAAGGCGATTATCTGACCGATAACCGTTGCGATTGCCGCTCCGCGGACGCCCATCTTGAAAACAAAAATGAAAATCGGGTCAAGGATAATATTGGCAATAGCTCCGACGCCCTGAGTTATCATTGTATAAAACGTTCTGCCCGTTGACTGCAAAAGCCGCTCATACATTATCTCAAAGAAAACTCCGAAGGACACGCCGCAGCAAACCTGAAGATACTTCGTGCCCTCGTCGATAATATACTGAACGGAGGTTTGAGAGCTGATGAAGAGCCTCGAACCGAATACGCCGAAAAGGAAAAAGGCTATTGAGCTCAACAGGGCAAGGAACACGCCGTTTTCGGCAATTTTATTCGCACGCTCACCGTTCTTTTCGCCGAGCGCACGCGATATCAGCGCATTTACGCCGACCGCTGTACCTGTTGCGAAGCCTATCATCAGGTTCTGTGCGGGGAATGCGAGCGAGACGGCTGTCAGCGACTCCTGGTTGACCATTGCGACAAACACCGAATCGACGATGTTATAAAGTGCCTGAACGAGCATTGATACGATCATCGGCAACGACATATTGATAATAAGCTTGTTTACGGGCATAACGCCCATTTTATTTTCTTCCAATTCGTCATCTCCTTTTATGTGCCGTGCTATTATAACATATTACGACCGAATTTGCTATACAAAGTTCACAAATTCGGTCGTATGTATTTTGTGCAAAATATAGTGAGATATTGATAAAAGGTTTATTCAAACGACATCCCGTAAGGCCATTCGACAAGACTGCCGATGTCATAAATTTTTGTGTAACCGAGCTCAGCGAGAGCTTCTGCGGCAAGCCGTGCGCGTTCGCCTGTTTTGCAGTAGACAAGCAGGGGGGTGTCTTTCGACATAATCAGCTCGGCGGCGGTTTCGGCGTTGATTGTGTCAACGTCAAGGTTGACTGCGCCCTCGGCGTGACCCGTAAAAAACTCCTCGTCCGTGCGGACGTCCAATATAATACAGTCTTTATTTTCATCAATTATATTTTTTGCTTCTTCAAATGTAACGTTGGTGTAGCCGTGATTCATAATTAACCTCTGCGTAAAAATTCTATGCTGTTATTATAAAGCATCGACTGCAATCCGTCAATCGTAAAAATTTCGGCGGCTCTCCGCTTAGGAAAAATGTCCGCCGACATCGTCGCCGAGGTCGCAGGTGTAAAGGAACCTGATAACGTCGCCGTTTTTGACGGTGTATTTATTAACGCCGTAATTCGGGAAAATCCCGTTGACCGAGTACATCCAGCCTGAGCCGCTTCCGCAGTCCTTTTCATAGAGCTGGTGTATTCCGCGGATATACTCGCTGTCGTAGCCGGGGGTGTAGACATACTCAATCTGTATGCCTGATTTGCGGCAGTAGGCACAGTTGTCCGTACATACCGATTCCGCACACACCTTTTTTATCACGTCGAACACGCTGCTTCCCTCGGGAACGGTAAGCTTTTTCTGATTGAGAATAACGCCGCTCTTCGGAAGGAAGGGCTTTTTTTCTGCACGAAGATCCCCGAGATTGTTGTATATTGTTTTACACTCGATTTCAACGGTGCAGGAAACGGTTCTTGCGGTCGATTGCTTTTGGGCGGCTGAAGCGGTTGGCTCGGTTCTCTCGGCAGTTGTTGTTTTTACTGTCGTTTTGCCGGCAGCGGCAGTGGTTGTTGCTTTAGCGGAGGCAGTGGCTTTTACCGTGGTTGAAGCCGCTTCCTTTGAGGTTTTGTCGGTCGAATTTTCCTCATTGCCTGTGTCGCTGACGGCCGTTGTCGTCACGGAGGAGACCGAAGCCGACGGATCACGGGTTTCAACCGTTACTCCGCATCCGGAGAAAACGAGCATAAGCACGGTGAGAAAAATCAAACTGAGTCTTTTGATTCTATGCTCCGAAAAGTTCATATTTTTTCGCAATCCTTTCAAAAGTTTCGCCGATATACGGTGTGAAAACCGCAAGCGTGACAAAGGTTGTGGCGGCGTGAATAAGATTGAAGCTGACGCCCGACGTGTAAACCGCGAGAATCGCTCTGATATCCGAGGTCTGTGCAAAGAAGAGCACCGAGCTTGTGTCAACAATGAAGCCGTACACAGCAAAGCACAGCAAGCCCCCGACCGACGCGACAAGCCACCTGCAGCGGGCGGATTTCTTTTTGTAAAATAACACTCCGCAGAGGAAAGCGACCGCCCCCATACCGAACATCTGGAACGGTGTGTGTGCGCCCTGACCGAAAATGACATTGGAGACGAGCATTGACAGCGTTCCGCACAGAAATCCGACATCGGGACCGAATGAAATCGCCGCGAGAATGACTATTGCACACGTCAGCTTGACCTGCGGAAGCATAAATAGGGCGGCTCGTCCCGCGACGGCGAGCGCAACTATGCACGCGACGGTGACAAGCTCACGGGTATGCAGCTTTTTCTTTTCAAGTGAAGCAAAGAGAGCCGCAAGAGCCAGCAGAATTATGACCGCGCTTGCAAGGTAATACTGCTTGCCGCGAACGAGAAAAAAACAGCCGATAATGACAACGGGTGTGAGGAAAACGCAGATAACGGAGGTTAAGGAAATACCGCTCATTTTTTTAGGCACTCGATCACGTCCTTATCCGTTATTGCGCCGTCAATAAATCCGCGCGATATTTTGTTTGCGGCGGTGGTGTAGAATCTGTTGCCGCAAAAGAAACGGCGTGTATCCTGAACCGCCGAAATTTCACCGTCAAAAAGCATTGCGCAGACATCGGTATTCTCTGCACAGAACTCAATGTCGTGCGATATGAGCACGACCGTTTTTTTGTGTTGTATCAGATCGCGCAGTATGTCGGCGAAAATTACTTTAAATTCGGCGTCCATTCCCTTGGTCGGCTCGTCGAAAAAGTAAATGTCCCTGTTGCAGAGCAGGAGCTTGGCGACGGCAAGCCTCTGCTGTTCGCCGCCGCTCAAATCAAACGGATGACTTGCAAACAGTTTTTTTATCTGTGTAAGAGCCGCTGTTCTTTCCACGCTTTCATCATTGCCGCACACGCTTTTCAGCTCGTCCTCAACCCTGCGCGAGGTAAAAAGTGTTCGCACCTCCTGAGGCATAACCGCACAGCTTCCGTTCATCTTTATCCTGCCGCTGTACGGCTTCTCCGTGCCTGCGGCAAGCTTTGAAAGCGTAGTTTTTCCCGCACCGTTTCCGCCGAGAATCGCAAACACACAGCTCTGCGGAATTTTCAAATTTAGCGAACGGATAATATCGGCGCCGTTGCGCTCGTATCTGAATGAAACATTTTTAAATTCAACGGCACTTTTCTCGCTCAGGTGTTTGTCGGGCTCGTTCAACTCACGGCAGGTGAGCTGCTGCTCTTTGAGCAGCCGTCTTGCGTCACGGACGGTTTTCGGCGGCTTATCTGCAAAGCCGGGTTGAGCGAATATCCGTATTGATGTCGGCAGACTGAGCCTTACGAACAGGGGTAAGCTGTCGATTATTTTCATTATATCGTCCGGAGCTGCGTCGGCAAGTGTCCGACCGTCCTCAAGAACCACGATTCGATCCGTGTGCTGAAAAATGTCCTCAAGCCTATGCTCGGTTATTATTACGGTTACGCCGAGATCCCTGTTGATTTTGTTCACGGTGGCAAGGAATCTTTCCGCAGCTATCGGGTCGAGCCTTGAGGTCGGCTCGTCAAGAACCAAAATGTCGGGGTGCATTGCCATTATCGACGCAAGATTGAGTATCTGCTTCTGACCGCCGGAGAGCTCGCTGATTTTTTTGTCAAACCAGCCGTCAATGCCGAAGTATGACGCCATTTCGGCAACGCGAAGCCGAATTTCCGATGTTTCAAGTCCGAGGTTTTCCGGTCCGAATGCCAGCTCATGCCAAACCTTGTCGGTCACTATCTGACTTTCGGGATCCTGCATTACAAAGCCGATTTTCTGCGACTGAGTCCGCAGGTCGAGTGAGTCAAGCTCCTTGCCGTTGAAATATATTCTGCCGTCCTTTTTGCCGTGGGGTGCAATGGCGGGCTTCAGATGTCGGAGAAGGGTAGTCTTGCCGCAGCCGCTTTTGCCGCAGACAACGACATACTCTCCCTCGTGAACACAAAGGGATATTCCGCGAAGTGACGGCTCATCGGCAAGGGAATATGTGAAGCTTAAATTTTCGATTTTAATCTGTTCCATTTGATATTCTCCTTGATGTCGATTGTGAGCGGCGCAAAGCACAAAAGAAAATATGCCGCTGCGGAAATTATGTCTGTTAAACTAAAAGGATAAACGGTCATATTCAGTTCCCTGATGAAATATGATATGCCGTCGGTCGGGTGGTTGATTATGACGCACGGGTTGTATATGCTGTATGTTGCGCCGAGAACCGCACCGACGGTTACCGCTGCTTCGGCGGCAAAAATAAGAATCGCAGCAACCGTGTCGCCCGTGTGCCACCGAAAGCGTGAGTAATATGTTCTGCCTTTCAGCCCGTAGCCTCTGGCTTTCATCGAGTCGGCTGTTTCGATTGCAGCCTCAAGACTCCATGAAACGAGAATACCGAAATTGCGAAGTCCCGATTTCAGTTTCCCGACAGGACCGAGCTCCTGCGAACAACCGAGACCTTTCTGTGCGTCGGACACTTCCCCGAGCCTTTGACGGTAGAGCGGAACGAAGCGCAGTACCATTGAAACGACAAGCGCGCCTTTCGGCAGTATTCTTCCGAAGGCATGCATAAATTTGTCCTCCGTGACAATCTCGTTGCAGCAGAAAAACCAGAGAATGACGGAAACGACCTCCAATGAGGTCGTTATACCCATCATCAAGGCTTCAAAGGTGAAGTCGTTTCCGGACGGCAAAGTAAAAAGCGGAGTAACTCCGTAGTGATTGAAAAAGGAATTGATTATTACCACAAAAATGAGCATCGGGAAAAGAAAACCGAAGAATGTTTTTGCCCCTTTTCTGCCCGTGAGCTTCAGATAATACGCAATTGAAGACACAAAGGAAATAAGCAAATACAAGGGATGCCTGAACAGCATACCGAAAGTAATTACTCCGATAAAAAAGAGGATATTCACGTATGGGTGGTATTCCTTAAATCCCGATCTCATAGATTAACCAAACAACCTTTTGAAAAACTTTGCAATCGCGTTAATAATTTTTCTGAAAAACGAAACCTTATGATTTTTGTTTTTCAGTGCGAAAATGTATCCGGAGTCGTTCTTGTAGAACAGAGTTCCGTTTTCGTCACATATAACCGGACTGATGCAGTAGCCGGTCATATCGCCCGTCGGCGTGTAGATGTCGCAGCTTTCGGCTTTTGTCTGACCGGCGGAATCGGTGAACATCGTGATTCCTCCGGGGTTGTTGTTGTAGGTGATATATATGTTTGCCTTGTCACCCTCTTTGAGAAGGAAGCCTCCCTGAGGATATCCCTTGGTTACGGCGGAATAAATTACCGAAAGCTTCGCCGTGTCAATGACCTTGAAGTATCCGGAACCGAAGCCTGAGCCCTGCACACCGAGATAAAGCCTGCCCTTGTAGATGAGTGGAGTTGATGTTGAAGCACCGCCGAGCGAAAGCCGCTTTACCGACGAATCGTTGAAGCTTCCGTCGGAATTGAGCGAGACGCTGTAAAGGTAGCCTGCTTTTGTGGTGAAATAAAGCCAGCCGTCGGAATATCTCATTGATGAACGCTGGTCGCCGACAATCGGGAGAGTGTCAATGAGCTTGCCGCTCCTTTTGTTGAGTGAAACGGCCTTTGACGGCTTGTCGGCATAGACAGTACCGTCGTCACATCCGAAAACAACGCTGTCGCCCACAATTGCGCAGCCTGCCCAATAGAAGCCGCCGCGGCTTTGATATGTCCATACGGCATTTTTCTTTTCGTGAGTCTCCTTTTTGTTCTCGTCAGTAACGTCAATGCAAACGTAGTCGGCGGCTCTGTCCTCATCCTCCCAGAACCCCGTGTAAATATAACCGTTGTCGTAGGTTATCGGTGTGAGAGACTGACCGCCGAGAGGGTCGGAATAGACCCACAGAGATTTCATCGTCTTGTAGTTAAATGCCTGAATTGTTCCCTTGTCGAGCGGGCAGTAGATAACACCGTCGGCGTAGAGGGGGGAGGTGTAGCCGTAATTCGGAGCGGCGACCATATCCGCCGATTTAATTGTCTTTCCCGTTTCGGCGTCGAGCTTGAGAAGCTTTTTGCCGCTCATCACAACGAGGGTGTCATCGACAACAACCTGAGTGCTCGGCGCGTCCTTGTAAGACGAGCCGAGCTTCCTTGACCAGGCGAGCTCGGTGTTCTCCGAAGACACGGGAGTATCCGCAGAGACGATTTGCGAGTCGGAAATATATGTTGCTTTTGCCCCGACCTCAACGGGCGAGACAAGGAGAATGATGCAAATTAGGGTGCAAAGAATACGCTTGATTTTCATAGTTATGACCATTCCTTTCCGCTGTGCGGAAGGCACAAAAAGGCATGAAAAC
>CAVELL010000044.1:0-2235 GCA_963616775.1 Eggerthellaceae bacterium | reverse complement strand
GCATCTTGCCTGCAATCTTGTAAAGATTTACAAACTTCGTCCAGTTTGCGTTCGTCGAGTTGTAGTATGCGCTCGTGTCGTCTGCCTTCAGTCCGTATTTTGCTGCTACTGCCGTCGCACTGTTTACTGCCGAACGCAGCATTTCCTTGTTTGTCTGGGTTACCGAGATAGGCATAAAGGATGCGTTGTAAATTCTGTCGCCGCCGTTTGCTTTGTCAGCGTCGTTATTGCAGTATACGGATTTTATCTTATATGTGTTTGTTCCGTTTGTTGAGGTTATGGGAATAGACACAGGTCCGTTATACTTAACGCCTTCGACCTCAACGCCCTTGATCAAATCCGAGATTCCGCCCTGACTTGCAATAAGCGTTTTATAGGTATCGAACCAGCCCTTAATTATGCTGAAATCCTTAGTTTCGCCCTGCTTTGCGGTGTTGCTGTCCGACACGCCCGTCGAATCGGCAATATACCAGCAGCCTCTTGATGAAGATTCGTCATCGGTAGCCATTATTCCCGTTGTCAGGTTGGGAATTTGCGAAAGATTGTTGTAACGGCTGACATCGACCGTAATGGTTGAAGTCGGCGCAGTACATTCATTGTATGAATGGTAGTCGGTGGTAGTTACACGATCCTTTGACTGGTAATCCGTGTAATGAAATGTCATAATTGCCGTGTACGGAGCTTCGGACGCATTCTCCGTCATCCATTCGCCGGAGCCCTGATTCGAAAAATCTTTATATCGGAAATTGCCGTTGTTGACAACCTCTGTTGCAAACTGCGCATACTTTCTGTCAATCAGAACTCCGCTTGCATTTGACGATGAGAAAGGAACGAGACCGAATCCGTTTACACCCGATCTCGGGTACCTTGAACCGGAGCCCGAAACACCGTGGACACCGGAAATCCAAGCGAGATTCTGACCGAAATGGTCGTTTCCGTTACGGTTCTTGGTTCTCAACGCCGTGCCTATGGGCTGAATATACGGCTTGTAAACGTATGTATAAGCATAAGCAACCTTTGCCTGACCGTCGAGCTTATCGACAAATGTCGCTTTCCACTCGATATAATATCCCTTTGTTGCGGCAAGAAGATACGGAGAGGTACTTTCACGAGTGATCGTTGTATCAATCTTGTTACCGGAAACAGTGTAATATATATACGAGCTTATGCCGCTTGTGTCGTAGGCTCTCAGAGGAGTGCTGTAAGACGCAAGCTTGATATTACAGTTAGCGTTTGCGTAATCTACCGTTGTACTGGTCGTACCGGTATTTGCGTAAGCCGTCATCGCGGTCATATCACTTTTGAGATAGTTATATGAAATCGTGACCTGACTTGCATTCTCATAATAGAAGTAAAAATTACCGGCCGAATTTTCACTCGTTCTGAGATTTTGTAACTTTGTTGACTCGTCAACCGTTGAGTCGACAAACCATTGGTAATTGTACTTGCCCTGTGCGGTATATCCCGTCAGAGACGGCTCAAGATATATCTGCTCAGGCACATAAAAATATACATCTGAAACATCATTGTCCATAACATTTATCGCCGCGCTCGTATCGACCGCAGAGCCGAACAGCGCACCGATATCGAAGCAGACAAAGGTCGTGAGCATAAGCGTCAGTGCCAGAATGACGGATAACGCCTTTCTGCACGTTCGGTGAACCTTTTTCATAAAAACTCCTCCTATAAATAAAAGTATACCGGTTATTGTGATTATAACATTTACGTTACAATTAGTCAATATGTTTTTATTATTTTACAATAGTTTTATGTATAGCTCGAATAAATATTTTGAAAATTAGTTACAAAACAACTATGCAAATTATAAAACTTTGTATAAAACAAGAAAATCAAGAGAAAATAGTAACGAAAAAATTATGGGAGATGATTTATATGATAGACAAGATCTCATTGATATTGGTTATCATCGGAGCTGTCAACTGGGGCTCAATCGGACTTTTTAAATTCGATATTGTCGGTTGGATTTTCGGCGGTCAGGATGCAATCGTCAGCCGAATAATCTTTACTATCGTTGCCCTTGCCGGTATCTGGTGCATCTCAATGCTTTTCAGGGATAAAAAGGAGCTTGAAGTCGGCACTTCGATGGAATAAGAGATCTCGTGAAGCCGCAGAATGCCGCACACGGCAAAATCGGCGTTCTGCGGTTATTTCCATATTCGGTTTCTTTTCCTAAAACCGTGAAAAGTTACGCAAAGAGAGAGGGACAGGATAGAC
>CAVELL010000043.1:0-65151 GCA_963616775.1 Eggerthellaceae bacterium | reverse complement strand
CTCCTCCGCTACGCTCCGTCGTTCACTCTCTCTGCCCCGAAAAACATATTCTAATCAACTCTTTTTCTTTTTTCATTTTTTTGGTCTCACATCATTGACTAATGTACATTATTTTTCTTGTCGAAAAAGGAAAAATGACTAAGGCAATACCATACAAATAATATTATGAAAAGCTGCTTTCAATGACCTTTGAGCACTCCGCCGGCGAATAAACCCATTTGTCGATATGGTCAAGCTCGGTGAAGTATTTTATCGGCGGCGTCGGGTACTCCGCTTCAAAAGCGTCGACAATTATGAGCTTGATTTTCATTCTTTCCGGCAGCATACTTTTAATGTATACGCCCGCGTGACAGCCTGCGCTTATGCCCGTCGAATATTCGGCAAGACCGGCAAGGTTTGGGGTCAGCTCAATAAAGATGCCGTAGCTTTCAACGGAACGCACGATTCCCGGCACAGTTTCACCCGGTGCGAACCCGTCGGCATTCTGCTCCCATGTGCCGAGAAGCTCCTTGTGCGAAAAAGTCAGACGCCCCTGCTCGTCAACGGATTTCACGACCACACGAATCATCTGTCCGACGGAGAACCTGACGGATGGGTGCGGTATTCTGGAAACCGAGATGCTGTCAATCGGCAGCAGCCCGTTTATTCCGGCACCGATATCAAGAAAGACACCGAAGCTTTCCATGTGGGTGACCCTTGCCGTGATGACGTCGCCCGGCACAAGCTTTGTAACATAGCTGTCCATACATTCCCTCTGAACTGCCTTTCGGCTCAGAACGGCATACTCGCGGTCGCTGTCGTCCTTCCGAAAACCGATAATCTTGAACATAACCGGCTTATTCACGCGTGAAATCAACGCAATGTCCCTCACCGAGCCGTCGTCGATTCCGAGTGCGCCCTCGTTGTGCGGAATAATTCCGTACATACAGCCGAGATCCACTCTCAGGTTATGCTCCTTGTCGCAGAGCAAGGCACGCGCCTCGACCGTTTCGTTCCCAATGCACGCCTCGTGCAAGGCGTTCGGCGACGACAGCACCGCACGGTTGGCGGGCGTAAGAATAGTTTGACCCTCAGGCTTGAAATTTTGCATTAGTTTTACCACCTTTATTTTATTGATTTTAAATTTTTCTACTAATTTATATGAATTGTATTCCCGATAATGACAAATATATCTATACTTTCGGCATAAAATATGCTATAATACATCAGAATGGATTTTTAAAGGAGCGATAATATGGACGTTCGCGTGGGAGACAAGCTTGTAATGAAAAAGAATCATCCGTGCGGCTGCAACCGCTTTGACGTTCTGCGTTCGGGAATGGATTTCCGAATCAGGTGCGAAAAGTGCGGACGTGAGGTTATGGTTCCGCGCACAAAGGCGGAAAAGAACATCCGCAAAATAATTCATCCCGAGGATTAGCGTTCTCCGAAAAGCAATTTTATTTTTCGGAGGAATCTGTTATGCTTGAAAAGCTCCAATCTGTTGAGGAGAAATTTGAAAAGATAAACATTCAGCTCTGCGAACCCGACATTGTGTCCGATATCGAAAAATACCGCACTCTCATGCAGGAGGCGAAGCATCTGACGCCGATAGTCGAAAAGTTCCGCGAATACAAAAAGGTCAATGCCGACCTTGAAGAGGCGCAGGCTCTGCTCAACGAGAGCGGTCTGGACAAGGACTTCCGCGAAATGGCGCAGGAGCAGCTTGAGGAGTCCGGAGCAGTGCTCGAAAAAGTAAAAGAGGAGCTGAAGATTCTTCTCCTGCCGCGCGACCCCAACGACGAAAAAAACGTTATCATTGAAATCAGGGGCGGTGCCGGCGGTGAGGAATCCGCACTGTTTGCCGGCTCTCTGTTCAGAATGTACTCCATGTACGCCGAATCGAAGGGCTGGAAAACGGAGGTTCTCAACTCCAACCCGACCGAGCTCGGCGGATTCAAGGAAATCAGCTTTATGATAAGCGGCGACGGCGCATATTCGCGCTTCAAGTTTGAAAGCGGAGTGCACCGCGTTCAGCGTGTTCCCGAGACCGAATCGCAGGGCAGGATTCACACCTCGACCGTTACGGTTGCCGTGCTTCCGGAGGCAGAGGAGGTTGATCTTCAAATAAATCCGACCGACCTTCAGATCGACACCTTCCGTTCCAGCGGAGCGGGCGGACAGCACATCAACAAGACCGAGTCCGCAATCCGCATCACCCACCTTCCGACGGGAACTGTTGTCGAATGTCAGGACGAACGAAGCCAGTACAAGAACAAGGACAAGGCAATGAAAATTCTGCGTTCCAGAATACTTGAAGCCGAGCGGCAGAAGCAAAGCGACGCTATCGCCGGCGAAAGAAAGGCACAGGTCGGAACGGGTGACAGAAGCGAAAGAATACGCACCTATAATTTCCCGCAGGGACGTGTCAGCGACCACAGAATCGGGCTGACCCTTTACAAAATAGAGGCAATAATGAACGGCGATCTCGATGAGCTTACGGACGCTCTGATAACCGCCGATACTGCCGAGAAACTGAAAGCTGAGTAATGCTATGGAAACTGAAATTCTTGACGGCGGCACTGAAAAAGACCTTGAAAAAGCCGCTGAAATACTGAAAAAGGGCGGACTTGTCGCAATCCCCACCGAGACGGTGTACGGACTTGCGGCGAATGCGCTGAACCCGACCGCCGTTGCAAAAATATTCAAAGCCAAGGGCAGACCGATGGACAATCCGCTGATCGTTCACATCAGCAGGTTTGAGGAAATTTACAGGCTTGTCAAATGCGTTCCGCACAAGGCGAAGGAGCTTGCCGACCGCTACTGGCCGGGACCGATGACGATTATTCTGCCCAAGTCGGATTTGATTCCCGACGAGGTGAGCGCAGGACTGCCGACGGTTGCCGTGAGGATGCCGTCCCACCCCGTTGCAAGGGCAATAATCGAAAAAGCGGGGCTTCCTCTTGCCGCACCGTCAGCAAACTCTTCCGGACTGCCGAGTCCCACGACGGCAAGGCACGTCATGGACGATATGTGCGGAAAAATAGAAGCGGTGGTTGACGGCGGAGTCTGCGACGTGGGCATAGAGTCCACGGTCGTAACGCTTGCAACCGACATTCCGCGACTCCTCCGACCGGGCGGAATAACCCACGAACAGCTTGAAGATGTGCTCGGACGTGTGGATATCGACCCCGCTGTTCTGTCGGAGCTGAAGGAGGGGGAACGTCCCTCTTCTCCGGGAATGAAGTACAAGCATTATTCTCCGAAAGCAGAAGTATATATTGTAAACGGAAGCCTTCCGAGCTTCAGGTATCAGCTCGACTCGGATTTCCGTGACGGCGACGCCGCGCTGTGCTTCGACGGAGAGGAAAGCTCTCTTTCCGTTCCGTGTCTGTCGTTCGGCAGAAAGGATCACTCGTCGGAACAGGCACACACTCTGTTTGACGACCTGCGTAAATTTGACGATATGGGCGCAAAGCGCGTGTTTGTCCGCGCACCGTCCGCAGAGGGCGTCGGTCTCGGAGTTTACAACCGTCTGCTTCGTGCGGCGGCATTCAAAATCCTTGAACCGCCCGTAATCATCGGTCTGACGGGACAGAGCGGAGCAGGCAAGTCAACGGTCGCCGGTGAGCTTGAGAAAAAGGGATATCTGATAATCGACGGCGATGTTCTTGCACGGAAAGCCGTTGAATCACCCGACGTGCTTCAAGCTCTCGTCACGGAGTTCGGCGACGGTATCCTTGACGCCGACGGCTCACTCGCGCGAAGTGCTCTTGCAAGGCGAGCCTTTGCCAACGAGCACAAAAGGCAGAGGCTCAATCGAATAACCCACCCCGAAATAACGCGGCTCGCTCTGAGAGAAATCAGAGAGAAATTCATTCCCGAAATGAAGGGTGCCGTCATCGACGCGGCGGCGATATTCGACTGCGAGCTGCCGAAATACTGCACAAAAATGATTGCGGTCATCGCCGACAGGGACATAAGGACAGAAAGAATAATGAGGCGCGACGGTATTGACCGTGAGGCGGCTCTGCTGAGAATAAATGCTCAGAAAAATGAGCAATATTATATTGAAAGAGCAGACATTATTATCCGCAACAACGGCGGAGAAAGCCTGTCCGATCAACTGAGAGAATTATAAAACAACTGCCCCGCACAAACTGTCGGTTTGAGCAAGGCGAAAAAGAATAACTAAACCGTTATACGGTCGAATTTTTAAGGAGGAAATCACAATGGCAGAAGAAAAGACAGAAGTTGAACTTTTATGCGAAAAATTGCTTATGAACAAGAAGCACACCGCCGACGTTATCGACAAGGCGGAATACGCCAAGGCAATGGATTTCGCAGAGGATTATAAAAAATTCCTCAATGACAACAAAACCGAGCGCGAAGTTGCGAGGTTCGTTGTCAGCGAGGCAGAGAAAAACGGCTTCGTTCCCTTTGACAAGGCTAAAAAGTACGCGCCCGGCGACAAGGTATATTACCTCAACCGCAAAAAAGCGGTCATTCTTGCTGTCATCGGCAAAAAGAGCGTCGGCGAGGGCGTAAGAATTGCGGCGGCGCACATTGACTCGCCGCGCCTTGACCTTAAACCGAATCCGCTCTACGAATCAAATGAAATTGCTCTCTTCAAAACCCATTACTACGGCGGAATAAAGAAGTATCAATGGACAACGATTCCTATGTCGCTTCACGGCGTTGTCGTTCTCAGGAACGGCACAGAGGTTGAAGTCAGCGTCGGCGAAAAGGAGGGCGAGCCGCAGTTTGTTATTTCCGACCTGCTTCCCCACCTTTCAAAGGAGCAGGACAAGAGAAATCTTGACGACGGAATCAAGGGCGAAGAGCTGAACGTTATTGTCGGTTCGCTCCCGTTCAAGGCCGACAAGGGCAGTGAGCTTGTTAAGCTCAACATTCTCAAGCTTCTCAACGAAAAATACGGTATGACCGAGGAGGATTTCCTCACCGCCGAGCTTGAAATGGTGCCGGCGGCAAAGGTGACGGATATCGGCTTCGACCGCAGCCTTATCGGCGGATACGGTCACGACGACCGCGTCTGCGCCTATCCCGAGTTCAGAGCGATTCTCGACCTTGACGAGACACCGGAGTACACTGCTCTTGCCGTTCTCACCGACAAGGAGGAGACGGGCTCCGACGGAAACACGGGTCTCAATTCTTCCTATATGAAGTATTTTATCGCCGACCTTGCGAGAGCCGAGGGGCTTATGGTTTGGGACGTTCTTTCAAAGTCGAAGTGTCTTTCCGCCGACGTCAACGCGGCGTTTGACCCGACCTTCCCCACCCCGTTTGAGGCGAAGAACGCTTCGTATCTCAACAAAGGTATCGTCGTCACGAAGTACACGGGCGCAAGAGGTAAGGGCGGCACGTCCGACGCAAGCGCAGAGTTTGTCGGAGAGGTGACAAGAATCTTTAACAACGCCGATGTAAACTGGCAGCTCGGCGAGCTCGGTGCCGTTGACGCAGGCGGCGGCGGAACCGTTGCAAAGTATGTTGCAAATCTCGACGTCGATGTTATTGATGTCGGAGTTCCCGTGCTTTCGATGCATGCGCCGTTCGAGCTTATCGCAAAGCTTGACGTCTACATGGCAAACAAAGCTTTCTCGGCATTCTTCAAAGCATAAATAAATCAATTAAGGCGGTGACGGTATGCCCTTTGACAAAAGAAAAAACACTTTTCGCGAGGACATACCTCACGACCTGCCGACGGACTTTGAGCCGGACACACTCGCCGACAATCATTATCGCTCCGCCGTTCTCATGCGCGTGATGCTTGTTGTTGTCAACCTTGCGTCATTGGTTCTCTGCCGCTCGTTTTCCCGGGGCTGGCAGGAGATGCACGGCTCGGCAACCGTTTGGATTCCGATAATTTTTCTGCTTGTTCCTTTCGGCTCGCTCGCGTTCATTTACCTTTTTATGGGCAAGCTCGGGAGTGAGCGGATAATTAAAGCTGTCTGCATCATTTTCTGTGCCCTGCAGGCGGCAAGCATTTTCTATCCGCCGTCCGTTGACGTTCAGATTCCCATTGAAAAGGAACAATCCGCGCCTGTCAATTTGTATGTCAGTCAGGCGAGCGAGACTATGGGCATTTCATTTCCCGACGGCGGCGATTCAACATCATTTAACAATTCGATTTTGAAGCTCGAAAATCCCGAAAGAAATCTTTACGACGAGGTAAAGGACTTTTTCAAAGGCGAACGAGTCTACAGCTGCACCGATGTCAAATACAAAAAAGAACAGGTAAAGGAATTTGAAGCTTCAATAAAAAAGAGCCCCGTGTGGCTCAGTGAAATTCCCGACAGCCTCAGCGGTCTGCCCGTTTCCTCTCTTGACGTTTCCGGATATGACTGCTACCTTTTCTTCGATTGTGACGAAAAGAAATTCAACGCC
Source organism: Eggerthellaceae bacterium (assembly GCA_963616775.1). GTDB lineage: Bacteria > Bacillota > Clostridia > Oscillospirales > Acutalibacteraceae > CAG-488. The sequence continues at coordinate 58,767 of CAVELL010000043.1, read as the reverse complement.
GTTCCGAAGTCCGGAGCGCACATTTTTTACCAGGTAATGTATAATTCACAGACTCACGAGCTGCGAATTTTAAAATATAAGAAAACTTTTAAAGGATAATTTATGATAAGAATTAACGAAATCAAGGCCCCTCTTGAAAGTACATACGATGACATACTTGCCTTGGCGGCAAAGTCTCTGAGATGTCCGAAAAGGAAGATAAAAACGCTGTCCGTCGTTAAAAAGTCGCTGGACTCACGGAAAAAGGACAATCTGTTTTTTGTCTGTTGCGTTGACGTGACGGTTGATGGCGATGAAGCCGAGTTGCTTGCCAAAAGCAGAAACAAAAAGACCGCATCGGTCGAGCCGTTCGTATACGTTATTCCCGAAAACAAGCGCAAAAGCGAGCTGCGTCCGATCGTTGTCGGCTTCGGTCCCGGCGGTATGTGGGCGGCTCTCACTCTTGCAAGGGCAGGGCTCAGACCGATAGTTCTTGAAAGAGGACGCGATATCGACGCCCGAACCGCCGACGTAAACCGTTTCTGGACGACAAAAAAGCTGGACGAAGCCTCCAATGTGCAATTCGGTGAGGGCGGAGCAGGTACTTTCTCCGACGGCAAGCTGACAACGGGCATCAAGGATAAGCTTTGCCGCAAGGTTTTTCTCGACTTTGTCGAATTTGGTGCCCCTGAGGACATTCTTTGGTCGTGGAGACCGCACATCGGAACCGATAATCTCGGCAGGGTTGTCAAAAATATACGCGAGGAGATTAAAGCCCTCGGCGGAGAGGTGCTGTTTTCCTGCTGTCTGACCGATATAATAATTGCCAACGGAGTTATCCACGGAGTTACTTACACAACCGAAAAAGGTGAGAAAATCGACCTTGAAACCGACAGCGTCATTCTTGCCGTCGGGCATTCGGCAAAGGATACGATAGAAATGCTCTATCGAAAGGGCATCGACATAATGCAAAAGCCGTTTTCCGTCGGCGCACGAATCGAGCACCCGCGCGAGATGATAGACAGGGCGCAATACGGAGACTTTGCCGGTCACCCGTCTCTCGGTGCGGCTGATTACAAGCTTTCCGACCATTCGCTCCACCACAGAGGAGCGTATACTTTTTGTATGTGTCCCGGCGGCACGGTTGTTGCGGCAGCGAGCGAGAAAGGCGGAGTTGTCGTCAACGGAATGAGCAACTACGCCCGTGACGGCAAAAACTCAAATTCAGCCGTGCTTGTCGGCGTTAAGCCGGAGGACTTCGGAAGCGACCATCCTCTTGCAGGCTTCAGGCTTCAGCGCGAGCTTGAGGAAAGGGCTTTTGCCTGCGGCGGCGGAGACTTTACCGCACCGGCACAGCTCGTCGGCGACTTTCTTCGGAACGTAAGATCGACTCAGCTCGGTGATGTTTGTCCGTCATGCGCGACGGGAGTAAAGCTCGGCGATATCCGAGAGGTTCTGCCGCAAAAGGTGACGGAGACGATGGCGGCGGCAATAGTCAAATGGGGCACTCAGCTCAAGGGCTTTGACCGTCCCGACGCGGTTCTGACCGCGCCGGAAACCAGGTCTTCTTCTCCGGTCAGAATCGTGCGCGACGAATTTTATCAGTCACTTAAAGTCAGGGGGCTTTATCCATGCGGCGAGGGAGCGGGCTACGCCGGCGGCATAGTGTCCGCCGCAGTTGACGGAATCAGATGCGCTCACGCCGTGCTTAACGATGAATTTTAGGGCGATTATTCGGTTGATATCTTATACATTGTATGGTACAATAACAGTGCCTTTGTAATCTCTTTGAGAATAGGGGGATTTCTACGAAAACACGTTTGAGCGACAAAATGGAGCAAAGCTCCTTTATCGAAAAAATGCGGAGGTTTGCGCTGACTAAGACCTTTATGGTGATTCAATGCTTTATCGCCGCCGTTTTCATAATAATCAGGGACAAGGGAGACAATATGCCGATCGTTTACGGCGATATCGTTTTAGGTCTGCTCCTTTGCCTCATTCTCGTTGTGTGCGACGACCTGATCGCCACGCTTCTGCCGTTTTTGCTGGTGTGCAGTATGTCTATCAAGTGCTACGACTCGTTCAACATATTCATCAAATATGTTTATTTTGCTCCGATTATTGCCGGCGCGCTGATATTCCATTTTATCGTCTACCGACATAAGCTTGACCTTGGCAAAACATGGCAGGGTGCAGCGGCGGTCGCCGTTGCCGTCACCCTCGGAGGGCTCGGCAAAATTACGGCGCGAGAGTATTTCAGCGGCACGGCTCTTTACTACACGTTTGGGCTCGGAATCGGGATGTTTCTTCTTTATCTGCTGATGAACACCCATTTCCGCGCAAGCGACAAATATGTTCTCCGTCTCAAGTTTTCGTTCATTATGATGCTGGCGGGTCTTTTCTGCGTATTTATGATCGTTCACCACTATATTCTCTACTGGCCGAACTTTATGTCAAAGCTCAGTCCGCTTTATTTCCAATGGAGGAACAATGCTTCAACACTGCTGATGCTGTCAATGCCGTTTGCGTTTTACCTTTCGGTACACAGATACCCTTTCTTCTTTGTCGGCGGACTTGAATACATTGCAATTCTTTTCACGGGCTCGCGCGGGGGTGCTCTCGGCGGAACAATAGAGTGTGCGCTGTGTCTGATAGTCCTCGTCTACTGCGACAGGGTGAACCGCAAGAAATCGCTCTTGATAATAGCGTCCCTTGTAACGGTCGCGTTTTCGGTTCTCATTGTGCCGATGATGGATTTCTTCGGTCCCGTGCTGGCAAGGCTTGCAGAGGGCGATAAGATACGGGAGGGACTCATCCGCAGAGCACTTGAGGATTTCCGTTCAAACCCTCTTTTCGGTCGGGGACTCGGCTACAACGGAAATACCGATGTACACAACCCTGCCAAATTTGCGATTTGCTGGTACCATTCCGCACCGTTTCAGGTGATCGGAAGCTTCGGTCTCGTCGGTATTGCGGCGTTTATGCTCCAGCTTTACAACCGAATGAAGGTTGTATGGGAGAGGGTTACGCTGTTCAACCTGACGCTGTTCATCTCCTACGCAGGTCTTTTCCTTATGTCGCTGGTAAATCCCGGTGAGTTCTGCCCCGTTCCTTACGGTCTTTTGGCAACGCTGTTGTTCATTATCTGTGACAAGAACAATATCGCTCCGGAATATCTGCCCGGCGGAAAAGAGGAAGAAATAAAAATCGAAATTGCATAAAAATGACATCCCGTTTTGTTAAACTCAGCCGCACCCTGCTTTGTTAAGGTGTGGCTGAGTTTCTACAGCTTTAGGCAACCGTCTCTCATATATCACAATTTCCATCATATTTTGAAGCTTTTTCAATAATAATTACGGCATTGTCGGGGAAAGTTTGAAGCCTTTGATATTGACAAAAGCATACTATAATTTTAAAATGTATACGATGTATATTTATACGTTCGGCGAGGTTCTTTATATGAGAAAAAAACAAGTGATTTTTGATTCTTTCAAGGCCGCTTTCCCCCATACCGTGCCTATTCTTGCGGGATTTTGGTTTCTCGGCTTCACATACGGCGTTTATATGAATGTTTCCGGCTTCGGCTTTTGGTATCCGCTCATCATGAGCTCGGTCATTTTCGGCGGTTCGCTTGAATTTGTTGCGGTTTCGATGCTCCTCAGCCCGTTTGCACCGCTGCAAGCCTTTGTCATGTCGCTTATGATTCAGGCAAGGCATCTTTTTTACGGCTTAGCGATGCTGGACAAATACAAAAATGTCGGAATTAAAAAATACTACCTGATATTCGGGATGTGCGACGAAACATTTTCGGTCAACTGCTCTGCGGAAATTCCGGAGAATGTTGACAAGGGCTGGTTTATGACGGCGGTCACAATGCTGAACCGAAGCTATTGGATTACAGGGTCAACTCTCGGAGGAATCTTTGGCTCGCTCATCTCCTTTAACACAAAGGGAATTGACTTTGTTATGACGGCAATGTTTGTCGTAATTTTTCTTGAGCAGCTTATGAAGGAAAAGAAGCACTACACAGCAATTATCGGGCTTTTTTCCTCAATAGTATGCCTCGCTGCTTTCGGTTCGGATTCTTTTATGATCCCGACAATGATTGTAATACTTTTCCTGCTTGCCGCATTTCGCAAGCCCATTGAAAAAGGAGGCGGATTGGAATGACAGTTCCGCAGCAAATAATAACCATCGCCGCCTGCGCAGGCGCAACGATGCTGACAAGATTTCTTCCGTTCGCCGTTTTTCAGTCAAAGAAAAGGCAAACGCCGAAATTCATCGAATATCTCGGTAAGGCTCTGCCGGCGGCGGTGTTCGCAATGCTGGTCGTCTATTGCCTAAAGAGTGTTGATATTCTCGGCGGAAGCCACGGCTTGCCGGAGCTGATAGCGATAACGGTCGTCGTTCTTCTCCATCTTTGGAAAAAGCAGATGCTTCTCTCGATTGCCGGCGGCACGGCTTGCTATATGCTCCTTGTTCAATTTGTTTTCGGATAGACGGAAGATGTTAGGGCAAAAACACAGAAATTCACTTCTCGCAGGTCTAAAATCTAACATCTAAAATCTAACATCTATCTTAGCATTGACTTTATCGGTTAAAAGTGATAAAGTATTCTACAATGGATTTTTAGGTGCAATACCTTAAAATCAGGAAGTTATATCAATCAGAGGTGGAAAGAAATGGTTATTACCGAGCTTCTTGAAAGAAACGCCCGACTTTATCCCTCGGACACGGCTTTGGTCGAAGTCAATCCGTCGGTTGAGCGTGACAACGCCGTGACGTGGCGTGAAGCAAGTCTTATAGAAAGTGCAAGCCCCGGCACTCCGTACCGTCGTGAGCTTTCCTGGAAGGACTTTGACCGCAGAGCAAACCGATTCGCAAATCTTTTGCTCAGCCGCAATGTTAAAAAGGGCACCAAGGTAGCGATTCTTCTGATGAACTGCATCGAATGGCTGCCGATTTATTTCGGAATCCTAAAGGCGGGCTGTATTGCTGTGCCGATGAACTTCCGCTACTCGAGCGATGAAATAAAATACTGTCTCGATCTTGCGGACGTTGAGGTTTTTGTTTTCGGTCCCGAATTTATCAGCCGTGTTGACCCGATATATAACGAGCTTAAAAAAATAAAAATCACCCTTTTTGTCGGAAGCAGCACACCGGAATATGCAGAAAACTGTATGACGCTCATTCGCTACTGCTCCTCATCGCTTCCGCCGATTGCTCTTGACGAAAATGACTATGCCGCGATTTATTTTTCATCGGGCACAACGGGCTTTCCCAAGGCGATACTTCACCGTCACAGGGCTCTTTACTGCTCCTGCCTGACGGAACAGAAGCACCACGGACAGCAGAAGGACGACGTTTTCCTCTGCATTCCGCCGCTCTATCACACGGGTGCAAAAATGCACTGGTTCGGCAGTCTCCTTTCCGGCAGCAAGGCGGTCATCCTAAGAGGAATCAAGCCCGAATGGATACTCCGCACAATTACGGAAGAGAAATGCACAATCGTTTGGCTTCTCGTTCCGTGGGCGCAGGACATTCTTGACGCGATAGATTCGGGCAGAATCAATCTTGACCATTACCTGCTCGACCAGTGGAGGCTTATGCACATCGGCGCACAGCCGGTTCCGCCGAGCCTCATTCACAGATGGAAAAAGGTTTTCCCGCACCATCTGTACGACACAAACTACGGACTCAGCGAGTCGCTCGGTCCGGGCTGCGTTCATCTCGGCGTTGAAAACATTGGCAAGGTCGGCGCAATCGGCAAGGCGGGCTATCTTTGGGAAGCCAAAATTATCGACGATAAAGGCGAACCCGTTAAGCAGGGTGAGGTCGGCGAGCTTGCTGTCAAGGGTCCCGGCGTGATGATAGAATACTACAACAATCCGGAAGCGACCGACGAAATACTCAAGGGCGACTGGCTCTGCACGGGTGATATGGCGCGTGAGGACGAGGACGGCTTCATCTACCTCGTTGACCGTAAAAAGGACGTTGTCATCTCCGGCGGTGAAAATATTTATCCCGTCCAGATTGAGGACTTTCTGCGCCGCAACGACAAGATTAAGGACGTTGCCGTTATCGGTATTCCCGACCACAGACTCGGCGAAATCACGGCGGCGATTATCGAGCTAAAGGAGGGCGTGACCTGCACCGAAGAGGAAATCAACGCTTTCTGTGAGGAGCTGCCAAGGTACAAGCGTCCCAAAAAGATTATATTTGAAAAGGTTCCCCGTAATCCGACGGGTAAAATAGAAAAGCCTGTTCTCAGGGCAAAATATTGCCGAGGCAGACTTGTAGAATCACAGATTACAGGCTAAGGAGGTCATAACAATGAAACAGTTGATGCTCGGCAACGAAGCGGCTGCCAGAGGACTTTACGAAGCCGGCTGTTCATTTGTTTCCAGCTACCCGGGTACACCGAGTACGGAAATCACGGAATACGCCGCAAAATACAAGGAGATTTATGCCGAATGGGCTCCGAACGAAAAGGTGGCTGTCGAAGCAGCTTTCGGTGCCTGCGTTGCAGGCAAAAGAAGCTTCTGCTCAATGAAGCACGTCGGTCTTAACGTTGCCGCCGACCCCGTTTTTACAATCTCCTACACGGGAGTAAACGCAGGTATGATAATCGGCGTCGCCGACGACGCAGGTATGCACAGCTCACAGAACGAGCAGGATTCACGCCACTATGCCATTGCCGCAAAGCTACCGATGCTTGAGCCGGCTGACGCAGGCGAAGCACTCAGCTTCACGAAGCTCGCTTATGAAATTTCGGAAAAATACGACACTCCCGTTTTTATCAAGATGTGTACAAGAGTTTCTCACTCTCAGAGCGTTATCGAGACCTCTGACAGAGAGGAGACCTCAAAAACATACGAAAAAGACGGTGCAAAATACATTATGATGCCCGGCAACGCAAAACGCCGTCACCCGATCGTTGAGGCAAGAACCGCTGCTCTCACCGAGTACGCCGAGACTGCGCCGTTTAACCGCATTGAGGACGGCAGCGACCACTCAATCGGCATCATCACATCGAGCACAAGCTACCAGTACGCAAAAGAGGTCTGCGGCGACAAATATCCCGTCCTCAAAATCGGTATGATCAATCCCCTGCCGGTCAAGAAGCTTCGGGAGTTTGCAAGGTCCGTTGACAAGGTTGTTGTCATTGAAGAGCTTGACGGCATTATCGAAACCCATTGCCGCAATATCGGCGTCGAGGTAACGGGCAAGGAGCTGTTCAGCTGCATTGACGAGCTGAGCCAGAATATTGTCGCCGAGAAGCTCGGCTTCGCCCCCGACTGCGGAAAAAAGCTTGACGAGAAAATTCCCGCAAGACCTCCGGTTATGTGTGCGGGCTGTCCGCACAGAGGACTTTTCTACACGCTCAAAAAGAATAAGCTCACCGTTTTCGGCGATATCGGCTGTTACACGCTCGGCGCGGTTCCGCCGCTTGCCGCAATCGACACAACGATTTGTATGGGTGCTTCCGTTTCCGGTATTCACGGCTTCAACAAGGCTAACGGGGGCAAGAGCGACAGCAAGACCGTTGCGGTTATCGGCGATTCCACCTTTATGCATTCGGGCGTAACCGGACTCATAAACATTGCATACAACGAATCAAATTCGACCGTTATCATTCTCGATAACTCCATCACGGGTATGACAGGTCACCAGCAGAACCCGACAACGGGCTTCAACCTCAAGGGAGATCCGTGCACGAAGATTGACCTTGAAGCTCTTTGCCGCTCCGTCGGTATAAAGAGAGTCAGAGTTGTTGACCCGTACAACCTCAAGGAATGTGACGACGCGGTCAGGGAGGAGCTTGCGGCAGACGAGCCGTCGGTTATCATATCCAGAAGACCCTGCGCTCTCCTCAAATATGTTAAGCACAACGGTCCTATCACGGCAAACGCGGACAAATGCGTAGGCTGTAAGTCCTGTATGAAGATAGGCTGTCCCGCCATCAGCATTGTTGACGGCAAGGTTAAAATCGACGCGACACTTTGTACCGGATGCGGTGTTTGCAGTCAGCTCTGCAAGCTCGGCGCACTTCCGAACGGAAAGGAGTCCTGATTATGCAGACAAAAAATATTATGATCGTCGGAGTCGGCGGTCAGGGAACACTTCTTGCAAGCAAGCTTCTCGGCAGACTTCTGCTCGAAAAAGGCTACGACGTCAAGGTCAGCGAGGTTCACGGAATGAGTCAGCGCGGCGGCAGCGTTGTCACCTACGTCCGTTACGGAGATAAGGTTTATTCGCCGATCATCGACAAGGGAGAAGCAGACGCTATCATCTCCTTTGAGCTTCTTGAAGCGGCTCGCTGGACGGAGTATCTCAGACCTGACGGAACGATAATCACAAACACTCAGGAAATCAACCCGATGCCCGTTATCACCGGTGCGGCGGAATATCCGACCGGACTTGTTGAAAAAATCAAGGCTCTCGGAGTAAAGCTTGACGCAATCGACGCCCTTTCGCTTGCCGAAGAGGCAGGCACGTCAAAAGCGGTCAACCTTGTTCTTATGGGCAGACTTTCAAAATATTTCGACTTCACAACAGCGGAATGGATGGCGGCAATTGAAAAGAGCGTGCCGCCAAAGTTCCTTGAAATAAACAAAAAGGCTTTCATTCTCGGCAAGGACGCATAAACAGGAGACTTTTTTATGGAAAGATACTATCAGAAAGAAATTGAATGTGCTTCGGCGGAAAAAATCCGTGAGCTTCAGGACGAAAGACTTGTTAAGCAGGTCAAGCACGTTTGGGACAATGTCCCCTATTACAAAAAAAAGATGGAGGAAAAGGGCGTCACCCCCGACGACATCAAGGGCGTTGACGATCTTCACAAGCTTCCGTTTCTCTCCAAGGCGGATCTGCGCGACGCTTATCCTTACGGACTGCTTGCTTCTCCGTTAAAGGACTGTGTAAGAATCCAGTCAACCTCGGGAACAACGGGCAGACGTGTCGTCGCATTCTACACTCAGCACGACATCGACCTCTGGGAGGACTGCTGTGCCAGAGCACTCGTTGCGGCAGGAGGAACAAACGAGGATGTTGTTCAGGTCGCATACGGATACGGTCTTTTCACCGGCGGTGCGGGACTTCACGGCGGCAGCCACAAGGTCGGCAGTCTCACCCTCCCGATGTCTTCGGGCAACACGGACAGACAGCTTCAGTTTATGACCGACCTTGAATCAACCGTTCTCTGCTGTACCCCCTCCTACGCCGCATACCTTGCGGAAAGCATTCGCGAGCGCGGTCTCAGAGATAAAATCAAGCTCAAGGCAGGTATTTTCGGTGCAGAAGCATGGAGCGAAAAAATGCGTCAGGAAATTCAGACTCAGCTCGGCATCAAGGCTTATGATATATACGGTCTGACAGAAATCAGCGGTCCCGGCGTTGCATTTGAATGCTCTGAACAGACGGGTATGCATATCAACGAGGATCACTTCATTGCTGAGATAATCGACCCCGACACGGGCGAGGTTCTCCCCGACGGAACTCAGGGCGAGCTTGTTTTTACTTCAATCACGAAGGAAGCCTTTCCCCTCCTCAGATACAGAACGCGCGATATCTGCGTCCTCACAAGAGAGAAATGCTCCTGCGGCAGAACTCTTGTCAAAATGTGCAAGCCGATGGGCAGAAGCGACGATATGCTTATCGTCAAGGGAGTCAATGTATTCCCGTCACAGATTGAGACCGTTCTGCTCGAACAGGGCTATCAGGCTAACTATCAGATCATTGTTGACCGTGTAAACAACAGCGACACTCTTGAGGTTATGGTAGAAATGACTCAGGACAACTTCTCCGACAGTCTCGGAAAGATTACCGAGATGGAGAAATCCCTTGTTGCCGCTCTCAAGGCGATGCTCGGAATTTACACCAAGGTTCGCCTTGTTGCTCCCAAGTCAATCACAAGAAGCGAGGGTAAGGCAGTCCGCGTTATTGATAAGAGAAAGATTTAAGGAGGCAGGAAAATGGCTATTACTCAGATTTCGGTTTTTTTGGAAAACCGTGCAGGACAGCTTTCGGAAATTACAAAGCTGCTGTCGGACAACAATATTGACCTCAAAGCTCTCAACATTGCGGAGACTGCGGATTACGGTATTATCAGATTGATTTCCGACGATTCCGACGAAGCCGCAAAGCTCCTGCGCAACAACGGATTTATCGTTACCGAGACTATCGTTGCCGCTGCGGCTGTTCCCCACAAGTCAGGCGGACTTAACGAGCTTCTCAGCATCATATCGAAGGAAAACATCGACATTGAATATATGTATTCCGTATTCGGGCAGAAGGACGGTCTTGCATATATGATATTCAAGGTCAAGGACGTTGATTTCTTCACCTCCGTGCTCAAAAAAAATTCGGTAGTTATCGCAAACGGAGCCGATCTCGGAATAAAATAAATATTGATTTTTCCCTATCGGCGGAGTATTATTTATATGTCATCAAATTAACAATAAGTCTGCCTCTCCTTATTGTAAGCGGAAGCGGACGCTTGCGGCAAGAGAGATAGGTATTTTAAAATCCCTTTATCTTCTTTGTCGCATAGCTTTGTTTTCTTGAATTAACCAAGAAATGACATAAAAAACTAAGTAAAATAAATCGACTTTCCTTTCGGTCGGTTTGTTAAGAAAGGAACATATAACAATGCAGGAATTAAGCAGAAAAAACTCACTTTTCACCGATTCCGTCATCAGAAGAATGACAAGAGTTGCCCTTGACTGCGGCGCAATCAACCTTGCTCAGGGCTTCCCTGACTTTGACCCTCCCAAGGAGATGACGGATCGTCTCGCCGAGGTTGCCCATACAGGTCCTCACCAGTACCCGATTACGATGGGTGCTCCCAATTTCCGTGAAGCACTTGCAAGAAAGTGCGGCCGTTTCATGGGTCGCACGCTTGACCCCAATACGGAAATGGTTGTCACGATCGGCTCAACCGAAGCGATGGTCGACACGATCTTCGCCCTCACGAATCCGGGCGACAGAATCGTTATGTTCTCACCCTACTTTGAGAATTACAGAGCACAGGCAATTATGGCGGACTGCGAACCCGTTTTCGTTCCGCTCGTACCGCCCGAGTTCAACTTTGACCCGAATATTATAGAGGCAGAATTTAAAAAGGGAGCAAAAGCAATCCTTATCTGTAATCCCTCAAATCCGAGCGGCAAGGTTTTCACCTATGACGAGCTGAAAACAATCGCCGAGCTTTGCATAAAATACGACGTCTATGCAATTATGGATGAGGTTTACGAGCACATTATCTACGAAGGACACAAGCATATCTATATGAACAGTCTCGACGGAATGTGGGAGAGAACGGTAAGCTGTTCCTCGCTTTCCAAAACCTATTCCGTAACAGGTTGGCGTCTCGGCTACGCCATAGCTCCGAAGCCGCTCATGGACAGAATTAAGCAGTACCATGACTTCAACGCAGTCGGCGCAGCTTCTCCTCTTATGGAGGCTGCCTGCGTAGGCCTCAATATGCCCGACAGCTACTATGATGAGTTCGGCGCACACTACGCCCACATGAAAAAGCTTTTCACCGAGGGTCTTGACCGTATCGGTATTCCCTACACGGATCCGCAGGGCGCGTATTTTGTCCTTGCCGACATTGCACCGTTCCTCAAGCCGGGTCAGTCCGACGTTGATTTCTGCCTTGAAATGGCTCAAAAGGTCGGCGTTGCCTGCGTTCCGGGAACATCCTTCTTCAATGAAAAAGGAATCAACAACATCGTTCGCGTCCACTTTGCAAAGAAAGACGACACGCTCAACGAAGCCCTTGAAAGACTTTCTCATATCAAAGAGAAAATGTGCTGAAAATAAAAAACACAGCGAAAGTCGAATAATTTTCGGCTTTCGTTTTCTTTTTATAATGTTTGTGGTATAATACTGTAAATTACAAACTTTCGGAGATTCCTATGAAAAAAGAAACCGTGAAAAATATGATAAAAATCATTTTTGCCGTCGCTGTATTTGTCACGGCGATTGTCAACTATGATTACCTGTCAAAGCTTGATATCCGCGTTCTGATTGCGGGCGCGTCGTCATTGCTGATTGCCGAGTTGATAATACTCGGCGTTTATGCAGTCAAAGCCGTTTTAATGGTTATCCCGGCATCTCTTATTTATATTTCCGTCGGAATGGCTTTTGATTGGAAACGTGCGGTTATTGTCAATCTTATCGGTATTGCCGTTGAGGTTACGGTAACATTTTTCATGGGCAGATTTCTCGGCAAAGATGCCGTCGAAAAGAAAATCAGAAATACAAAAGCCGGCGACAAGCTTTTTTCCATGCTTGATAAAAACACAAATGCCGCTGTTTTTTTGATGCGTCTTATCCCTGCTTTTCCGATAGATTTTTCTTCTCTTTTTATGGGCGCATTCGATTTCAAATTTTTACCGTATATACTGCTTTCGGTTCTCGGAATAGCTCCGAGAGTCATTGCCTTTACAATTCTCGGCGACGGAATCTACGACCTTATTCCTATGAAATATATCGTTCTTGCCGCAATTTGCGCCATACCGATTGTAATTATTGTATTGCTGATAAAAAAACACGTGAGTAAACGAAAAAAGTCTGAGGAAAATCAATAAATTTTTATAAAATCTCTTGCTAAAACATCAAAAATATATTATAATAGCTTAGATATTGCAGGAGATTAAATCTGAAGCATTATTTCAGTCATGTGGTGTGTTGGTCCTGTGCGACGGGGTGCCGCGAACCATGTCAGGCGGGGAACCGAGCAGCATTAAGCGGTTAACACCGTGCGACACAGTACGGCCTGCACACCATGTGACTGAGATAATGCTTTTTTCAATATTAAGGCAAAAAGGAGAGATATGCTTTGTACAGAGTTCTTTACAGAAAATGGAGACCTCAAACCTTCAGCGATGTTGTCGGTCAGGAGCATATTACTTCAACCCTTGCTCACGAAATAGAATCCGGCAAGGTTTCCCACGCTTATCTTTTCACCGGCTCAAGGGGTACGGGTAAAACGACCTGCGCCAAAATTTTTGCCAAGGCTGTCAACTGTCCGCATACTCACAACGGAAATCCGTGTAACGAATGTGCCGTCTGCAAAGGAATTGACGACGGTTCAATATTGGACGTTATTGAGATTGACGCTGCCAGCAACAATGGCGTTGACAATATCCGCGATCTCCGCGAAGAGGCAAACTATACTCCCGTCCACACAAAATACCGTGTGTATATTATAGACGAGGTTCACATGCTTTCAATCGGAGCTTTTAACGCACTGCTTAAAACTCTTGAAGAGCCGCCGGAGCATGTCAAATTTGTACTCGCCACAACCGAGGTGCATAAACTGCCTGCAACAATTCTTTCAAGATGTCAGCGTTTCGATTTTCACAGAATCACTCCGGAAAATATCAGTGAAAGACTCAAATATGTTTCCGGTGAAGAGAAAATACAGCTTGATGACGATGCCGCACTGCTCATAGCAAGAATAGCTGACGGAGCTATGCGCGACGCTCTTTCAATCCTTGACCGCTGCGCAGGAATAAGCGACCGTGTCACAGCTGAAATTGTCAGCAACGCGGCAGGTCTTGCGGGAAAGGATCATCTTTTCAATCTTGTTGACAATATAAACAAAAACAATCCGTCAGAGGTTCTTTCGATAATTGACAAGCTTCACCGTGATTCATGTGATATGGAAAGACTTTGCTCCGAGCTGATAAATCATTACCGCAATATGATGATTATCAAAACGGTAAAGGAGCCTCAGAAGCTTATCGTTTGTACAGATCACGACCTTGAGCTTTACAAAAAGCAAGCCGATGAAACAAATCTTTATAAAATTCTTAATTGCATTTCATCTCTTGAAGAAGCAGAGGGGATTCTCAAAAACAGCACAAGCAAGCGCACCGAAATGGAACTGACCGCAATAAAAATGAGCATTCCCGGAATTACCGATAGGAATACTGTTGTTGTCAGCGGCACAAGTAATTCTGAAAAACCGATTCAAAAAACAAATACAAACTCCGATACTACTGTTGAACAGAAAAATAAAAACGAACAAACAGCAATCGAAAATTCGATTGAAAAAATTTCAGAAAAACCGGAAGAAAAATCCTTCCGCAATAATAATGAAGACGATACAATATTTAATCAATGGGGAGAGGTTCTCGCTCTGCTTGACGTTTCTGATAAACCCTTGACAGGTATTCTCGGAATGTCATCTGCATACCTGAGAGGAGATTTTATTCTTATAAAATGCGATAATCCCGTATTTTCTCAGTTTATTCGTCAGGCAAATCATTCAACAGCTATAAAAAAAGCTATATTTGACGTAACCGGAAAAAAATATCGGCTCGGTATTTACAAATCAGCAGAACCCGAAAAAAATATAAACGATCCTTTAGCAGACTTGATAAATAAAATTAACGGGTGATAATTATGAATCCTGCTATCAGTATAATTATTCCTTCATTTAATGAGGAAAAGCACATTTCCCGCTGTCTTGATTCCGTTCTCAAACAAACATTCACCGATTTTGAAGTTTTGTGTGTTGACGACGGAAGCAGTGACAATACTTTTAACATTATAAAAGAATATTCATTAAAGGACAGCAGGATAATTCCTTTAAAAAATCCCGGAAAGGGAGTTTCCGCTGCAAGAAATTTCGGACTTGATAATGCAAAAGGCGATTATATTGGCTTCGTTGATTCAGATGATTTTATTCAGCCGCAAATGTATGAGTTTCTTTACAAAGCCGTCACGGAAAATAATTGTGATTTTTCGGTTTGCGGATATAAAAAATCTTCTGAAATAAAAGAAGAATATTTTGATTATAAATGTGAAGATTTTTCTGTTGAGAAATTCTTTAGTCTTGATAAAAATCAATTAAAAGATAAATTTCTTATACTTTTTACAATTTGGTCAAAATTGATATCAAAAACATTTCTTAACAATATAAGATTTCAAAATCTTAGAATAGGTGAAGATACTATTTTTTCTGTTCAATTATTTTCAAAAAATTATAAGGCAGTATATGTTGACAGGAATTTATATTTTTATTATATTAATCCTCAAAGTGTCACTTCTGTTGATCTTTGGAATGAAAAAAAATTTGATTCTATTATGTCATATTTTACTTGTTATAATCTTTTAAAAGAAAAAAATAAAATTTTTTCATCCTTTTTTCTTGAACGCGGAATGAAATGCTTACTTTCATACAGATTTAATATTAAAAACACACCAAATGAAAAAAAGTTTAAAAAGCCCCTAAACGATTATTTTAAAAGATATATTATACCGTTTTTGAAGTGTAAAAATATTTCTGTAAAAAATAAAATTATAATTCCTATATTTTTCTTCATTCCGCCGTTTTACTCGCTGTTTAGAAAAATAATGGAAAAAATTTCTTAATCAGAAAGGATAATTACAATGAAAGCAAGAATTCCCGGTGCTCAAAATCAGGGCAATATGATGAAAAAAATCCAGCAGATGCAGGAGGATATGACAAAAATTCAAGAAGAAATTGAAGCTACGGAATACACCTCTTCCGTCGGCGGCGGTGCAGTCGAGGTTACCGTCAACGGTGCTCACGAGGTCATTTCAATAAAAATGCAGCCGGATGTTATTGACCCGGAGGATATTGAAATGCTCGAGGATCTTCTTATCTCGGCACTCAACGAAAGCATTAAAAAAGCAAACGACGCCATGGATCAAGGTATGGAGAGAGCCAAGGGCGGACTTTCGATTCCGGGGCTGTTTTAAAAATGGCACGCAATGTTATTCCTCTTACAAATCTTATAGAACAATTTGAGCGTATGCCCGGCATAGGTCACAAGAGCGCGCAAAAGCTTGCTTTTTATATTCTCGGTCTATCCGACGATGAAGCAAAGCGTTTTGCCGAAAATATACTCCTTGCAAAGGAAAAAATTCACCACTGCAAGGTTTGCTGTAATTTGACCGATAATGATATCTGCTCAATCTGCGGTGACGAAAAAAGGGATCGTTCTGTTATTTGCGTTGTCGAATCCTCAAAGGATGTTATCGCAATTGAGCGAACCCGTGAATATAACGGTCTTTATCATGTCCTCCACGGCTCAATTTCTCCGATGAACGGAATAGGACCGGACGAGATCACAATAAAAGAACTTCTTTCCAGACTTTCCGACGATAATATAAAGGAAATTATTATGGCGACCAACCCAACGGTTGAGGGCGAAGCAACGGCAATGTATATTTCTCGTCTTATTAAACCGATGGGCATTAAGGTTTCACGCCTTGCCTACGGTGTTCCGGTCGGAGCGGATCTTGAATATGCCGATGAAATCACATTAACAAGGGCTATTGAAGGAAGACAAATTCTGTAAAATTTTCCACACTTTTTTTAACATTCTTTCAACTGCTTTCAACATTTAAACATTGATAAATTATCGACAGAGTTTTAAACCTAAAATTAAACAGATTTTTAACAGCATATTTTTTCTTTTATTATCGCTGTTTCAACAAATTTACTTGTTTTCCACATTTTTAACAGCCCCTACTACTAATACTATAATATTTATATTATTTATTTCATTTGAAACCAAAAACTTTAAAATTAAATTTTGCTTCAACAGAAAGCAATCGTGACAGGAGGAATTTTAATGAAATTCGTATGTGAAACTTCAGTCCTCTCTCTCGCTTGTCAAAACGTTCAGAGAGCGGTATCTTCAAAATCTTCCATTCCCGGAGCAGAGGGTATTCTTATTAAAACCACAGGAAGCGGGCTCTCTCTTACGGGATACGATCTTGAGATAGGTATAAACACAAGCATTTATGCCAAGGTAGAAGAAGAAGGATCAATTATAATAAACGCTAAAATTCTCTGCGAAATTCTCCGTAAAATTCCCAATCAAACTGTTTCATTTGATTCCGACGAAAGAAATCTCGCCGTAATAAGAAGCGGAGACATAAAGTATGAAATAATGGGAATTTCGGCGGACGAATATCCGGAGCTTCCGACTGTTCAGGGAGGTTTTTCAATCAAGCTTAATAAAAAACAGCTTGAAGAGATGGTTAAGCAAACTATCTTTGCCGTCGCGGTTACAGACACAAAAGTTGTCTATACGGGTATAAAATTTGAAATTTCAGACAATGAGCTGAAGCTTATTGCCGTTGACGGTTTCAGAATGGCGATAAGAAAAGAATTTATTGATTATAAAGGCGAAGATATTACATTTATAGTTCCTTCAAAAACAATGAACGAGATCATTAAAATTTCGGTTGAAGAAGAAAATGAAGAAGAAACCGAAATTTCAATCGGAGTCGGAAAACGCCACATTATATTTGAAGTGAACGGATACAGCGTCATTTCCCGTCTGCTTGAGGGAGAATTTCTTAATTACAAGACAACTATTCCGACCACTGCACAAACCACGGTTGAAGTTGATACGAGAAGTCTAATAGAAAGTATTGAACGAACCTCTCTTATAATTACCGACAGAACAAAGAGCCTTATCAACTGTGTTTTTGATTCGGGATTTATAAGGATTTCAAGTATAACCTCTCTCGGAACTGCGAGCGACAAGGTAAATGCGGATGTGGAAGGAAGCAGAGTTGAGATAGGCTTTAATAACCGATATTTTCTTGAAGCACTCAGAGCCTGCAACACGGACAGGGTAAAAATTATTCTTAACGGAGCTGTTTCTCCGATACTTATTTTACCGATTGAGGGAGACAGTTTTAATTTCCTTGTTCTTCCCGTGAGGTTAAAGAAAAATGGTTGATAAAAGAAAAATTAAATTAAAAATAAAAGAAAAAGAAATAATAAAAAAGCATATTACAACCGATTTTATAAGGCTTGACGCATTTTTAAAGCTTTGTGATGCGGTTCAGTCCGGAGGTCACGCGAAAATTGTGATTCAGGACGGAGAAATAAAGGTAAACGGAGAAGTCTGCGAACAAAGGGGAAAGAAGCTTCGTATCGGCGATAAGGTTGAAATTGAAAGAAAAATATATGAGATAGTTTAAGAAAGGAAATGCCGAAAAGGGCTGTTTCTGCTGATTGTTATGAAGATTGAAAAAGCTGTAATAAAAAATTTCCGTAATATAGAATATATGGAACTTGAACCGGCGAACGGGATAAACGTTATTTACGGTGAAAACGGACACGGGAAAACCAATATAATCGAGAGTATATGGCTTTTCACGGGATGTAACAGCTTCAGAACAAGAAAGAATACAGAACTCATAAAAAAAGATGCGGAAATATCGGAGCTTTTTACAAGCTTTTTTTCGAATGAAAGAGAGCAGGAGGCAAAGCTCATAATAGGCGAAAAAAAAGAGGCTTTTCTGAACGGTATAAAACAGATTTCACCGAGAAAATTTCTCGGTGAATTTCAGGCAGTTGTTTTTTCACCGTCCGTTCTTTCTGTTATAAGAGACGGACCGTCGGAAAAAAGAAAATTTATCGACATTGCAATCAGCCTGATAAAGCCGAATTATGCCGCTTTGCTTTCAAAATATAATAAAATAATTATGCAAAGAAATTCACTGTTAAAGCAAATCGGAACCGAAAAAAAAGGAGAAGAGCTTCTTTTTGTTTTTGATGAAGAAATAGCAAGATACGGCGGAAGAATAATTGATTACAGACTCAATTATTTAAAAAATATGAAAGAATATGCGCCGCAAATATATTCGGATATTTCAAACGACCGCGAAAAAATGAAAATAATTTATGTAAACTCTTTGAAAGAAGAGGGAGTAAACAAGGTTGAATGGTCTGAAATATTATATAAAAATCTTTCAAAAAATCACGAAAGAGATATTGCAAGACAAGCAACCTCTTTCGGTCCGCACAAAGATGACCTTGAAATATATCTTGACGGTATGAACGTCAGAAATTACGGCTCGCAGGGACAGCAGCGTTCCTGTGCCCTTTCTTTAAAAATAGGAGAAGCAACCCTGTTAAAAAATATTTCCGGAGAGCAGCCTGTTGCTTTAATGGATGATGTTATGAGCGAGCTGGACGAAAACAGACAAAAATATTTAATGAAATTTTTTGACGGCTGGCAGGTTTTTGTTACCTGCTGCGACCCGTCGCACAGAAACAAAATAAAATCCGAAAAGGTTTTTGAAATATGCGACGGAAGAATAAAGGGAGAATAGTTATGTTTCTGCATCTCGGTCAGGATACGGTTATAATCGACGACGAAATTATAGGCATATTTGACCTTGACACAACGACGGTTTCAAAGCCGACAAGGGACTATCTGAAAACAATGCAAAAGAGCGGAAATGTTGTAAATGTAAGCTATGACCTTCCGAAATCTTTTATTATTACCTGCAAAAAAAAATCAAAGAAAAAAACGATGTATATTTCACCGATTTCAACGGCAACATTGTTAAAACGCTCTGAGAATGTTAAGGATATAAAATGATGAAAGGATAACAACAAGATGAAAACAGGTATTATTGATTGCGGCGGCGGTCTCAGGGGAATATACGGCGCAGGCGTTTTCGACTATTGCCTTGACAATAACATTTCGTTTGATGTTGTGATAGGAATTTCCGCCGGAAGTGCAAATCTTGCCTCGTTTGGTTCCGGTCAAAGAGGAAGAAATTATCATTTTTATCATGAATATCCTTTCAGAAAAGAATATATGAGCGTCGATAATTTTTTAAAGAAAAAGCATTATCTTGACCTTGATTATGTTTACGGAGAGTTGAGCAACAGCGACGGAGAAAACCCGTTTGATTTTGATAAATTTATTGAAAACAAAAGCGAAAAATATATTATAACAACAGACGCAAAAAGCGGACAGGCAAAATACTTTGACGCAAATAAAATGAGTAAAAATAATTATTGGTTATTGAAAGCTTCATCATGCATTCCGGTTGTTTGTTCGCCTGCCGTTGAGGAAAATATAAGATATTTTGACGGCGGAATAAGCGACCCTATACCCATTGATTTTGCAATTAAAAAGGGCTGCGATAAAATAATTGTCATTTGGACAAAGCCCGTAAATGATATCGGAAATTTCAAGCTTGATGAAATGGTAGGACACGCGATGAAAAAAAGATTTCCGAATATTTCAAAGGATTTATTAAACAGAAAAAATAAGGTTGAAGAAGCCTTGAACTATGCAAAAAAATTGAGTGAGGACGGCAAGGTTCTTATAATAAGTCCCGAAAGCATAGGAAAGATGAGCACGTTAACAAAGGATAAAAATGCTCTTGATATGCTTTATAAAACAGGTTACGGGGACGCGAAAAAAATAAAAGAATTTATAGCATAAAAAGGAAAGCCGATTAAGACTTTCCTTTTTCGTTTTCAAAAAAACTTAAATCATAAAAAAAGCCAAGTCATAAACTGAATGACTCGGTTTTTTGGCGTCCCCGGCGGGATTCGAACCCACGGCCTTTCGCTTAGGAGGCGAACGCTCTATCCTGCTGAGCTACGGAGACATATTGCCTGATTATTTTATCAAAATTACCCGTGTTTGTCAACCGTAAAAATACATATTTCAATTGACTTTTCGGGAATGAAATGCTATACTTTTATATTGAATAAAATTGTAAAGTAGGCGATTTGTTTGAAAAAACCTTTAATTGTTATTTCTGCATTATTGCTCGTTTTTTCCGTCGGACTTACTGCCTGCGGAAACAAGAATATTATTGTTGACGACAGCGGTTACAGCTACAAGGTTGTTACCAAAGATGATGGCAGTATGCTTCAGGATAAATGGGGTCGCCTTATTATAGAAAAAACCGACGCGGACGGCAACAATGTAACAGAGCCTTACAATTTTCCGAAAAAAATAACCAATAAAAGCAACTCAAAAATCGAGAATGCCGTTGTCAGCATAAATGTGCCGAGTGGCTGGGAGGTTTCCAAGGAAACATCGTTTATAAGAATCAAGCACAAGGGCAAATGCGTGAAATCGGGAGCACCTGCCTGTCAGCTTGAGTTCGGCTTCACGGAAAACAAAACACTCCAGGAAGCATACAATACTTATCTTAACCAAACAGCCAAAATCAACACGATCAGCGACCTGATTTCCGACATTACTGAATTTGAGGTTACGCTGATGGGAAAAAATGCAAAGGCAATTTCATATCGCATTGACTCCGAGAGTATGGATGTTTTTTATTTCTGCATTGACGACGGTGAGCCGATGATTGAGGTCACGGTGTTCGTCTATGATAAATGTTATGACAGGGATTCGATAGTTGAGCTCATAAATTCGTGTGCAACCGTCAAGGAGCTTCCGACGGATGACGCAGTTACAGAGACGACAATCCCGTTTACAAAGCTTGCCGAAAAACCAACGGCAGAAAATGATGAGTAAGGAGGAAATAAGTATGTTATTTTCACAGGATATAGGCATTGATTTGGGAACGTCAAATACCCTTGTTTTCGTAAAGGGCAAGGGCATTATAATCCGTGAGCCGTCGGTTGTTGCAGTTGACCAGAGATTCACACCGGTCAAGGTTGTTGCCGTCGGTTCGGAAGCAAAGGAAATGATAGGAAGAACTCCGGGTTCAATCGCTGCGCTTCGTCCGCTGCGTGACGGAGTTATCGCTGACTTTGACGCGACGGCGGAAATGCTGAAAAAATATATCAGAAAGGCGATAACGGCTTCACCGCTGAGCAAAACAAGGGTTATGATATGCGTGCCGTCAGGCGTTACCGAGGTTGAGCGCAGAGCCGTAAACGACGCTGCAAAATCTGCGGGAGCGAGATATGTAAGTCTTATCGAGGAGCCGATGGCTGCTGCGATAGGCGCAGGGCTTGATGTTGAAAAGCCGGAGGGCTCGATGATTGTTGATATCGGCGGAGGCACTGCCGAGGTTGCCGTTGTTGCGCTGAGTGATATCGTTACCTCACGTTCCGTTAAGGGTGCGGGCGACAGCTACGACGAGGCAATTATCAGCTATGTCAGAAAGAAATATAATCTTCTGATCGGCGAAAGAACGGCGGAGGATATCAAAATTCAAATCGGTTCGGCTTATGAATACGAGGGCGAGGGCGCAATAAACGTCAAGGGACGTAATCTTATTGACGGACTTCCCAAGGATGTCGAGGTCACAGCCGCCGAAATCAGAGAGGCTCTCAAGGAAAGCGTTTTCCAGATTATTGACGCAATTAAGGTTACGCTTGAAAATACACCGCCGGAGCTTGCCGCCGACATTATCGACAGCGGAATAACCTTGACGGGCGGCGGAGCTCTGCTCAGAGGTCTTGACAAGCTCATTGAGCAAGAGGTCAAGATTCCCGTTACGGTTGCCGAAAATCCGCTTGACTGTGTTGTTGAGGGAACGGGAATTTGTCTTGAAAAGCGTCGCTGATGAATCTATTTACATACCAAGGAGGTGAAGAGGAATGAAAAAAATCATAAGAAACCGTGCGTTTAAAGCACTTATCTGTGTCATTGTCGCCCTTTCGCTCGGTGCTGTTATCGCGGCATACACACACAACAACTCGACGCCGCTCTCCTCGGCAACGAGCACGGTGCTTCATCCTCTTCAGCGTTTTTCTTCATATTTGAGCTACAAATTTTCTAATTTCAATGACAGCTTCAAGTCCTCAAAAAAGCTCGCGGAGGAAAACAGCGAGCTCAAACAGCAGATTGAAGAATATCAAAATGAGGTTGTCGACTACAACAACATAAAAAAGAAGCTTGAAACCTACGAGGATTTTCTCGGCGTTAAGGAGGAAAATCCCGATTTTGAATTTGAAAGCGCAAAAATAATTTCGAATGATTATGAAAACCCGTTTGCTTCCTTTACTCTCAATAAAGGAACAAACAAGGGAATAAAGGTAAACGATCCGGTTATTTACGGTAAAAATCTTGTCGGCGTTGTTGCAAGCGTCAGTCCGACATCGTGCACGGTATACACAATTTCAAATCCGAAAATGAACGTCAGCGTTTACGAGACATACACAAACGAAATCGGATATGTTACGGGCACCGGAAAAACGGAGGAAAGGGTTTACTGCAAGATGCCGGGACTTAAATCGGATTCGTCAATTTCGCCGAGCGGAATAGTTTGCACGACGGGAAGCGGCGGAATTTACCCCAAGGATCTCATCGTCGGAACAGTCATCAAGGTTGAGGACTCAAAGGAAGACAGCTCGTCCTATGCAACGGTCAGGTCGGCGGTTGATATTGAGGAGCTTTCCGAGGTTTTTGTTATCACCGAGTTTGAAGGACAGGGCGTAATAACCATTGCGGGTGAATGATATGAATTATGTTGAAGAGATGGGCAGAAAGGACAGCATAAAGCGCAGAATATGGCTCGCGTTGATCGTTCTTGTAACCTTTCTGCTGCAAACAACAAAAGGATTCTTTTTTGCGCCTTTCGGCATCCATGCCTGCTTGCTGATTCCGGCAACGGTTTGCGTGGCGATGTTTGAGCGAGAATTTTCGGGCTTGTTCTACGGACTTGCGGCAGGTATGATGCTTGAAGCGGTCAGTCCGGACAGCGTTTGCTTCAATTCGGTTATGTTCACACTTATCGGTTTTACGACGGGCATACTCATCACATATCTTATGCGAAACAACCTTGTGAGTGCGCTCATTTTTACATTTGTTTTTACGCTTGTTTACGACACGCTGTACTGCCTTTTTTTCTATGTTCTTGACAGCGTGGAAATAACGCTTGCATTCTATTTTAAATATTATTTTGTATCTGTAATTTACACGACAATTTTTACGCCGCTGTTTTACTTTACAGTGCGTGCCATCGTTAAAAAATATAAATAAAAAAATAAATTAAAGCAAAGGAGGAGTGAAAACAATGAAATTTGCACGGGAAGAAAAAAAGGGAAGATTCATCGCAATGACGGTTCTCTTTGTGAGTCTTATTTCAGTGTTTGTTTTCACTCTTTTAAAGAATCAGGTCATTGACGGAAACAGGGACACGGCTTCAAACACCGCGTCGGTTGAATCAACCGAGGTCAAGGCACTGAGAGGACAGATACTCGACCGAAACGGCAACGTTATTGTCGGCAACCGTCAGGGTAACGATGTTGTTTTTCTTGCTTCGGATTTTCCCGAATATTCAGAGCAGGAGGAGCGCAACAAAATTATCAAGTCCCTGATTGACCTTTTTGAACAGAACGAGGTTAAATGGAACGATGATATGCCGATTATTATGGGCTCCGACGGCAATTATCAATTTGCCGCAGACAGAGACAAGGATATCGAAACAATGAAGTCACGCGATATTCTTCGGCTTAACAAATACGCAACAGCGGACGACTGTATGAATGAGCTCATTGACAGGTATAAGCTTCAGAGCTATTCAAAGGCAGACGCAAGAAAAATAGCTTCCGTTTGCTACCAGATGAAAATCGGTCTTTTCAATTCTGCCAATCCGTACACATTTGCAACGGACGTCAGCGATGAGGTTGCGTCGGTAATTAAGGAAAACAGCAGCTTTTATAAAGGCGTTGACGTTCAGGTTGTCAACTACCGCGAATATGCCGACGGAACAATTGCACCGCACATTATCGGAGTTACGGGAGTTATCAGCGCGGAGGAATACGCACAGCTGAAATCTGAAGGCTACGCAATGGACGACATTGTCGGCAAGAGCGGTATCGAACAGCTTTTTGAAAAAGAGCTGAAAGGAAAAAACGGAACAAAAATTGTTACGACTGCGCTCGACGGAACGCAAACGACCAAAACCATAGATTTGGAAAACGGTGAAAATGTTGTTCTCACGATTGATGCCGCACTGCAAAAGGTTACTCAGGACGCACTTGCCGAAATGTGTAAATCGCTTTCGAGCGCAAATGCCGGAGGCGGAGCGACAGTCGTTATGAACTGCAAGACAGGTGAAATTCTTTCGATTGCGACTTATCCGTCGTATGACTTAACTTCATACTACAAGGACTATTCAAAGCTTGCAAGTGATTCAAACTCCCCTCTTTTCAACCGTGCTCTTTTGAGCACCTACGCGCCCGGCTCGACCGCAAAGGTTTCGACGGCGATCGGTATTCTTGAAGAGGGTGTTGCCGACGAAAACTCGACGATAGAGTGTACGGGAACATACAAATACGGACTTGTGTGTAACAACAACCCCGATACAACGACGATTGATATGAGAACCGCATTGCAGGATTCCTGTAATATTTATTTCTACCACTTCGGTGGCGAGCTGCTCGGCATTGAAAAAATGAATATGTACCGAGAGCTGCTCGGACTCGGACAGCCGACGGGAATTGAGCTTTATGAAAATACGGGAGTCCTTGATTCGCCGAGCTACCGAACCTCTATCGGTCAGACATGGCAGACCGGCTTTTCACTTCAGTCTGCAATAGGACAGGCGGGAAACCTTTTCACTCCGCTTCAGCTTTGCAATTATGTTGCGACGATAGCCAACGGAGGCACAAGGTACAGCGCGCACATTGTCAAGTCTGTTCTTTCCTCCGACAATTCGACGGTTATAACGGAAAAGGAGCCTGAGGTGGTTTGCGAAACAGGCTTTAAAGAGAAAAACATTCAAATTATAAAGGAAGGTATGCGACGGGTTGCCACGGTTACGCTTGCCGGCAGCTTTGATGACACTATCGTTGATGTGGCTTGCAAAACGGGAACTTCGACCGTTGAAAAGACGATTAACGGGCAGAAAGGTATTTACACAAACGGATTTCTTATCACCTTTGCTCCTTATGATGACCCTGAAATTGCGGTTGCGGTTGCGGTTGAGGGCGCATATTCCGGCGGAAGTCTTGCTCCGGTTGTTTCATCAATTTATAACTACTACTACAAGAATAATACTACCGTTTCCGACAGCGACAGTGAAAATAATGATGACACGGATAACAGCACAAATACCGATCTTTTAAGATAAAAGAAGGATGTGAGGGAAAATGGCACGAAAAATTATATTTGCTTCCGGAAAGGGCGGCGTCGGCAAATCAACACTCACCGCCGGTATTGCAATTGAGCTTTGCAATATCGGACAAAATGTTTTGGTCGTTGATTTTGATATCGGAATGGGTTGTCTGGATCTTATTCTTGCGTCCGACGATACGGGAATTTTTAACTGGGGCGATGTTGTTAAAGGTGCTTGCGAACCGATGCAGGCTCTCCGTTCCACGATAGGACCCTCTCTTTTAACTGCTCCGGGCAGCTTTGACGGCGAATATACGGAAGAGAAGATAAAGAAGATGATTGATTTTTATGACGATCATTTTGATTATATTCTTATGGACGCTCCGGCAGGAGTCAGCGGAGGCTTTTTGCTTGCCGCGTCGTGTGCCGACGAGGGAATAATTGTTTCGACAGCCGATGAGGTTTGTGTTCGCGTCGGAGCGTTTGCCGCGGACAAGCTTAATACACTCGGCGTTCCCGAGGTTAAGCTGATAATTAACCGATTCAGCAAGAAGCAAACAGTGCAGGGTCATTATCTCAACATTGACGAGGTAATCGACTCAACCGTGCTTCAGCTTGTCGGCGTTGTTCCGGAGGACAAAAAGCTTTCTTATTGCTCTGTTATCGGAATGAGAACGCTTGACAGCTCAAAGGCAAAGGAAGCCTTCAAAAGAATTGCTTTGCGCTTTGAGGGTATGAATATCAATTTGAAGCTGTGAGGATTTGAATAATGTTTAACGGGTCTGCGATCGCCGCCATATCCACACCGTTGGGTACCGGCGGCGTCGGAATTATAAGAATTTCCGGTGAAAATTCAATTGAAATTGCCGACGGTATTTTTTCCGCTTTTTCGGGGAAGAAGCTTTCAGAATCAAAGGGATACCGTGCGCACTACGGCAGAATAGTTGACGGAAATACGACCGTTGACGATGTGGTTTGTCTTGTTTTTCGTGCGCCGCACAGCTACACGGGCGAAGATGTTGTTGAAATAAACTGTCACGGCGGAGTTTTTTTGATGAAAAAAATACTTCGCCTTATTCTTGAACACGGTGCATCCCCTGCTGCGCCGGGTGAGTTCACAAAGCGTGCTTTTCTCAACGGAAAGCTTGATCTCTCAAAGGCGGAAAGCGTTATGACTTTGATTTCGGCTCAGGGTGATTTGGGCGCAAACGCGGCATACAATCTGCTTGAGGGCTCACTCAGCAAAAAGATAAACGAGATAAATTCTTCTCTTCTCTCCGTTGAGGCTCATATCGCCGCTTGGGTCGATTATCCAGACGATGAAATTGAGGAGCTCGGCGATGAAGAGATAAAAGAAACTGTAAATAATGCCAAAAAAGAAATAAACGCTTTGCTTTCAAGGTTTGACAGCGGTATGGCGATTACTTCGGGCGTCGAAGCGGCAATCGTCGGAAAGCCGAATGTCGGAAAATCCACTTTGATGAATTTGATGACGGGCTACGACCGCTCTATTGTTACCGAGATTGAAGGAACCACGCGTGACGTTGTTGAAGAAACGATAAATCTTGACGGCTGTATTCTGAAAATTTCCGACACCGCAGGAATGAGAGAAACAGGCGATCCGGTCGAAAAAATCGGCGTAGAAAGAAGCCGCAAAAAATTAGAGAGAGCGGCGATTATTTTTGCTGTTTTCGATTTATCAAAAGCACTTTCCGAGGAAGACAAGGAGCTGATTGAGCTCTGCCGCGGAAAAAATGTTATACCTATTGTAAATAAGTCGGATCTTGAATCGGCACTTGACATAGATTTCGTTGAAAAAAGGCTCGGAAAAGCGGTATGTATTTCGGCAAAGCTCGGAGACGGATATGATGAACTCTGCGAGCGTGTAATGACTATGCTCGGAGTTAAGGATTTTGATACAACATCTGCAATGCTTGCCAATGAGAGGCAGAGGCTCTGCTGTCAGAGAGCGGAAAGCGCATTGAACGATGCCGAAAACGCGTTGAATATGGGTCTTACTCTTGATGCAGTCGGCGTTTGCATTGACGATGCTATTGCCGCACTGCTTGAGCTGACGGGACAGAAAGCAAGCGAAGCGGTTGTTGACGAAGTGTTTAGACAGTTCTGCGTAGGAAAATAAACGAAAAGAGAAGTTTTATGGAGTATTTTGCAAAGGATTATCAGGTTATAGTCATAGGTGCCGGACACGCGGGAATTGAGGCGGGTCTTGCTTCGGCGCGTCTTGGCTGTGAAACCTGTGTGTTTACGATAAACCTTGATTGGGTCGGTAATATGGCGTGCAATCCGTCAATCGGAGGCACCTCAAAGGGACATCTTGTTCGTGAAATTGACGCTTTGGGCGGAGAGATGGGAAAAGCCGCAGATGCAAACACCTTACAGAGCAGAATACTCAATCTCGGAAAGGGTCCCGCAGTGCACAGCCTACGTGCACAAATTGACAGGCGGTTGTATTCCGATTATATGAAGCACGCCCTTGAGCTTCAGGCGCATTTGGATCTCAGACAGGGAGAAATTGTTGATATTTGCAAGCTTGAAAGCGGTAAGTGGCAGTTAAAAACACATCTGGAGGCGGTTTATACTGCAGACTGTGTGATTCTTGCAACCGGAACCTTCCTCAGCGGTAAGGTTTATGTAGGCGATGTCTCATACGAGAGCGGACCTGACGGAATGTTTCCTGCGAAGAAGCTGGGCGAAGCCCTCAAAAGAATAGGCATTCCTACAAGACGCTTTAAAACAGGTACACCGTCGCGCGTCAACAGAAAGACCGTTGACTGTGAAAAACTGGAAATTCAGAACGGCGACGATAGAATTGTTCCGTTTTCATTTGATAACAGGAGTGACGTAAAAAACAAGCTTCCTTGCTATATAACCTACACGAATCCTGAAACTAAAGACGTCATTTTGAAAAATTTGCACCGCTCCCCTCTTTACAGCGGAAAAATTGACGGCAAAGGTCCGCGCTACTGTCCGAGCATTGAGGACAAGATTGTCAGATTTGCCGAAAAAGAGCGTCATCAGATTTTTATAGAGCCGTGCGGCGAGCATACTGAGGAAATGTACCTCCAGGGACTTTCATCTTCTTTGCCTGAGGACGTACAGCTTAAATTTATAAGAACAATACCCGGTTTGGAGCACGCGGAGCTTATGCGAACGGCTTATGCCATTGAATATGACTGTGTCGACCCGCTTGCACTCAAACCGAGCTTGGAATTTCTCGACTATGACGGATTGTTCGGCGCAGGTCAGTTTAACGGCTCGTCCGGCTATGAGGAGGCTGCCGCACAGGGGTTGGTTGCGGGAATCAATGCCGCAAGGAAGATAAACGGTCAAAAACCGCTTGTTTTGGAGCGTTCGGGCTCGTATATCGGAACGTTGATTGATGATTTGGTCACAAAGGGTTGTTCCGACCCTTACCGAATGATGACCTCACGTTCCGAATATCGTCTTTTGCTCAGGCAGGACAACGCAGACCGCCGTCTTACGCCGACAGGTCGTGAAATCGGACTTATCAGTGACGAAAGATATGATAAATTCTTGAAGAAGCTTGATTTGATTGCCGAGGAAAAGAAAAGAACCGAAAAAACGGTTTTTGCTCCGTCGGAAGAGCTAAACAATATACTTGTTTCACGTGAAACATCGCCTACGGTAACGGGAGTACGGCTTTGCGATTTGCTGAAGCGACCGCAGATCGGATATGAATGTCTTACACCGATTGATAAGGACAGACCCGATTTGCCGTATGAAATCTTTGAACAGGTTGAAATTGACACAAAATATGAAGGATATATCAAAAGACAGCAGGCTCAGGTCGATGAAATGCATCGTTTGGAGGTTCAACCCTTGCCCGAAGACATTGACTATAATTCGCTTCTCGGGTTGAGATTGGAAGCAAGAGAAAAGCTTACTAAAATCAGACCGCACAGCATCGGACAAGCGTCGAGAATATCGGGAGTCAGTCCGTCCGATATTTCCGTATTACTCATTTACCTTGAAAAGGAGCGAAAAAATGATTGATAAGATCAGTTTAAGGGAAGAAGCAGAAAAACTCGGTGTGTTGTTGGACGAAACTGCGCTTGACAGGTTTGACATATATGCCGAACGGCTTGTTGAAACGAATAAAACCCTCAATCTTACCGCAATTACCGACCCTGACGGAATTTTATACAAGCATTTCATTGATTCACTTTCCCTTTTGTGCTGTGTTAATTTGCAAACGGGCGCAAAGGTTATTGATGTCGGTACGGGTGCAGGCTTTCCGGGTGTCGTTTTGCTGATTGCGAGACCCGATTTGAAAATAACCTTGCTTGACGGAACAAATAAAAGGCTTGTTTTTATTGATTCCATGCTTCGTGAACTCAGACTCAATGCCGATATTGTTCATCAGCGCGCCGAACTTGCAGGTAAGGATGCAAAATTCCGCGAGAAATACGACCTTGTAACGGCGCGTGCCGTTGCCAATCTTAACACACTTGGTGAATACTGTCTTCCGTTCGTCCGTGTCGGCGGAATTTTTGCTCCGATGAAAGCCGCTAAAACCGACGAAGAAATTGTTGCGTCCGAGGGAGCAATAAAGCTTCTCGGCGGCAGAATCAGGGAAACAAAGCATTTTAATATTGAAAGCTGCGGAGACAGATACATTATTATTACTGAAAAAATATCGCAAACTCCGTCAAAATATCCGCGTGTTTCGGCACAAATATCGAAAAAACCGCTCTGATAAACAAAAAATAGAAAGAATAAGGTGTTTTTCGGTCAATGAAAAACAATGGACAACCTCCTTTTGCCGTGCTACATTATTTTCGTGGTATGTCTTTAAGGAGGTTTTTATATGCTCAAAAGCCAAACAAAATATAAAAAGAGCAACGAAGTGGTTTTATTGCCTGCACGCTTGATACAGCCGAATCCTCACCAGCCGAGAAAAAATTTCAACTGGGACGACTTGGAGGGTCTCGCCGAAAGTATACACTACAACGGTCTGCTCCAGCCGATAACCGTCAGAAAAAAAGAAAACGGTAAATATGAGCTTGTTTCGGGCGAACGCAGACTTCGCGCCTGCAAAATGGCGGGTCTTTCGTCTGTTCCGTCGATTATCGTTGACGTTGACGAAGAAAAGTCTGCTTTACTCGCTGTTATAGAAAATCTGCAGCGTGAAAATCTGCATTTTTTTGAGGAAGCAATAGCAATTGAAAGATTGATAAAAGGCTTCGGCTTCAGTCAGGAGGAGGTTGCCCGAAAGCTCGGAAAATCTCAATCAGCTCTTTCAAACAAGCTGCGAATACTGCGGCTTCCCGATGAGATCAGATACAGCGTTATGCTCTACGGACTTACCGAGCGGCACGCAAGGGCACTTCTTCGGCTGCCGAGCGTTGCACTGATGGAGCAGGTTCTTGACACTGTCGTTGAACAGGGGCTCACCGTAAATGCGACGGAG
Source organism: Eggerthellaceae bacterium (assembly GCA_963616775.1). GTDB lineage: Bacteria > Bacillota > Clostridia > Oscillospirales > Acutalibacteraceae > CAG-488. Next base: position 27,534 of record CAVELL010000043.1, on the reverse strand, counting down.
CAGCTGATAACGGATTTACTCAATAAAACGCCGGAAAAAGAAAAGAAAGGAAAAAAAGTTATGGTGTTTAAGGATGTCAGGATATTCATAAACACGCTTAATCACGCTGTGAGCACAATGCGCAAGAGCGGAATAAATGCAACGGCAGAGAAAAACGAGACCGAACAGTACATAGAATACACTGTGAAGATAAACAAGCCGGATTCCGGCAAATAATTATTTTATGGGTTGCTGCTTTCGGCACAGGCATTTTTAAAATGTTTCACGTGAAACAATAAAAAAGCAAAATTTTTCTTTTCTTTTATGTATATGTGTGATATAATCTTTGTCACGGAGAAAATACAAGGAAGTGAATATATGGCGAAAATTATTGCGGTCGTCAACCAAAAGGGCGGAGTGGGAAAAACCACATCGACGGTTAATCTCGCCGCTTCGGTTGCCGTGAAAGGGCAGCGCGTTCTTTTGATAGACATTGATCCGCAGGGCAACGCGACAAGCGGACTCGGAATAAACAAAAGAGAGCTGAAAGCCTCGTCCTACGACGTGGTAATCAACTCAATGCCGATTGAAAAGGCTGTTCGGAAGACGGATTTTGAAAATCTGTGGCTTCTCCCCTCAAATATGAACCTCGCGGGAGCGGAGCTGGAGCTTGTTGATATGCAGCACCGCGAAAACAAGATAAAAAATGCCGTTGCAGCTGTAAAAGCACAGTTTGATTTTATTTTTATGGACTGTCCCCCCTCTTTAGGGTTGATAACGCTTAATGCTCTTTGTGCCGCCGACACGGTGCTTGTGCCGATTCAATGCGAATATTATGCGCTTGAGGGACTTTCACAGCTTATGTCGACAATTCGTCAGGTCAAAAGGCTTTATAATCCGCTGATTGAGATGGAGGGTGTGCTTCTGACGATGTACGACGGCAGACTGAATCTGACACACCAAGTTGTCAATGAGCTTAAACGCTTTTTCCCCAAAAAGGTGTACAGCACGGCGATTCCGAGAAACGTCAAGCTTTCCGAAGCCCCGAGCTACGGACTGCCGATACATTATTACGATAAAAATTCCAAGGGTGCGGCGGCTTATGACGCACTTGCGGAGGAATTTTTGAAGTTGAACGGTAAGGAGGTAATCTGATGGCAGCAAAAAAAGGCGGACTCGGCAGAGGTTTGGATTCACTTTTTGCCGATAATTCCGTTGAAGAAACAAACTCATCCGTAAGCAAGCTTCGCATAATGGAGATTGAACCCAATCATGACCAGCCTCGAAAGGACTTTGATGAAAAGGCTTTGTCGGAGCTTGCCGAAAGCATAGAACAACACGGTGTGCTTCAACCTCTTGTTGTACGACCGCTGACGAACGGCGGATATCAGCTTGTTGCCGGCGAAAGACGCTGGCGCGCGGCAAGAATAGCCGGATTAACGGAGGTTCCCGTTGTCATAAAGGAGCTTACCGATGAGGAAGTTATTGAAATTGCGATGATTGAAAACCTCCAGCGTGAGGATCTCAATCCGCTTGAAGAAGCTCTCGGTTATCGCTATATGATGGACGAGCTTAAAATAACCCAGGAGCAGGCGGCGGAAAAGGTCGGAAAGTCCCGTCCCGCCGTTGCAAATGCGCTGAGATTGCTCAAGCTCCCCGACGAGGTTCGCGAAATGGTGAAGAACAATCTCCTCTCCCCCGGTCATGCGCGTGCGCTTCTCGGCTTTGAAAATGATGAGCTTATAACTCAAACCGCGAAAAGAATTGTGAAAGAGGATCTTTCGGTTCGCGAGGTTGAGAGCCTTGTCAAAAAATCGAAGAAAGCACCCAAAATTACTAAACAGCAAAAAAGAGACAAGTTTTTCAGCGAAGTGGAGCTTGCTCTCATTGATAACCTTGGCAGAAAGGTTAAAATAAAGGAGTCCAAACAGGACGCGGGAATTCTTGAAATTGAATTTTTCGACAAGGATGACCTTGAAAGTCTTGCGATGAAACTTGAGAATTACGGTAAATAATATATTGGAGTGGTCAAAATGTTAGACATCAAACTTATTCGCGAAAATCCCGAAGCGGTTAAAGCGGCAATGAAAACGAGAAACAAGGATATGGACGCAACCGTTGACGAAATCCTTGAAATTGACGCACAACGCCGCGAGCTTATGAAAGCTACGGATGCGCTCAAGCAGGAGCAGAACGCCGCAAGCAAAAAAATTCCTCAGATAAAGAAGGAGGGCGGCGACATCTCCGAAATTATGGCAAGAATGAATGAGATAAAGGCGAAGATAAAGGCTGACGACGCTAAGCTCGCCGAGCTTGACGCCAAACAGAAAACTCTCATTTATGAATTTCCGAACGTTCCGAACAAAAGCGTGCCGATTGGTAAGGACGACAGCGAAAATGTTGAAATCCGCCGCTGGGGCGAGCCGAGAAAGTTCGATTTTGATTACAAAACGCATTGGGATATCGGTGCTGAGCTCGGAATACTTGACCCCGAAACAGCAGCAAAGGTAACGGGCGCACGTTTCCACTTTTACAAAGGTCTCGGAGCGAGACTTGAGAGAGCTATTATCAGCTTTTTCCTCAACACTCACACGGAGCACGGTTACACCGAGGTACTTCCGCCGTTCCTTGTAAACAGAGCGTCAATGACAGGCACAGGTCAGCTTCCCAAGTTTGAGGACGACGCATTTAAGACGACGGATGACCTTTTCCTTATTCCGACCGCAGAGGTTCCCGTAACCAATATGCACAGAGACGAGATTCTTGACGGCAGCAAGCTCCCCATTAAGTATTGCGCTTATTCCGCGTGCTTCCGTGCCGAGGCAGGTTCTGCGGGACGCGATACGAGAGGGCTTATTCGTCAGCACCAGTTCAACAAGGTTGAGCTTGTTAAATTTGTTGACCCGGAGACCTCTTATGATGAGCTTGAGTCGCTCACAAACGACGCGGAAAGAGTGCTTCGGCTTCTCGGACTGCCCTACCGTGTTGTTTGCCTTTCGACCGGAGATATAGGCTTCTCCTCTGCAAAGACTTATGACATAGAGGTATGGATGCCGTCGTACAACAGATATGTTGAGATTTCTTCCTGTTCCAATTTTGAGGACTTTCAGGCTCGCCGTGCGGCAATCAGATTCAAGAAGGATCCGAAGAGCAAGGCACAGCTTGTCCACACGCTTAACGGTTCGGGCGTTGCAATCGGAAGAACGACAGCCGCAATCCTCGAAAACTATCAGAATGAGGACGGAACCGTTACTGTCCCCGAAGTTCTTGTACCGTATATGGGCACGGATATTATCAAATAATCAAAGACCTTTTAACAGAGCTTAAAACCTTTTGAAGTGCGTTAATTATATATCAATTTCACATTGACAAAAAGGATAAAAATGATATAATTATCCTGTAATAAAACAAAGGAGTGTTTTTTATGCCACTTGTAACAACTAAAAAAATGTTTGAAGACGCTTATAAGGGCGGCTATGCCGTCGGTGCCTTCAACGTAAACAACATGGAAATAATCCAGGGCATCGTTGCAGCGGGAAAGAAGCTCAACGCTCCCCTTATCCTCCAGGTTTCCAAGGGTGCCCGCGCTTATGCGAACCACCTCTATCTTGTAAAGCTTGTTGAGGCAGCTGTTGAGGAGTCCGGTCTTCCGATCGCACTTCACCTTGACCACGGTCCGGATTTCGAGACCTGTAAGGCTTGCATCGACGGCGGTTTTACCTCCGTTATGATTGACGGTTCTTCACTTCCCTACGAAGAGAACGTGGCTCTCACCAAGAAGGTTGTTGACTACGCACACGCTCACGGCGTTGTTGTTGAGGGTGAGCTCGGACAGCTTGCCGGTGTTGAGGACGAAGTCAGCGTTAATGCTGAGGACGCATCCTACACAAATCCCGATCAGGTTGAGGATTTTGTAAAGCGCACAGGCGTTGATTCGCTTGCTATCGCTATCGGCACAAGCCACGGCGCATACAAGTTCAAGCCCGGACAGAAGCCGCAGCTTCGTTTTGATATTCTTGAAGAGGTTTCAAAGAGACTTCCCGGTTTCCCGATCGTTCTCCACGGCGCATCTTCTGTTATTCCTGAGTTTGTTGAGGAGATCAACAAGTACGGCGGAAGTATGCCGGACGCAATCGGTATTCCCGAGGATATGCTCCGTCAGGCAGCAACAATGGCAGTCTGCAAGATCAACATCGACTCAGATCTCCGTCTTGCTATGACGGCAGCTATCAGAAAGCACTTTGTTGAGCATCCGAGCGATTTCGATCCCCGTCAGTATCTCAAGCCCGCCCGTGACGCAATCGAGGGAATGGTTGAACACAAAATCAACACGGTTCTCGGCTGCGCAGGCAAAGCATAATTGAATAGTAAAATTAAAACGACACGGCTGCAATAGGTCGTGTCGTTTTTAGATTTTCGTTTCAAGAAATGCTATTAACGTATGGCGAGATTGCACGAGTTACCTTAATAGCCGACTTCTTTTAATGCTTTGTAAATTTGCGTTTGATTAAATCCGTAATAGCTCATTTCTTCCGTTAAGTTGTTCCTTGAGGAGCCTTTGAAATTTTCTTTTGCATATAAAACAGCTTGTTCGTCATAATCGACGTCGATATGTGCTACAACGAATTTGGCGTCCTCCACCGGATAGCTTTCAAAATCAGCTAATAAGGTGTATATTAAAAAGCTCGGACCGCAATGCCAATCATTAACTTTCTGGTATGCGCAAATTGCCGCATTTTTTTGGCTTTGTGTCAAATTTGCCGTATATTTGCGACTTTCAATTTCCTGTTTGCAAACGGTACAAACAATTGTCTCTGTGCCATCGGTTACGGCTCCGTCGGAAGTAATGATAAAGTTTTTCTTAACGTGCCAATCGCCTTTGGTATGCGGCAATTTTTCTGTTTTTTCGGTGCACTTCTTTTTACAGCGGTCACAGGTGCCGACTTTTTCCCCTTCTTCTGAACAGCTCGTAGTTTTGGTGATTTTCCAGTCGTTTACGGTGTGTCCGATAGCCTTCCCTTCTGTGGTGCCGCAGACTGTACAGGTTTTTGGCAATTCGCAAGTTGCCTCGCTAAAGTTGTGCACAAGCGGTTTGCCGTCGGTAAGCCCACACCGCGAACAATGCTTTGCTTCCTTACAGGTAGCCGCAATCCATTCGTGTGATAATGCCTCACCTTTTGTTTTGCCGCATTTTTCACACGTCATCGGTGCATCGCAGGTAGCATCGCTCCAATTGTGGAAGCAAACGAACGATAAGATTAATACAACCGAAACGATTACAACACTCAATGCCGAGATTACAATGATTTTTTTGTTTTTCATAAATATCCTCCGTTTTGTTTCATTTCTTTGCTTTTAAAATACGCCACACACTTCGCTCGGAGTAGTTGTACTTTTGAGCTAACTGCGGAACATTATTTCCGTTATATTCGCTGATAATTGCTTTGTGAATGTAATCATTCGAAAATAATCTGCTTGGAAAAGAAACCTGAGTTCCGCGGAACAAATTGTAGATTGCCAAGGCATTCTCGACGCCTATTTCATCGGCAATGTCTCTGTACACGTCGTTGAGACCCTCCAAACTTTCTTTCAATAGGGTCACCTCCGGGGCTTTAAACAGCTTGTTTTCTAACGTCATAATACCACCCCCGGAGTGGCATAACAAATGACATTGTCATTTGCTTTGTCGCCGATTCTTCGGTATACTTTTTCAAAGTAGATAATTCTTTTCATAAAAAACTTCCTTTCCGGACGAAATTATCTGTCCGAAAAAGGGCTTGTTTTTTTCGCGAAGTTAAGGTAGATTTAAGGCACTACCGCAAAATTTGCACACTCCAATTGTGCGGTAGTGCCCTAAAAGTTGAAATGATATGTTTTCTAAGAAGAGTTTTTATGATATAATACACAGGAGCAATGCGTTGTTGAAAAATAATTTTGAGAAGGGGATTATGATGGCTGAACAAAAAAACAATACAGAGCTTTCAATGGAAAAGATTATTACCTCAGCAGTGAAAATTCGCGGAGTAAAAGTCAACAGAGGTGAATTTTTAACCGAAATATTTATATCGGAAAGCGACAAGATCCAAGACATATTGGATTTTGGTCCGGTTGAAGCGCAAGTACCTCAAGAAAAATTAGCAGAGCTGGCAAATAAGCTGATTTTGAAACGAACAAGTCAATCGTCTGTTGCCTCTTTTGCGGCAGGGATTCCCGGCGGATTGGCAATGGCGGCGACGGTTCCGGCGGATGTGTTGCAGTTTTTCGGTATGTCACTAAGGTTAGCACAGGAACTGTCATATCTTTACGGAGCACAGGATCTTTGGCAAGACGGTCAGGTCGATGATGATAAAGTGAAAAATCAACTGCTGCTATATTGTGGTGTTATGTTTGGCGTGTCCGGAGCTGTGTCCGGGGTTCGCGTTTTGTCTGCTCAGATAGCGAAAACAACACTTAAAAAATTACCGCAAAAAGCTTTAACAAAAACCTTTTGGTATCCGATTATTAAGCAAATTGGGAAAGCAATAGGTATCAAGGTTACAAAAACTACCGTGGCACAAGGATTTTCCAAAGCAATTCCGGTTATTGGCGGAGTTATATCCGGCAGCCTAAATTTTGCATCTATGATGCCTATGGCAAATCGTTTGCAGAAAACGCTTGACAGTGCTGCTTTCGGATACACGGAAGAGGACTTGGAAAAAGATATAATAGAGATTGAAAAAATAACAGATGAGAACACAATCGAAGAGCCCGATGTAAAAATGAAAATTGTTGACAGCGGCAAAAAGGTAATTAACAATTTTTCGGGGCTGTTTGCAAAAAAGAAAACTGATGAATCCTTGCGGGATAACGATGTTTTTGAATCCTTAAAAAAGCTGTCGGAGCTTAAAGAAATGGGCGTTCTTTCCGAAGAAGAGTTCAGCCGAAAGAAAGCGGATTTGATAGCAAAAATTTAATCGAAAAAAATAACAAAAAAGATCAAAAAATGAGGATAATTAAAATGAAAACAGGTAAAAAAATACTTGTTGCGATTACAGTTGCGGTGATTGTATTTGTTATTGGAGCCTTTATTGTTTTTAGACAAACTGATAAGAAGATAATTATAACAACTTCAACTTTACGAGAAGTTGTAAATATCAGCGAATTATCTACCGGAGAATTTTGTTATAATGGAGTGGTATCAATACCAAAGGAAAAAAATCCGGAAAAAATCGACTATTCCGTAAAATATGATTCAACGGTCAAGGCAGGAATAGATGCAGAAGAAGTCGAGTTTAAGATTGACATGGAAAACAAAACAATTACTCCGGTTATTCCCGCAATAAAAATTACTGATGTTATTATAGATGACGGATCAATCAGTACCATACCGGAAAATGAAACAGCGAATCTTAAAGAAGTGCTGGCATATTGTAAAGAAGATGCGTTAGAAAAAGCCACTCAAAATGAAAAGCTAATTGAAACGGCTGAATCAAATCTGCGGGATTCTATAACTGCATTGCTTATGCCGATTCTAAAAGAATCCGGTTATGAAATTGTATGGTCAGAGGGGGAAGAATAATGCGAAAAAAAGTATTCTTCTTGATTTTATTTATTACATTGCTTTTGACACTTACCGGTTGCGGAAAAAGAGAGGCGGATTTTTCCGAAACAAAAGCGATATGCGAACTTGCAACGTTAAAGTGCTATTATCATAACACGAGTGAAATAAGGCAGGAGGCTTCCGGAATAGGCAAATGGATTGGGAATATAGGTTATAAAAAAGCTTGGATTGAATATGACGGAATAGTAAAATTGGGAGTTGATGCTTCAAAGGTTAAAATTGAGGTTGAGGACAACATAGTTAAGGTCTTTGTTCCTAATGCAACAATTTTAGGCGTAGATGTTGATGTGGACACTATTTCGGAAACCATTTCCAAAACAGGATGGTTTACAAAAATAACAACCGAGGAACGTGCCGAAGCACAAAAGAAAGCCCAACAAGATATGAAAGAAAAAGCAGAAAACAATACAGCTCTGTTGTCACAAGCTACACAAAGAGCAAAAGAAACCATTGAGGACTATATAATAAACGTTGGTAATCTCATCGATGTTGAATATGAAATAGAATGGGAAGAAGTGGACTAAAACAAATAAAAAAGGACGCCGAACGATACGCTTGTATCGCTCGGCGTCCTAAAAATTATAATAAAAAACACATCACCCGAAGGTAATGTGTTCGTGGTGCGGATAACAGGAGTTGAACCTGCACCGAGTTGCCCCGACTAGAACCTGAATCTAGCGCGTCTGCCTATTCCGCCATATCCGCAAAAAATAAAAGCTCTGAGTTTTACACGGTGAGCCAAACCGAGGCGGGGCACACAGCCTGATCCGCATAAGTAATTATAGCATATAAAGAAAAAATGTCAAGAATATTCTTTCATTTTCCTTTATTATTTGCAATTATTATAATGTAATGATATAATTAACCGAAAACTTGATTGGAGCGAGAGCTATGTATCATTTCTTTGTCCCGGCGGAAAATATTACACAGAAGCAGGTTGTTATAACGGGCGGCGATGTTAATCATATAAAAAATGTTCTGCGAATGAAAGCGAGCGAAAGGATAATAGCGAACGACGGCAACGGCGCGAGCTACTGCTGTTCGATTCGTGAGCTCGGCGATGACCGTATTGTTGCCGACATCGAAAAGGGGCAGCTTGAAAACACGGAGCTTCCCGTTCGTTTGGTTCTGTTTCAAGGACTGCCGAAAGCGGACAAAATGGAACTGATAATTCAGAAAGCCGTCGAGCTCGGTGCGTCGGAAATTGTCCCTGTCGAAATGACGCGTTCGGTCGTTAAGCTCGACGAAAAAAAGAAAAAAACAAAGATTGCACGTTGGCAGTCAATTGCGGAAAGCGCGGCGAAGCAGTCGGGCAGAACGGTTATACCGGCGGTGAAAAACGTGATGACCTTCGGCGAAGCTTTGCAATACGGCGAAACGCTTGATATGCTTCTTGTTCCCTACGAGTGCGCCGACAGTATGAAAAAACTGCGCGTAAAAATTGACGGATTGAGGCAGGGAATGAGTGCCGGAATTTTTATCGGACCCGAGGGCGGATACGAAGAAAAAGAAATTGAAAAAGCAAAGGAACACGGCGGAGAAATTGTGTCGCTCGGCAAGAGGATACTACGCACGGAGACGGCGGCGATAGCGGCACTGTCAATTTGTATGTTTAATATCGAAGCGAATATGTAAGGGAATTTTTTATGTTACCTGTTGAATTTACAAAAAGAATGAGGAAAATTTTGGGCGCGGAATACGAAAAATTTGAAGCGGCGTATTCCGAAAATTCCGTGCGTTCCTTTCGCGTAAACACGAATAAAATAAGTGAAGAAAATTTTGAAAAAATCAATCCGTTCGGCGGCGAAAAAATCAGCTTTGAAAAGAACGGCTTTTATTTTTTCCGTGACGGTATCGGCAAACACCCTTACCATCACGCAGGAATGTTTTACATTCAGGAGCCGTCGGCAATGGCGGCGGTTGCAAGCGTTGACATTCACAGCGATTGGAATATTCTCGACCTCTGTGCGGCACCGGGAGGCAAGTCAACCCAGGCGGCTCTCGGCAACACGGACGGCGTGCTTGTGTCGAACGAGATAATTCCGTCGCGGTGCAAAATTCTGACCGGAAATGTTGAGCGTATGGGGCTCGGAAATGTTATAACCACCTGCGCCGACGCGAAAAAAATTGCTTCGGTTTTCGGCGAAGCTTTTGACCTTGTTATAGTTGACGCACCGTGTTCGGGAGAGGGAATGTTTCGCAAGGACGAGAACGCACAAACGGAATGGAGCGAAGAAAACGTGACTCGCTGTGCGCAAAGACAGCGCGAGATTCTGGAAGAAATAAAAACGACCGTTAAAATCGGCGGACTTCTGCTGTATTCGACCTGCACTTTTTCGCTTGAAGAAAATGAAAAAAATGTCGATTGGTTTCTCGGAGTAAATAAAAATTTTGAGCTGATAAACGTTGACGAAAAAGTGGAAAAATCAACCGCAAACGGAATAAATTTTGACGGCTGTAAAACGGAAAATATTTCGCGCTGCAGAAGATTTTATCCGCATCTTGCAAGAGGAGAGGGACAGTTTATCGCGTTGATGAAAAAAACGGACGGAACCGGAATCGAAACAAAGCCGCAGACGGCACTTTGCGACGTTCCGAAAAATGAACAAAAAGTTATCTATGATTTTCTTGACGAAACGCTCACTCATTACAGCAAAAATGCCGTGAAAAAATATAAAGAAAATTTTGTTTATTTTGATTCGGATTTTCCTGTTCCCGGCGGAGCTTTTTCATGCGGAATTACAATCGGAGCCTTGCAGAAAAACTATATAAAACCTCATCATCAATTCTTTTCCGCGCTGGGGGCTCTGTTCCGACAAAAAATAGAGCTTGACGTCGGTCAGGCTGAAAAATATATTCACGGAGAAACCGTGCCGTGTGATTATCAAAAGGGCTGGTGCGCCGTGACGGTTGAGGGCTGCCCCGTCGGCGGAGCAAAGGCTGTCGGCGGAGTGGCAAAAAATCACTATCCCAAGGGATTAAGAACTTTTTAGGAAATTGCCGAAAAGCGGCAGTTACCGTGAGCGAGACTGCTGCTTTCGGCGCAGTCTCCTTTATTTTTGCCTTGTTGAACCGTCAGCTTCTCCCTTTTGGAGCCGAAAACGGGCTTTTCTTGTAACAAAGTACACAAACAGGGTGGTAAAATTTTACATCAGATTTGAATAATATAATCAAAGATGTCTTGAATTTTACGAACCTTTTTGATACAATATAAAATGTATAAGAGTAATTTTACACCATTGTTTACCGAGGTGACAAAATGAGTAAACATAAGACAAATGCAAACGATGTGCCCCTCTACCTTTTTCATCAGGGAAGGAACGCCAAGGCTTACGAGTTTCTCGGAGCGCACAGAACGGAAACGGGGGACGGCGTTGTTTTCAGAGTTTGGGCACCGCACGCCGAGGCTGTGAGCGTTGTCGGTGATTTCAACGGCTGGGAGCCGGAAAAAAATCCGATGAAGAAGCTGGAGGATAACTCCGTCTGGGAGTGCAAAATCGGCGGAATAAAACAGTTTGACAGCTACAAATACTGCATAAAAGCTCAGGACGGTGAGCTGAGGTACAAGGCGGATCCATACGGCTTCCATGCCGAGACCCGTCCCGAAACCGCGTCGAAGTTTTATGACATAGAGGGCTACAACTGGAAAGACGGCAGGTGGATGGAGAAGAGGAAGTCCACTGCGGTTTACGACAGTCCGATAAATATTTATGAGGTTCACGCAGGCTCATGGAAGCTCTGCGAGGACGGAAATTTTCTTTCTTACCGCCGGTTAGCAGACGAATTGACAAAATATGTAAAAGAAATGGGTTATACTCATATTGAATTGCTCCCCGTGTACGAGCATCCGTTCGACGGTTCATGGGGCTACCAGGTTACGGGCTATTTTGCTCCGACATCGCGCTACGGTGAACCGAAGGACTTTATGTATTTCGTCGACAAGTGCCACCGTGAGGGAATCGGCGTTATCCTTGACTGGGTACCTGCCCATTTTCCGAAGGACGCGCACGGACTTTATGAGTTCGACGGCAGAAGCTGTTACGAATACGAGGATATTCGCAAGGGCGAACACCTGCAATGGGGAACGAAAATTTTTGATTACGGTAGGAACGAGGTCAGGAGCTTTCTCACCTCATCGGCAATGTTTTGGCTCGAAAAGTATCACATTGACGGACTGCGCGTGGACGCGGTCGCGTCAATGCTTTATCTTGATTACGGCAGGAACGACGGCGAGTGGGTGGCAAACAAAAACGGCGGCAGAGAGAATCTCGAAGCGGTTGAGTTTCTGCAAAATCTGAACATTTCGATTTTCCGCGAGCACCCCGACGTTATGATGATTGCCGAGGAGAGCACTTCATGGCCGCTTGTGTCCAAGCCTGTTTGCGACGGCGGACTGGGCTTCAATTTCAAGTGGAATATGGGCTGGATGAACGACTGCCTGCGCTATTTCTCGATGGACGGAATTTTCAGAAAGTTCAATCACAACAATCTTACATTTTCGTTTTTCTACGCGTTTTCGGAGAACTTTGTTCTCCCGATTTCGCACGATGAGGTCGTCCACGGCAAATGCTCGATGATTAGTAAAATGCCCGGAACCTACGAGGAGAAATTCGCCGGACTCAGAGCGTTTTATTCCTATATGACGGCGCACCCCGGCAAGAAGCTGCTGTTTATGGGTCAGGAGTTTGCACAGTTCATTGAATGGAACTATAAACAGGGCTTGGATTGGCTGCTTCTGGACTACGATATGCACAAAAAGATGCAGGACTATGTCCGCGAGCTGAATCGGCTCTACAAGCAGCACAGTCCGCTTTGGCAGATTGATTACGACTGGGCGGGCTTCAACTGGATAAGCAACGACGACGTTGACAATTCGGTTATTTCTTTCAGACGAATTGACAAGGAGAAGAAAGAAATCATTGCGGTTTGCAACTTTACCAACGTTGAACGCGACGGCTACCGTATCGGAGTGCCGCGCGCCGGAACCTACAAGGTTCTGCTGAACACCGACAGCGAGAGATTCGGCGGCGGAGGAAAGGGAACCGCGGAGAAGGTCAAGAGCGAAAAAATACCGATGCATGGATTTGAAAACAGCATAAGCCTTGACCTTGCAGGCTTGAGCGTTATCTATCTCACGCCACCGGTTAAAAGAAAAACCAATAAAAACACTTCACCTAAAACAAAACAGGTCAGAAAATAAAGGAGGAACTGCTATGTCCCGAAAGCATGAATGTATCGCAATGCTTCTCGCAGGCGGACAGGGAAGCCGTCTCGGTATTCTCACAAAGAACATTGCGAAGCCTGCCGTTCCCTACGGCGGAAAGTACAGAATTATTGATTTCCCTCTTTCAAACTGTGTAAACTCCGGCATTTACACCGTCGGCGTTCTTACCCAGTATCAACCCCTTGAGCTTAACGATTACATCGGTAACGGACAGGCGTGGGATCTTGACCGTGCCGACGGAGGCGTTCACATTCTTTCGCCGTATCAGCAGATATCGGGCACCGAATGGTACAAGGGTACGGCAAACGCGATTTACCAGAACATAAACTTCATCGACAGATACGACCCTGAGTATGTTCTCATACTCTCCGGCGACCATATCTACAAGATGGATTATTCAAAGATGCTTTCATTCCACAAGGAGAAGAATGCCGACTGCACAATAGCAATGCTTGAGGTGCCGTGGGAGGAGGCGTCCAGATTCGGACTTATGCTTGTCAACGACGACGGCTCAATCTCCGAATTTGAAGAGAAGCCGAAAAATCCGCGCTCCAACAAAGCGTCAATGGGTGTTTACGTTTTCTCATGGAAGAAGCTCAGGCAGTATCTTCTTGACGACGAGGCAAACACGAAGTCGAGCAACGATTTCGGCAAGGATCTCATTCCTGCCATGCATGCGGCTCACGAAAGACTGTTTGCTTACCCGTTTGACGGCTACTGGAAGGATGTCGGAACAATCGACAGTCTTTGGGAGGCCAACCTTGATTTGCTCAATCCGAAGGTTGATCTCGATCTGACGGATACAAGCTGGAAAATTTATGCAAAAGACCCCGTTACGGGACCGCACTATGTTGCCGACACCGCAAAGGTGCAGAACTCAATGGTCGCCGAGGGCTGTGAAATTGCCGGAACGGTTGACTTCTCCGTCATCTTTGCAAACGTTACGATTGAAGAGGGCGCAGTCGTTAAGGATTCGATAATTATGCCCGGCAGTGTTATCAAAAAGGGAGCGGTCGTTCAGTACGCAATCGTTGCGGAAAATGTGTCCGTCGGCGAAAGTGCACAGGTCGGCAAGCGACCCGAAGAGATGGAAAACCTTGACGATTGGGGAGTTTCCGTTGTCGGAATGGGTGTCAATGTCGGCAAGGGAGCCACGGTTGCTCCGAAAGCAATGATCGGCGAAGACGTAGAGGAGGCGTAAGAGATGAGAGCTAACAACGTACTCGGACTTATTTTTTCAAATACATACGATAATTACCTCAGCGAGGTAACAACGGTGCGCTCAATGGGCTCCGTGCCCTACGGCTGCCGCTACCGACTTATAGATTTTCAGCTTTCCGCGATGGTCAACAGCGGAATCGGCAAGGTCGGAATCATCACCAAAAGCAATTATCAGTCCCTTATGGATCACGTCGGTCACGGCAGAGCGTGGGATCTTTCGAGAAAGAACGGCGGACTTTTCATTCTGCCTCCGTTCAATCTCGGCAATGCCGGAGTTTATTCCGGAAAGATTGAAGCACTTGCGGGAGCGATGGATTTTCTGAAGAAATCCGAAGAGGAATACATCCTGATGACAGACTGCAACTCTCTGTATAACGTTGATTTTGCTCAAATGTTTGCTTTTCACGAGGAAAAGGGTGCGGACATCACGATTGCTTACAAAAACACGGACGCTCCGAACATTCGCGAGCTTGCGAAATTCGATATGGACGCCGACGGCAGAATAACCTCTGTCAGACGCCGCGGAGACGAAAAAGCAAACTATTCGCTCAATGTTATTTTGATGAGAAAGTCACTTCTTGAGCGGCTTATCAGCGAAGCGGTCGGTCTCGGCTACCGCTCGTTCACCGAGGACATTCTTCAGCGTCGGCTCGGCTCCCTGAAAATTTACGGCTGTGAGTTTGACGGCTATGTGAGGATTATTGACGGACTTCAGAGCTATTTTGAATCAAATATGGATCTTCTCAAGAGTGAGACGAGACAGTCGCTTCTCTCTAAGGAAAAGCCCGTGTTCACAAAGGTTAAGGACGATGTTCCCGCAATCTACGGCCTTGATTCCCAGGTTTCCAATTCGCTTGTTGCGGACGGCTGCGTGATTGAGGGACAGGTCGAGAACAGCGTGCTTTTCAGGGGCGTACACATCGGTAAGGGCGCAGTTGTGAAGAATTGCGTTCTCATGCAGAATGCATACATCAGCGATGATGTCAAACTCAACTGTGTTATTGCCGACAAAAATGTTGTCATAAAGCCCGGCAAGGTTTTTTCGGGCGACGAAAAGTTCCCTGTGTTTATCGGCAAGGGGATAGTTATCTAAAGCAATACCGCAAAATCAGGTGCGCGGATTGCACAGCAAGAAAGGATGAGCTAAATGAAAGTTTTATATGCCGCTTCGGAGGCACTGCCGTTCATTGCCAGCGGCGGACTCGGCGATGTTGCAGGCTCTCTGCCCCATGCGCTGAGAAAAAGACTTATCGGCTGCCGTGTGGTTTTGCCGATGTACGATACAATTAAGCAGGAGCTCAAGGACACGATGAATTTCATCACGCACATCTCGGTTCCTGTTGCGTGGCGTCGTCAGTACTGCGGTATTTTTGAAGCCAAGCACAACGGCGTCATCTATTATCTGATTGATAACCAGTATTATTTCAAGCGCGACACGATATACGGACACTATGACGATGCCGAAAGATTCGCGTTCTTCTCAAGGGCGGTTCTGGAAATAATACCCCACATTGATTTCAAACCCGACATTATTCATTGCAACGACTGGCAGACTGCGCTGACGCCGGTTTACTACTCTGCAATGTATGCAAACTCACCGGGTTATGAAAATATAAAGACGATTTTCACGATTCACAACATTCAGTATCAGGGAATTTACGGCAAGGAGCTTCTTGAGGACGTGCTCGGCATTCCCGCCGACAAGGCTTCGCTGCTCGAATATGACGGCTGTATCAACTTTATGAAGGGTGCGATTGAGTGCGCAGATAAGGTTACAACGGTCAGCCCGTCCTATGCCGATGAAATTCTTGACCCATGGTACTCTCACGGACTGGATTCAATTCTCAACGAACGCCGCTATAAGCTCTGCGGAATACTCAACGGAATTGATACCGTCGGATACGACCCCGAAACAGACAAAAATATCAAGGCTGATTTTTCCGCCGCCGATATCTCGGGCAAAAAAGAGGACAAGGAGGATCTCCAGAAAACTATGGGTCTTCCCGTCCGTTCGGACGTTCCCGTTGTCGGAATGGTAACAAGACTCGTTTCTCACAAGGGTCTTGACCTCGTTAAGGGGATACTTGACGAGCTCCTTGCAACGTCGGAAATGCAGCTTGTTGTGCTCGGCTCGGGCGACTATGAATACGAGAGCTATTTCCGTTGGATTGCGGATAAATATCCCGAGAAGGTCGGTTTGCGTCTCGGCTTTGTTCCCGAGCTTGCGAGAAAAATCTACGCAGGCGCGGATATGTTCCTTATGCCGTCGAAGAGTGAGCCCTGCGGACTTTCCCAGATGGTTGCTTTGCGATACGGTACCGTCCCGATTGTCCGCGAGACGGGCGGTCTCAGAGATTCGATATCCGACTGCGGTGACGGAAAGGGTAACGGATTTACGTTCAAGAGCTACAATGCACACGATATGCTCGACGCAATTCGCCGTGCACTTACGCTCTACTACAACAGCGACTGGAACGAGCTTGTTATGCGCGCGCTCAACTGTGACTTCAGTTGGGGTCGCTCGGCAAACGCATACATCAGATTGTATAAGGAAACTCTCAAAGGTTAAAATTGTCCCCGGTGTTTTTGCGCCGGGGCATTGTAAGTAAAAGGAAAATATTTATATATGAAATCATACTACATTCAACTTATTCGTAACGGACTGACAGAGGGCAATGTCGGCGGAAAATATGTCGGTCATATTGACGAACCGCTCAGCGGCGAAGGCATAGCTCAAATCGAGCAGATGAAAAAAGACTATAAATATCCGCCCGTTTCCGCTGTTTTTTCAAGTCCTCTTTCTCGCTGTACTCAGACGGCGAAAATCATCTACCCGAATTATGAGCCTATCCTCATAAACGGACTTATTGAATACAATTTCGGCGAATTTGAGGGCAAAACCGCCGAGGAATTGCAGAATCACCCCGTTTTCCCCGACTGGCTGGCAGGCAAAAAAGGGGTTGAACCTCCGTTCGGCGAGAGCAACGGGGAGTTTGCAAACAGGATTGCAAACGCGTTTATCAAAATCGTCGACGGACTGATTGAAACGGGAGTGACGCACACGGCACTCGTTACCCACGGCGGCGTCATAATGGCTCTTCTCTCCATGTTCGGACTTCCTCAGGCGGCAATGCACGAGTGGCTGACACCCGGCGGATGCGGTTACACTATCCGAATCACACCGTCGCTCTGGTCGCAGGGTCGCAAGGTCGAGGTTGTTGCTCAGATTCCCGAGGTTGAGGGAGAAAAAGACAGCTTCGGCACCGATTTCGATGATGATTTCAACGTTGAGGATTACATAAATTAACCGACAAGGAAATACACTATGAAGGATTTGAAAAACACCTGTAAAATTGCCGTGGTTCAGGCAACACCGGTGATGTTTGACAAGGAAAAGGGCTTGGAAAAGGCTCTCGGATTGATTGACGAATGTGCCGCAAACGGAGCTGAGCTTATCGTTTTTCCCGAGCTTTTCATTCCCGGCTATCCTTACGGGATGACTTACGGCTTCAGGGTCGGCAGCCGTTCGGGAAAAGGTCGCAGAGATTGGAAAAAGTATTACGACAATTCCCTGCTTGCCGACGGCGAAGAAATAAAAAAACTTGCCGAAAGCGCGATTAAGCACAAGGTTTATATAAGTATGGGCTATTCCGAGCGTGACGCAGTCACCGGAACTCTTTACAATTCAAATATTATGATTTCTCCCGACGGCGGCACGGTGAATCATCGCAAGCTGAAGCCAACGGGAAGCGAAAGAGTTGTTTGGGGCGATGCGGACAAGGATTTCTTCCCGATTATGGACACGCCGTGGGGCGCAATGGGAAGTATGATTTGCTGGGAAAGCTATATGCCGCTTGCCCGTGTTGCGCTTTATCAAAAGGGAATTACCCTTTATATTTCGCCGAACACCAACGACAACCCCGAATGGCAGAACACGATCCGCCATATTGCAATAGAGGGTCATTGCTATTTCATCAACTGCGATATGTTTTTTACGAAAAACGACTATCCCGAAACGGAGAGTGCGAATGATGAAATTGCAGCTTTGCCCGACATAGTGTGCCGAGGCGGAAGCTGTATAATCGACCCGTTCGGTCATGAGGTCACAAAGACGGTTTGGGACAGGGAAGAAATAATTTATGCCGAGCTGGATATGCAGGCTGTCCCGGCGAGCAAGATGGAGCATGACGTTTGCGGTCATTATGCACGCCCCGACGTTTTACATCTTGAAGTTAAAGAGAATTTATAAAAAAGGAGCGTTTAAATGAAGCAATACAGAACAGTTATAAAAACAAATAAATTTCCGCAGCTCACGCGCCGCGTTTTTACCACGGCGGACGGGCTGAAATCCGACAACATAAATGCTATGAGCTTTGACAAAAAAGGAACTCTTTTCGTCGGCACGGATAAGGGTCTGGCTCGCTTTGACGGTGAGAAATTTTCTTCCGTCGCAGTCGGCATAAAGGACGCTGAGATCTCGTTGGTTTATTTCAACGAGAAAAACCGTATGTTCGTCGGCGTCGGAAATTCGTTGCTTGAATTTGAAGGAAGGAAGAAAATTTCCGAAAAAACGTTCAGCTCAAAGCCGGTTGATATCAAGGTTGACCTTGACGGAAAAATATGGATTCTGACGGAGTCGGTTCTCTACAAGCTCGGCGAAAACGGAGACTATGATATTGAAATCGGAGTTCCCGGAAAGGGAAGCTGCCTTGCGGTTTACAGAAACAACAAGGTCTATGTCGGCACGGCAGGCGGCGGACTTCACGCACTTGTCGGAAAGCGTTGGCATTGGTCGGAGCTTATGGAGGGCGTTACGGGCGTGCTCAGCAACACGATAACCTGCCTTTACATAGACCCTGTCGGCAGCATTTGGGTCGGCACGGACAAGGGCATTTGCGTCTATGACGACAACAGCTATTGGCTTGACCGTTCAAAAGCAGACGGCTTGCCCGATGCGCACATAACGGGTATTGCGGTTGCGGAAAACGGCGACAAATATTTTTCGACGACTACCGGACTTATTCATCAGCACAACGGCAGACTTTCCTACTACGGCTACAAGCGCTGGGTGCCGAGTCCGAACACAACGGGAGTTATAATTTTGCCCGACGGCTCGGTTTGCGTTTCGACGGATAAGGGCATCAGTCTTTTTGAAACGAAGATGATTTCTCTTGCGGAAAAGGCGAAGGAGCTCCGCGCCCAAACGGAAAAATATAATGTTCGCCACGGATATGTCCTTGACCGTGACCTTGAGCACGAGGGCGTGCTGTCCGTCGACGAGGGACACATTCTGGCTTCGGATAACGAAGGTCTTTGGACGGGTCTGTACACAGCGGCACTCTGCTTCGAATATGCCTGCACAAAGGATCCCGAGGTTTGCAGAGCCGCTCATCGCAGCCTGATGGCAATGATAAGGCTGACCGAAATTACGGGAGTCGAGGGCTTTTTTGCCCGCGCGATAAGATATGCCGACGCTGTTGATTACGGCACCGGCGCACGCCACGAATGGCACGTTACCAAGGACGCCGAGGGCAGAGAATGCGAGTGGCTCGGCGAGACCTCCTCGGACGAGGCGGTTGGGCATTTTTATTGCTACGCAAATTATTTTGATCTTGTTGCCGATGACGGGGAGAAAAAGCTCATCGCCGATACGGTCAGGAAAATCCTTGACCACATCATTGAGCACAACTTCCGTCTTGTTGACACGGACGGACTTCCGACAACGTGGGCAAACTGGGATCCCGATTTGCTGAACAACGACCACAAGTGGATATATGAAAAGGGCACAAATTCGCTCCAGATGCTCACGTTTCTGAAAATCGGTTATCACATAACGGGCGACGAAAAGTATGAACGGCTCTTTATGAAGCTTGCGGGAGAGAAGCATTTTGCGATGAATCTTATGCAGTATAAAATTCCCGACGGACATCTTCTTCATATTGACGACAACCACGATTTCCTGATGATATCACTGCTGATGAAATACACCGAGGATCCGAAGCTCCGTTCGATTTTTGCAATGGGACTGACGCATCATTGGGAGGACGAAAAGGTTGAGCGAAACGCTTTCTTCGATTTTGTTTACGGAGCGGTAACGGGTGAGCGGTACAATTCCGACGACGCGATTGACGAGCTGATGGATTACCCGATGGATCAGGTTATGTGGCAGCTTTACAACAGCTACCGCACCGATCTGAAATGGGATATGTCTCCGACAGAGCTCGGAATGACGCCGCAGCTTTTTGAACCGCTTGCGGCGCACGAAAGAAGAATAACAAACAGCGACTGCAACCGATTTACGGTTGACAGCGGCGCGGAGGATGTTGCCCGGAAAGCTTTTAAGGAGTCCGACGAGCCGACGGCATATACAATGTTTCCCGATACGGGAGGGGATAAGGGGCTTGTTCTTAAGACCTGTACCAATTTTACCCACCCGTACTGGTACGCAAGATATTACGGTCTGATTGAGGACTGTGAATAAGGAGAGTGAACGCATGGGAAAAAAGATTGCAGTAGCCGGCGGCGGTCACGGCGGAATTGCCGCAGCCGCAATTCTGGCAGAGCACGGCTACGATGTTACCGTTTACGAAAAAAACAAGCGCGAGGATATGGGCTATGACTGGACGGATATTTTTGACCGTAAGGGGCTTCTCGTCTGTGGAATGGAGATGCCGTCCGAGGACAAGTACCGGCTGAAAAACGATATGACGTTTTTCAGCCCGTCGAGGAACAAAAAGCTCAAGCAGCACGTTCCCGAGGATCAGCTTGAGATACAGATGGAGCGCAAGGATATTTACGACCACATAATAGCTCATGCCGAAAAATGCGGCGTAAAATTTGTTTATGAAACCGAAATTCTCGCGCCGGTTATGCTCGGCAGCCGCGTTGCCGGAATCAAGACAAAGGAAGCTGTTGTTTACGCTGACCTTGTCATTGATGCAGCCGGCATAAATTCGCCGATTCGCAGAAATCTTCCCGATTCTCTCGGAATACAAAAAGAGCCGGATAAATACGACACCTTCTACGTTTACCGTGCTTTCTATAACAAAACCGCTCCGGTCGAGGACGACAAATACAGGGTTTATCTCCTTTTTGACAACAAACAGCAGATCTGCTGGGTTGCCGATGACGAGGAATACACCGATGTTTTGATCGGCGGATTTACTCCGCTGACCGACGAGGGTGTCGAAGAAGCTCTCGGCAAGCTCCGTGAGATTAACGACGATCTCGGCACAGAGCGTCTCAGGGGCGGACAGTGTGTAAAAATACCGGTTCGCCAGCCTCTCGGACTGTTGATTGCCGACGGATACGCCGCAATCGGGGACAGCGCATTTATGACTGTTCCGCTCATCGGATCCGGAATTGCAAACAGCCTCAAGGCGGCTCGGCTTCTTGCAGATGCAATACTTGCAGACAAAGAGGAGCTTTTTGAAGCGGACACGCTTTGGAAATATCAGCGGGATTTTTATAAAAAGCTCGGTGCCGGACTTGCGCCGATTGCTGTTATCAAGCTTATGATTGCTCGGTTTTCGCCGAAGGATTTGGACTACTTTTTTGACAACAATATTCTTAATTCGGACGACATAACAATCGGAGCGGACACGAACAGCATTCGCTGCTTTATTGAAAAGCTTATGAACCTCAACTCTCTAAAGCTCAAGGTTAAGGGAGTTATGAGCGACTTTATGCTGTCCAGAAAGATTTTCGGAATGAACACGAGAATTGCCGCCGTTATGGCCATAACAAGAGCAATGCCCGTTCGCTATGATCGCCGCCGTGTGCAGGCTTGGGTCGAGGGCTATAATAAATGCTTTAAAATTGATTAAACGGGCAGAATCAAAATGCTCCGCTTCACGGCGAAACAGAGCGGGAGCGTCCGAAAACGCTGAGATCGAAGCAATGAGGATAGCGGGATTTTCAGCTTCCACGATGTAAAAAATAACACGAAAAACAATCCGGCTCGCTGCTGCAAGCCGGATTGTTTATTCAACTTTTATTTTTTAAGGGCGTTCTTAATTGCCTGGGGGAGAAGTACAAAGATGTATTTGATAAGCATATCAACGATAGCCTTCACGAAGTTTGTGATGTATGCGCCGATGTTGGATACGTTATCGGTCGGCAGATCTTCATAATCCTCTGTCGGTGTATTCTGTCCTACATCCTTCTTGATTGCGTACTTATCAATGAGGGTGATTTCCTGAGTCTCGTCGTCGACGAGGTAGGACTTCATAACAAGCTTGCCGCCCTCAATCTCGGTTGTCATGAAGCAGCCTCCCATATCTCTTGTGGAAAGGCGGAAGTCGCAGCAGCCCGGAATAGGATCAATAGCGTCGTAAACTCTGTATCTCTTGGTGCCTGCCGTAGCCGGAACAATGTGAACCGCTCCGTCGGGATTGAGAGCAAAGGTTGTTTCCTCGCCGTTAAACATTTCCGTTACATACTGAACGTTCTCAACGACTGCGTCGCCCTTGACCTGCTTCGATCTGTAATAAACATGGTCGTGACCTGCCTGTACAACGTCAATGTCAAGCTCGTCGAAGAGCGGGAGAAGAACGTCTCTCATGATAATTGTGTCGGGCTTATTGATGTTCTTGCCCTCAGAGTAGGACGCTCTGTGCATGAGGACGATTTTCCAGTCCGCGTCGGTTTTATTCATATCGTTGACAAGCCAGTTTCTCTGTGACTGTGTCATCGGATACATATCGTTTGTGTTGATGACGGCAAAATGAGCGTTGCCGTAGTCAAATGAATAGTAAACACCGTTTACCCAGTTCGTGTCGGACTCGGTGTTCGGATTGCCGAGGTTGAACATCGAGTTGAAAACGTTGATGTTGAGCTTGTTGGTGATGTTACCGTCATGGTTGCCCGCAACGGGAGCGATAGTGGTGTTCATATTTGCGAATGCAAAATTCTTGAAGTACCAGTTCCACTCATCGTTGGTGTCGTCATTGACAAAGTCGCCGAGGTTTACCATAAACTCGTAGTCGGGAAGAGTCTTGATTGCGCCCTTCATTGTTTCTGCCGCGTGAGCAAAGTTTTCGTCGCTGCTTGCCTGAACGTCGGCGATGGAGATGAACGAGAACTTGCTGTCGCCGTCGTCTGTTGCGAAGGTGCCGAGGTCACTCCAAAGGTTAAGCGATTTGTCACCGACGCGGTATGTATAGCTTGTGCCGGGCTCAAGCTCCGAAACAGTTACCTTGTGACAATAGAGGTCACGGAACTTGTAGATGTTGCCTGCGGAATACGTCTGCGCCTTGGCAAAGCTTCCGTTGAAGTCTGCAGTCTTGATAATCTGCACATCGCTTCTTGTGTAGGTCTCTGTGTACCAGCAGAAGCCTCTTGAGGTCTGTGAATCGCCGTTGAAGGCACAGCTTACTCTTGTAACGGAGTCGGTTGTTTCTTCGGCAGAGGTAGCAATTGCCGAGCAGCCGAAGATCATTGCAATACAAAGTATTACGGAAATGATCTTTGTGGATATTTTCTTCATAAAACAGCCTCCTGTTTATTTTTGCGGGCAGAAACACCTACCCTTATTTTAATGTAATTATACAACAAAACCGCAACCCCGTCAACGCACAAACTGAACACTGTTTTTTGTGCAAAATGTCTACGAAAAATCCGGCACAGTCAAAACAACCGCACCGGAAAGAGGGCTTTTTATGCTTTCTTTTCAAAAAGCTTGGCAAAGCTGAAATTGATATATGCTTTGTTGATTTTGTGCTCGTCACGTTTATAAAACCAAATTACGAGCAGACCGCCGATTATTCCGCCGATCGCGCCGACGATAAGTCCGCCGATAACGTCGGTTGGGTAATGGACGCAAAGATAAATTCGCGACAGTCCCATAAAGATTGCAAACAAAAATGCAAGCCAGCTTACCTTTTTGTTCGTCACGCAGAAAAGTCCCGTGACCATTGCCATTGCCGAGGTTGTGTGTCCGGACGGGAACGAGCGGTCGCTTTCAACCTGCGCTCCTGCGTTTTGCCACCATTGATAAACGGGGCTGTCGGGATATGTATACGGTCTCGGACGGGAAACAAGGGGCTTGATCGTCAGGTTTGTGAAAATTGCGCCGACGATAATTCCCATGAGCATCGCCGAGCCTGCTTTCCGCGTCTTTTTGAAGAGCATGAGAATGAGTGAAATGATTATCAGTGCGATTCCGTCGTGTCCGAGGGTTGTTATTGCATTGAAAAACACGTCGAGAAATCCGCCTGCCGCTCCGTCGTGCAATCTGTGGAAGAAATCAAAGATTGCGAGATCGAAATCAGCAAAGGTTGAATTGAGCCATTCGGCTGCTGCGGTGAGTTCCATTTTCTTACCTCCTGTTTTTTATGAGACAATTATAGCATTAAAAATATCTTTTTTCAACAAACTGTTTTGCAATTATTCCGCAACGAAGTTGAAACTTAATTGCTTTTATGATATCATAAACGCATACAGAAACGAGGAGGTTGTGCTATGCAGCTCATAACAAAAGTGATTTCTTTGGCTCTTTCCTTTATAATGGCGTTGATACCCGTCGGTGTTTCCGTTGAAAAGAACGGCTCCGACACTCCGGCTTCGGACAGCTATCCTTACACGCTGGAGGATATGTCCGTTGTTTATGATAATGTTGATGAAAACGGCAATTACTATCCCTTGGTCGTCGTGCCCGGGATTTCCCACTCGATAACCTATGTTGTAGACGAGGATTATGACAGCTCGGCTGACGGGGACTCCTCCCGTCCGCCGATTAAAAAGGACGCTTTCGGCAACGACCTGCAAAGCGGAACGATTATTTTTGATGTGCCCGAAATATTGAAAACGGTTGCTCTTTATCTGATCGCGCCGCTGGTTAAATCGGTTATAGCGCAAAAGGACTGCGGACTGGTTAACGCGATTGAAAAGGTTGCCGACTCGGCTTTTTCGGTGCAGAAAACGCTGCCCGACGGAAGCTTTGCGAACAACGAGATAGGGCTGCTTGAGTTTGACGGCTCCTTTGCCGATTTTGCAGCTTCCGACGATGCCGAAACGCAGAGTTATATGCAGTCACAGTGTGCGTACCTTTACAGAATACTTCCGCTGCGCTCTGTTTCGGACATAATCGGCGAGGAAAATCTCTTTTTCTTCACGTTTTCGCTTTTCGGCGACCCTATGACATCGGCGCAGCGGCTTGACGAATATATAGATACGGTGCTTCAAAAAACGGGTGCGAAAAAGGTCAACCTCCTGCCCATAAGTCTGGGCGGTACGGTGTTTACCGCGTTCTGCGACCGATTCACCGAAACCGACAAGGTTAATTCGATAGTCAATGTCGTTCCCGTTCTCAACGGAACTCAGTCGGTCACGGATATGTTTAACCGAAGCTTTGATGTTTCTGCGGAGTTTTGGTACAACGAGGGAATCCCGATGATGATTTCCGAATTTACGGAATACGGCGAGATTATCGGTCATGCGGCCAATTTTATGCTCCGTGCTCTCCCAGCGGAGGTGAACTCCGCAATGCTGACAAGAATTTATGACGTTTTGCTGAACAACCTTTTTGTCAACACGCCGCAAATCTGGGCGATGGTTACCAAAGAGGCATACCCGGAGCTTGCCGAAAAATATCTCGGCGATGCGCAGCACGCACCCGTCAGGGCGAAAACAGACGCTTTTTATCGGGCTCAGCTTAACCTTGCCGATAATATTAAGAAAATGACGGCAAACGGAATAAAGATAAATATAATTTCGGGCTACGGTCTTCACACGGGCGACGCACGCTATAATTTCTTCCGTGTGACGGCGAACGCAAGCAAGGTCAACGGCGACGGGGTTATAAATGTTGAATCAACCGCACTCGGAACAACTGCGGTGCTGCCCGGCGAAAAGCTTTCCCGGGGCGAAAGACTTTCTCCCGACGGTGAAATAGACGCATCAACAGCGGTTCTTCCGGACAACACTTGGTATTTCTACAATATGCACCACGAGGACGCGGCAAACAACTCCCCCGTAATCAACCTTGCGGTTGCGCTGATGTATTCACACGATGTTGAAGATGTAAATTCCAATCCGAAAAAATATCCGCAGTTTAACGGCAATTCCGACAACTGGTTTATCCGTCGCTGGAGATATAACGATATAAAGCTTCTTTACGCCGACTGTCAGGCAGGCAAGCTGAACTGGTCGCAGGAAACGGTTGACGAATGTGAAGCGATAATGTACGATTGCGAACGGGTGATGAGGGCGACTGTTGCCGACGCAGAGTTTTGCAAGGAAACGACAAAGCGAGTCAATGATTTTTGTGCAACCTACGGCGGACTCGGTGCGGAAAACGCAAAGCTGCTCACCCAAAAACAGCTCAAGGAACTGCCGGAGTGGGCAAAGCTTCTGACGAAGATAATAAAATTTGTTGACGATACTCTTTTTAAAGTCTATGGTGACAGAGCATATTCGGAGTTTTGGAAAATATATTTTAAATAAAAAGGATACAGCACCGAAGTCGATTTTCGGTGCTGTAATTTTAATGCAGTTTTTTATACAACATACGGATTGGGCTTGCAAAGAATAGAAATCAGGTCGACAATCCAGCCGATTCCGCCAAGACCGAATGTGAAAAGATAAAGTATTCCCATTCCGGCTTTTCCCTCATAGAACTTGTGAGCTCCGAAAAATCCGAGGAAAAAACAGAGGCAAAAGGCAACCCATTTGTTACAAACCTTTTTGCCGAAAGCACCGTTTATGTTAGTATTGGTGTTAGTGTTTGCGTTTGCGTTGTTGATTACAATTTGCGGCTGCGGCGCGTCGGCACCGTTTAATGCTTCAACCTGACGGCCGCACGACGTACACATAACGGCATCAAAGGGAATTGTAGCCCCGCAATGCTTGCAAAACTTTGTTTTCTCAGTGTTTTCCATTATTAACCCTCCATTTTGACATTTACTGAATGTCATATTTTGACCTATTACAGCATATAATTTTCCTGTTGACAAGCACTAAATGTCAAAAAGGAGAAAAATGTTTATAAATAAAACCGTTGACGGGTTAAATAATTTTTGTGGGCACAGGATTGCCGAAAAAAGAAAAGAGATGAAAATTTCTCAGCGCGAGCTTGCCGACCGGCTTCAGATTATCGGACTCGATGTGGATAAAAACGCCGTTCAGCGAATTGAGTGCGGAAAAAGATTTGTAACGGATATTGAGCTTAGAGCATTTTCAAAGGTTCTCGGACTTTCTTTTGACGAACTTCTTGCGGATTGAAACAGACTGTACGAAGCGTTTGCTTTAACACAGTCTTTTTTTGTAGCTAAAAAAGCGGACAACCCTGACATAACATAAAGTCACATCGCAGCCATCGCGTCCTACAAGTTAAAGTTACATCAATACCGGTCGTAGGTCACGATGCCATGGTAGACTTTAGATGTTAGATTGTAGATTTTAGACTTTGCGAAAAGTTAAATGCTGCGTTATGCCGTAACATCATCTAAAATCTAACATCTACTGTCTAACATCTATTTTTGCCTCCCCTTGAATGATTCAAGGGGAGGTG
>CAVELL010000042.1:0-20681 GCA_963616775.1 Eggerthellaceae bacterium | reverse complement strand
ATCGCTTTTTTCTATGCTTTTTTGTTTTCAGTCTCACATCTATTGTAAACCTACAAAATCATTTCTTGTCCCTCCGTTAAATTCATATTGATAAGAGAAAGAAAATATGATAGAATAAAGCATAAAATTAACGGAGACGGTGCAGATGAAATACAATATTATAATTATCGGCGCAGGTGCGTCGGGTCTTGCGGCGGCAATAAGCGCGAAGCGGACTTCACCGCAGAAAAGCGTGGCTGTGCTCGAAGCTCTGCCGAGAGTCGGTAAGAAAATACTTGCAACCGGCAACGGAAGATGCAACCTGACCAACAAAAATGCCGTCGCCGAGGCTTATTCAAATTCATCCTTTGCCGCGCCTGTTCTCAGGGAATACACAAGCGAAAGGGTGATTGATTTTTTTCGCTCGATAGGCGTTATGTGCGTTACCGATGCCGAGGGACGGGTTTATCCGATGAGCAACACGGCGTCGACGGTTTCGGACGCTTTGAGAAACGAGGCTCAGTGTCTCGGCGCAGAGCTGATATGCGACAGGCACATTGATTCCGTTAATGCTGAAAAAGGTCATTTCACTGTTGGGGATATCGAAGCCGACAAGGTCATAATCTGCACGGGAGGAAAGGCGTCCGCGTCACAGGGCACTGACGGAAGCGGCTATACGATCCTCAAACGACTGGGGCACCGAATAACCGATGTGCGCCCGGGGCTTGTTCAGCTTGTTGTCGATGAGAACACCAAATTTCTCAAGGGCGTCAGAGTTAAGGCGAACGTGACCCTTGAGCGTGACGGAAAAATTGTTGATTCGGCAAAGGGCGAGGTGCTTTTCACGGATTACGGTCTTTCGGGAATTTCTGTTATGGACATAAGCCGAAGCGTAAAGAAAGGCAGATATATATGCCGAATTGATATGCTGCCCGAGTGCGGCTTTGATAAGGCAAGGGATTTTATTCTTTCGCTTAAAAAATCAATGCCGATTGTAAACGCGCTCGGAGGAATGCTGCCGAAGAAAGCCGCCGAATATATTTTGAAAAGCTGCGGCATAAACTGTCTGTCGTCTGTCGGCAGTCTCGGTGAACGAAGAATTGCGGAAATAATAAAAAAATCTAAAGCTTTTCCGTTTACGGTAAATTCAACGCGCGGCTTTTCCGGTGCACAGATAAGCGTCGGCGGTGCAAATGTTAATGAATTTAAGCCTAACACTCTTGAATCGAAGCTTGTTGCGGGCTTGTACTGCGCAGGCGAGGTGCTCGATGTCGATTCGGTCTGCGGCGGATTCAATCTTCAATGGGCATGGGCAAGCGGGCTTGCCGCAGGTAAATATGCGGCGCTTTCCGAAAAGGAGACGGGATAATTATGAAACGTATAGCTTGCCTTTTTCTGATAATACTTATTCTCGGCGGCTGCTCCTTTGCCGATAAAAATCAAAAGGTTAAAAAATCAGCGGGCAGGGAAATATCAGCCGTATGGATTTCCTATAACGAGCTTTCAATGAAGGACGAAAACGGCGGAGACGAGGACTCGTTCCGCAGTAAATTTTCGGAAATGCTTGATAACTGCGCGGACTACGGCATCAACACCGTTTTTGCTCAGGTGAGACCGTTTTGCGACGCGATGTACTATTCGGAGATTTTTCCGTGGTCGGCATATTTGACGGGCGAGCAGGGTGAGAGCGTTGACTACGATCCGCTGGAAATTATGGTTGAAGAAGCGCATGAAAGGGGAATTGCCCTGCATGCGTGGATAAATCCTTTCAGAATTTCCTTTGACAGCGACACGGATAAGCTCAGCGATGACAATCCCGCCAAGAAGCTCCTGAACGATAAAGCTGCAAAGGGCAGGGTTGTTTCCGCCGACGGCGGACTCTATTTTTCTCCTGCGTCAACGGACAATCAGAAGCTCGTTATCGACGGCGTAAGAGAGATAATAAACAATTATGATGTTGACGGAATACATATTGACGATTATTTCTACCCGTCGACCGACGAAAGCGTTGACAAAATCTACTATGACGAATACAAGAAAAACGGCGGAAGCCTGTACCTTGACAAATGGCGTCTCAACGTAATTTCTTCTTTTGTTTCGCAAATGTATACGGCGGTGAAATCCGAGGACACCGACTGTGTCTTTTCGATAAGCCCTGCCGGAAACGTCAGCAACAATTATGAGGAGGAGTATGCGGATGTTGAGCTTTGGTGTGCCGAGCGAGGCTACTGTGACTGGATAATTCCGCAGCTTTATTACGGCTTTGAAAGCAGGACGCTTCCTTTCGACAAGGCGTGCCGTCAGTGGTCGGAGCTTGACAAAATCGGAGCCGTTCGTATGATTTACGGAATTGCCGCGTATAAGTTGAACGGCGAAAGCGATGAATTTGAAGCGGGAAGCGGAATAATTGAAAAGCAAATATCCGTCGCAAAGGCAACGGATAATTACGGAGGAATAGCGTTTTTCTCTTACTCGGCACTTGTTGACCCGACAAACAAGTCGGAATTTGCCGAGATAAAATCATCTGTTTTTACCGAAGCTCCGTCGGAAAAAGAAGGAAACGAGAGTAGCGGGAATACAGAGCAGAAACCAAACGACTGAGAATAGGGGACAAATCTGACCGAGAATGTTGTATTTTTCGTCCGAATAGTCCCAAACCTGCATATTAAGTCCTCGGTTCACGACACAGCCGACGACAAACTCAAGAGCGGTTATTATCAGACTGCCGGCGAGACAGCGCAGAATCAGACTGTGAGTCTTCATCCGTATGTTACTGATGTAAATAATCAGCAGAGCGAAGCCGCCGGTCAAGGTCATTGTCCAATGTGTAAAGCCGCGAAACAAAACTTCAATCAGGCTGTATATTATTCCGCCTGTACCGAAAACGATTAAGTATTCTTTTACTTTTTCCATTATATCACCTATATTATGATAACCGCTGAGAATAAAAAGAAGCACCGTTTTTTTAGGTGCTTCTTACCAAAAAATATTCAGGCGATACCAATGATGAAATCAAAAACAGATACCATAAAAATATCAAAAAAGCAAAGGAAACATTTAATGGACAGATACGGTAAACTTGCAAAAAATACAATGCTTATAAGCGTCGGTGTGCTGACCTCCAAGCTGATAGTTTATTTGATGGTCAGATTCTACACGGGATATCTTACCCCGGCGGAGTACGGTGACGCCGACCTGATCAGTCAGACGGCAAACCTCCTGTTCCCTGTTGTGTCGCTCGGAATTACGGATGGGGTTTTCAGATTCGCAATAAACAGAACAGATGAGCGGAGCAAGGTTTTTTCTTCGGGCGGAGCAATCATTTTGCTCGGAGCTCTTGCCATGCTTGTGAGTGCACCGTTTTTGAAGCCCATGCTTGATGATAAAATCGACGTGACGGCGGTTTTTCTCTACACGGCTGCGGCGTGCGTTCATTCCTTGTGCAGTCAGTTTGTCAGAGCAATCGGAAACACAAGACTTTTTGCCTTACAGGGAATACTGAATACATTTCTTGTCGTTACTCTTAATATTCTTTTCCTTGCCGTCCTCGGTCTCGGAATCGACGGATACGTTTATTCGATTATTATCGCCGATACGCTGTGTGCGATTTATATTTTTCTGAGGGAAAGGCTGTGGAGGTTCGTAACCGTAAAGCTTGATTCACGGCTTATAAAAAATATGCTGAAATACAGTATTCCGCTCATCCCGACGGGAATTTTCTGGTGGATAACATCTGTTTCCGACAGATATATGATAAATTGGATGGTCGGAAGCACGGCAAACGGTATCTATACAATGGCGTGTAAGCTTCCGACTGCAATAATCCTGCTCTCCGGAGCGTTCAGCGACGCATGGCAGTATTCGGCGGTCAGCGAACGCAAGGACGGGGAGGCGAGCGAGTACAAAACCTTCTTCTCGGACGGTTGGCTTTCATTTCAGGGAATAATGTTTTTCGGATGCAGTATCGTTATCGCACTCGCAAAGCCGGGAATAAGGCTCCTTGCAACGGCGGAGTATTTTTCGGCTTATGAATATGTGCCGATTCTATGCTGTGCGATGGTATTTTCCTCCTTTGCAACATTTATGGGCAGCACCTTTCTTGTTCTCAAGCGAAGCAGGCTTTCGTTTATCACGTCGATGGTCGGTGCAGCTGCCAATATCATTCTCAATTTGATTCTTATACCGCGCTTCGAGATATACGGCGCGGCTGCCGCAACATTTGCAAGCTATTTCATTGTTTTTGTCATAAGAGCCTTTGCTTCGGAGAGACTCGTCGGGTTTAGAATGTACGCTGTGAGGGTTCTTTTATGCAGCGGTTTAATAATTCTGCAAACCGTTTGCACATATTTTGCCCTGAAGTATCTTGTGCTTATCAATATTGCAGCTGTCGCAGTCACAACGGCAATCTACGGCAAAACGTTTTATAACGTTGCTGCAAGGGTACTGAAAGCATTGAAATTGAGAAGGTCGAACGTAAACGACTGATTTAAAATTTAAGGCTGTCGTGACAGAAAAAAATCCTGCCTGCGACAGCCTGTTTTAGTGCGAATGATTTACTGAATATGCATCATGGTCTTATCGACCATATCGGTAATTTTGACCGCGCCCACGCCGAAAACAGAGGTGTGAAGAATATTGTTGATCGGCTTTGTCCAATATTCCGGCATGCTCCCTATGCCGTTTGCCATTCCGAGAATCGAGCCTACGGTTGCGCCGTTGCAGTCGGTATCAAAGCACGTTTGAACAGCCATACAGATTGACTTTGCGTAGTCTCCCTCTCCGTAAAGAAGAGAGGCGGTGACGATCATTGCGTTTGGAATCGTGTGACACCAGCCGTAGCCCGTGTGCTCGTCGTAGCAGGAATGAATATAGTCGAATACCTCCTCCCGCTTGACGCCGTCCCTGTATTTTTTCAGTATTTCGCCGATGCTCCGGTAAAGACGTGAGGTTGACGGAATCTGAGCGAGTCCGGAAAGAATGATATCCTCAATGCTGCTTGTGACTGCGGCATTGGCAAGCATTGCGGCAACAAGCATTTCACCGTAAATTCCGTTTTTGACGTGAGAAATTGAAGCGTCTCTCCATGCCATTTCGGCGGCAAGCTCGGGGTTGCCGGGGTTGATGTAGCCCCAGTAATCTCCTCTGATCTGTGCACCGATCCACTCACGGTAAGGGTTTTTATATGCCGCCGATTCGGGCGGAGTGAAGCCCTTGACAAAGTTGCAAAAGGCTACTCTTTCGGCTGTGCAATAAGCATATTTCGGCTGATAATCCGTCCATGCGGCAGAAACATTATACGGTGTAAAATCCTTGCCGTATTTCTCACGGATAAGCTGAGCGAGAACCGTATAGTTCGTGTCGTCATCGGCAGGCATACCCTCAATATCTCCGACGTAGCTCATATTTCCCGTGAAACCGAATTTGTACTTGTCCTCAATATCATCCATCAGGTCGGAACGGTAAATATATCGTGAAAGCGGATAGTTGTCCGTTTCCTTGAGGAAAGGAATGAACTCGTCCGAGCGTATACCCTCAACGGTTTTGCCGAGCATACAGCCGCAGATTCTGCCGAGCCATGCGCCGTGAACCTTGTCCCTGAGTGCGTCACGGTCGATTGTACCCTTGACGGGATAGGGCTTCCTGAGTGCTTTTATTTCTTCAAGCCCGGAGGGCTCGTTAAATTCATAACCGTCTTTAATCGGAGCGTTGGAAACTATTTTGAAAATTGTATCGCCGAGGTCGTCGACAATCTCATCATGCGGAAGCCTTGAAACCGCTTCAAAAAGCTCCTTGTATTTTTCAATATCAAGACCCTCGTCAATGCATTGCTTGTATTCCCACATAATATCGGCAGGATAAAACTCACAGCCGTCTATTTTTTCGTAGTTCGGTTTAATTGTCATAAAATCACCTCAGAAGCATTATACAGGATGGAAGGTCTGTTTGCAATAAAAATCTGCCGCATTCCCTTACTCTTGCTTTTGCACGGCATAGATGGTATAATGACCGAGCAGATATTTTTCCGTGTACATTTCTGCGATTTTAACCGAAATAGTTACGAGGGGATTAGTATATGAAAAACAACTCTAAAACGGGTAAGCTGTCTGTTCGGCTTATTTTTAATTTGATTCTGTTCGGATTTGTCGGACAGATTGCCTGGAATGTTGAAAATATGTATTTCAACACATTCCTGTACAATTCGATTTATAAGGGCGCAAGCCAGGCTGCTGTCGACGGCTCGATCAACGTTATCGACGCCGTCAGCAAGATGGTTGCTTATTCGGCGATCACGGCAATGCTGACAACGCTTGTTATGGGTGCGCTCACCGACCGCAAGGGCTCAAGAAACCGTTTTATTTCCGTCGGTTACATAGTCTGGGGAGTTATTATCGGCGGCTTCGGTCTGATTTCGCGCGATAGCATAGCTTCGGTTTTCAGTATGACGGACGAGGTTAAAATTCTCACGACAACCGTGTGGATTGTAATTGTTATGGATATGGTTATGACGTTTGTCGGCTCAACGGCGAACGATGCCGGCTTCAACGCGTGGGTGACGGATTCGACCGACAATACGAACCGTGCGACGGCGGAGAGTCTGCTTGCCTTCCTGCCTATGGCGGCTCTCGGTATTGTGCTTGCCTTGGGAGGAGCTCTGCTTGCCGGCAACGACATACAGAGAAGCTATGAGCTGTTTTTCCTGATTCTCGGCGCGGCGGTTATCGTCTGCGGAATAATCGGGCTTTTCACTCTCAAGGATGCTCCGAAAACGGTTGTAAGCCGCGGAAGCTTTTTCGGCGATCTTGTTTACGGTTTGAGACCCTCTGTTATAAAGGAAAACTCAAGGCTCTATTTAACACTTCTTTCGGTCTGCGCGTATTCCGTTGCCGTTCAGGTTTTCTTCCCGTACCTTATAATCTATCTTGAGCACAGTCCCGACGGCTTCTTCAGCACCGATAATCTTAAAATCACACCGGCTCTGATCGCAGTTGCGGCGGTTGGACTGCTCGTTGCCGTTGTCGGAATTATACTTGTCGGAAAGCTTGCCGACAAATGCGGAAAGGATAAGCTCGTAATTCCGATGCTCGTGCTTTTCGTTGCGGGCTTGACAACACTTTATTTCGCACACGATTTGACGCTTTTGATAATCGGCTTTGTACCTACCGCAATCGGTTACTGCCTGCTCGGTATAATGCTTAACGCGGCTGTCAGAGACTTTACTCCCGAAAGCAAGGCGGGACTTTTCCAGGGCGTGAGAATGGTATTCGCGGTTATGATACCGATGGTTGTCGGTCCCTATGTCGGAAAGAAAGCGATATTCGACTCGGGCGTGCACTACACGGACGATTACGGCGTTTCCCAGATCGTTCCGACCTCGTCAATGTTTCTTTACGCCGCAGTTGTCTGCGCGGTTGCCCTTATTCCGATAATTGTTATCCTTGTAAAGGGCGGTTTTTCGGTCGGAAAAGCTGAAGAAAACTGAATAAAATACAAATAAGACTCGTTTTTCGGGTCTTATTTTATGCCAAAATTAAACAGGACATTTTTGTATATAAGGCCGATTTTATCCGCGCCTGCCATAATTTTATTGACAATTTACTGTTTTGTAGTATAATACAGTAGTCTATTTGCAGTTAAAGGCAGATTGTGATATTTACTGCTTTTTTCAGTCAATACTGATTATTAACTGTTTGCCGAGAGGTTTTGCTAAATGATATCCGTTGTTCTTGCAGCCTATAAGGGCGAAAAATACATTGAAGCACAGGTCAGGTCGATTCTGCCGCAGCTCGGAGAAAATGACGAGCTGATTGTTTCCGATGATTTCCCTCAGGGAAAAACGAGGCAGACGCTTGAACCTCTTATGGATTCGGACAGCAGAATTATTTATTTGCAGGGACCCGGCAAGGGCGTTATCAAGAATTTTGAATATGGCATCACAAAGGCAGAGGGAGACTGTATTTTCCTTGCCGACCAGGATGACGTTTGGCTTGAAAATAAGGTTGAAACGGTTGTACGCGAGATTGAAAACGGTGCAGACCTTGTCCTGCACAACGCGTTGATAACCGACGGCGAGCTTAACGAAACGGGGGAGACCTCGTTTGAGGTTAACCGCACAACGGCCGGAATATTGAGAAATGTTGTTAAAAACTCCTATCAGGGCTGCTGTATGGCTTTCCACAGGGATTTGGTGAGGTACATTCTCCCGTTTCCCGAAGGGCTCCCGATGCACGACCAATGGATAGGGCTTATGGCTGAGAAGCACGGCAAGGTGAAGCTGGTCAAAGAACCGCTGATTCTTTACCGCCGTCATGCGGAAAACGTTTCCGGCAACGGAAGCGGTCTCGGTGACAAGATAAAATGGAGATTCAGTATTATTTCTTCGCTTATAGGACGCTGAGAAAGCACCGAAGCATATTTGAAAGTGGGTTAGTGTATGGGCAATACGGTAACAGGAAGCATTGTTACTTACAATAATATGACTACGATAAAGAAAACGCTCGAAACTCTGTTCGACGAAACAGACGACGTTGACTTTAAGCTTTATGTTGTTGACAACGGCTCCGTTGACGGTACGCCGGAGTTCATTGAGGAGAATTATCCCGATGTCACGGTTATCAGAAGCGAAAAAAATGTCGGATTCGGCGCGGGTCACAATATTGTAATCCGAAAGCTCGATTCACGTTATCACGCGATAATCAATCCGGATATCGTTCTCAAGGAAAATGTTATAAAGAAGATGGCTCGGTATATGGACGAGAATCCGCAGATCGGGCTCCTTTCGCCGAGAATTTGTTTCCCCGACGGAAAGGATCAGATTCTCGGAAAGAGGAACCCCCGTCTAAAGTACCTTGTCGCAAGCAGAATGAGAGGGGACGAGCCGGGAAAGCTTCTGAGCGAGTACGCGATGCTTGACTGCGATCTTTCAAAGCCGATCGGAATCGAAAACGCGACAGGCTGCTTTATGCTCCTGAGAACAGACATACTTCAAAAAATCGGCGGCTTTGACGACGGATATTTTATGTATTTTGAGGACGCCGACCTTGCAAGACGGGTCAACGAAATTTCCGAATGCGTCTACTATCCCTACGCAATCGTCAACCACGTTTGGGGCAGGGAGAGCAAGCGAAATTTCAAGCTGATGTGTGTTCATATCAACTCAATGTTCAGATATTTCTACAAGTGGAAAACAATATGAGGTGATTCTATGGCTCAGGAAAGGGCGAAAAGGCTGCCGATGAAGCAGTATGCCAAAAATGCTTATAAATACAGATATCTTATGCAGGAGATTGTCCGCAAGAACGTCAAGCTCCAGTACAGGAACTCCTTTCTCGGAATTTTCTGGACGATGCTCCAGCCGTTTTTGACGATGCTTGTCCTTGTTTTCATCTTCACAAAGGTTTTCGGCAAGGCGAGCGACGGCGTTGTCTGCTATCCCGTTTATCTTCTGACCGGCCGTTTGCTTTATGAGTTCTATACTCAGTCGACAAACCGTGCCATGCGCTCCATACGCAACAGCGCGTCGGTGCTGAAGAAGGTTTATGTTCCGAAATATATCTATCCCATTGCCAATGTTTTTTCAACATTTATAACGTTTTGCATTTCTCTTCTTGTGCTGGTTCTTGTAATGGGATATTTTCTGATAAAAAATCATTTTGATATGGCGTATCCCGACCTGCACCTCTCGCCGTATGTTTTCCTCAGCTTTGTTCCGATACTCATTCTCTGTGTTTTCAGCACGGGAATCGGCTTGATTCTTTCCGTTCTCAACGTCTATTTCAAGGATATCGAATACATTTACAGCGTTATAACGCTGATGCTTTTCTACGTCACACCGGTTATGTACAGCCTCAGAACTCTGAGCAAGAGCGGCGTTCATCCCGTTGTTATGAAGGTGTTGGAGCTGAATCCGCTGTACAGCATATTGGAAATGTTCCGCTCGTGCATACTTTACTGCACGATGTGGAATTGGAATCACTTTTTCTATGCTGTCGGAATTTCGGTGCTTGTGCTTGTGATCGGATTTTTTGTTTTCTACAAGCATCAGGACAGATTCATTCTTTACATCTGAGAGGTGGCAAAAATATGGGACAGCCGGCTGTTGAGGTTAAAAACGTCAGCATACTGTTTAATCTGAATAAAGAAAAGGTTGATAACCTTAAAGAATATTTTGTGAAGCTTGTCACGCACAAGCTTATGTTCACGGAATTTTGGGCATTGAGAGACGTTTCTTTCACCGTTGAAAAGGGTGAAAGGCTCGGCGTTCTCGGCTTTAACGGTGCCGGCAAAAGTACGCTTTTAAAAACTGTTGCAGGTGTTCTGAAGCCGACCAAGGGCTCGGTAAAGGTTCACGGCGTTATAGCTCCGCTGCTTGAATTGGGCGCAGGCTTTGACAATAACTATTCCGGCAAGGAAAACATCTTTCTTTACGGCGCGACGATGGGCTATTCGAGAAAATATATCGAAAGCAAGTATGATGAAATTGTGGAGTTTTCCGAGCTCAAGGAATTTATCGACGTTCCGGTTAAGAACTATTCCTCCGGAATGAGAGCACGTCTCGGATTTGCCATTGCGACGGCTGTTGAGCCTGAGGTACTCATTCTTGATGAGGTTCTTTCGGTCGGTGACGCAAAGTTCCGTCAAAAGAGCGAAAATAAAGTGAAAAGTATGTTTGACAAGGGCGTAACGGTTCTGTTTGTTTCGCACAGCACCGAGCAGGTAAGACGTCTTTGCGACAAGGCGATAATTCTCCAAAAGGGTCAGATAATTGCTTCGGGCGAAGTGAACGAGGTGTGCGACAAATACAACGAAATGGTAAACAAAAGATAATTGTTTTCGGGCGGACAGACTATGAAAAAGCTTTTTTACGGAATATATGCGATTCTGTTCAATTTCTTTCGCATTTTTCCATTGAAGTCAAACAAAATATCCTTTCTCTCGCCGCACAACGAAAATTTCAGCGACAGTCTCGGTGCTGTTATGGAAGAGGTCATACGGCGCGACGATTTCAGGGTAATAAAGATATCGGGCACGGATTTGAAGCTTGTGAAAACATCGGCAGGGGAACTCCTGAAAAGTATTGGCAGGGCTGTATCGTTCTTCACGGTAAAGGCATATCACCTTGCAACATCGGGCTTCGTTTTTCTCAACGATAACTTTATGCCGATGGGCAAGCTCAGGTTCAGGCAGAGTGCGGTCATAACCCAGCTCTGGCACGCCGAGGGCGCATTCAAAAAGTTCGGTCTGGATATTGACCGACCCGAAAATGTCCGACTGCTCGAAAAGGCGGGCAACAGCAAGCTCAGTTATGTTGTGTGCTCCTCCGAGGGCGTTGCTCCGATATATGCGAGCGCGTTCGGAGTTTCGGAATATAAGGTTCTGCCGCTCGGCTCGGCTCGGACGGATTATTTCTTCAAGCCGATTAACGAAGAACGTCTCAGGGCGGCATTTGACCGCAGGTATCCGGAATGTAAAGGCAAAAAGCTTGTGCTTTACGCTCCGACATTCAGGGACAACCGTTCCGACGACATTCGTTTGCTTGACAGCCTTGACATATCGGCTTTCAATGAGCGGTTCGGCGGGGAGTATAAGCTGCTCGTGCGCCTGCACCCTCAGGTGCATTCCGATGTCCGCAGCCTTGACGGCGCGGTTGACGTGTGCGATTATCCCGACACGATGGAGCTTATGCGTGTCTGCGACATTCTCATAACCGACTATTCGTCAATTTGTATGGATTTTGCGATTCAGGAAAAGCCGATTTATTTCTATGCGTTTGACCTTGAGCGGTATGAGCGCGACAGAGCTTTTTATTTTGACTATGAAAGCTATGTCCCGGGTCCCGTTGCCCGTGATTTTCAGACGCTTCTCAACCTTATCAACAGCTCCGTTTCCGAAACCTATCGCTTGCGAAGAAACGACTTCAATTTCAAAAATTTCGGCGTTCCCGACGGTAAAGCCGCCGAAAGAACAGTCGACAGGATAATTTACGGCAAATAAATAATTTCGGAAAGCCTCGCTTTTCTCAAAGCTCACTGTTTTGAGGAAGGCGAGGTCTTTTTTGCGAAAATTTGAAGAAAAAATTTCTTTTGTGGATAAGTTATAAATTTTCGGGGGGGGGTAGAGGAAAATTTATATATACAACATAGAAAATGAATGAGTGTTGTTGCACTTTGTTGAAAAGGAATAATAAGGTATGATAAAATTTTCTCAAACGTGGGGCAGTGGGCTTTTTAGGGCAATTCCCATACCTCAATTTGTGCGGTATTGTCATAGATAATTGCCTGTTTATTTTTTGTGTCTGACATCTGAAAGCCATCATACCCGATCGGAGCCGTGCAAAAAACTAAAACCACGGAAAAGTTATCAATTTTTATTTCACATAAATTGGAGGAATGATTATGAAAAAACACTCTAAACTCGGCAAGCGCGTGCTGAGCGTGCTTATGTCAATTGCCGTGATGATTTCGGTTATCGTTCCTGCGCTCACGGTGTTTGATTTCACCGCCGCAGCCGCAGACGGCAAGCTGACGGTCAATTCCGACGGCAGCTTTCGTGTGCTTCAGGTGCCGGATATTCAGACAAAGTCTCCTTTGCCTGAGGACACGGTTACGATGATTGAAACGGCGATTGCGAAGTACAATCCGAATCTCATCGTCATGACGGGCGACAATGTTGTCGGCTGCGTCAATGATCAAGAGTTCAGAAACACGGCGGATGAAATTGTCAGCCTGTTCAAGGACGAGAGCGGCAACACGATTCCGTTCGCCGTCACATTCGGCAACCATGACTATGAGGGCAACAATGTCAGCGACGCAACCGGATGGACAACAACATACGGCTCTCATACGATCAAAAGAATGTATGAATATTTCAAGAGTTTGGGTGCAATTGACTTTGACGACCCGAACATCGCTGATGTCGGAACGGGGTATATTGATGTTTACGATCAGGCGGGCAGCAAGGTTGTCCGCAGAATCATCATAATCAATTCAGCAACCTATGACGATAACGGCGGCTACGGTAAGGCAGGCTATAACCAGACAAACGGAAGCGGAACCTATACCGATGAGCCATGCTACAACAGCATTGTCAGCAATGTCAACAGCTGGACGGGCGACAGCTCGATTACCTGCCTTGCTTTCCAGCACATTCCTCTGCGTGAGTTCTACACCTCGGGCATTCTCCAACAGGACGCGAACGGAATCACCTGCACAACCGTTGCCTCCGACAGCGGAATCAGCGGTGCTTACTCGGCAAACGAGTCGAACGAGATGTTTCAGGGCTATTATTGGGAGACCTGCTCCTGCTCTTATTCCGACACTTCCGCGCTCTACAATTCGCTTGCCAAGAACAATGTGCTCGGCATATTCTACGGTCATGACCACGGCAACACCCTCATGGGCAAGGGCACGGTGAACGGCAAAACTCTTGTTCAGGGCTATGGCGGCGGACTCAACACCGAGTGGAACGGCAAGGGCTACTGCGCCCTGAGATATATGACCATAACCTCCTCCGGCACGCTCGATACCAACTACTGGACGGACGACCCGACGGACAGCAGCTTCATCAACAAGGACGAGTACGAAACCTTCGGCAGAAAATTCGCGTCGACCGCAACGTCGTTCATTTCCGACCTGACGGCTGACGGTGCGTCGGATAAGTTCAGCAATGTCAAAACTGCCATAGAAAACGCAGGTTATACCGTGCTTGAGAAAACGACAACGAACGAAGACGCTGACCTGAACAAGGGCTGCGGCTCGAAAAGTAAATATATAGCAATCGGTTACAAGACCTCGGCGAACATTGACGACGCGATAACGGACGTCAAGATTCTTCAGGAGGCGTGGAACAGCCCCGAAAGCACGATTGAAATCAAGGGAATTACTTATCAGCTTGCCGCGAACTATGACCTCAACCAGGACGCAAGCAACACAAAATTTCTGTACCTTTACTATACCAAGGACAAGAGCGCCGGCGCACCGATAACGAATCTCGGCATTGCCTTTAACCGTTACTGTGACGCGTCGTTCACAACGCCGTTCCAGGTTGTTCGTGACACGGGCACAAGCTCAAGCAGCTACGGCAGAAGCAACCAGACGGCGATGGATCTCAACCTCAGCAACACCTTCGGAACGGTCGGCACGGCTACCTATATGCTCACCCACGCGGCGAACGCGACCGATGTCACAAGGGAGTACCTTGCTCTTTGTGAGGCGATGAGAACCTACGGCTCGGTGACGGACTCGGTTTTGTATACGGCGGCGAGCTGGAGTGATTATTCGACGGCAAGGAACCTTGTCTATAACTATATCAAATACTTCAACGAGGGAGCAGCGGCTCCCGCAGCAGTAAGCTCGGATAATTTGAAGAATGCGGTTACCGGTTTGAAAACGAAGTATGCGGCTCTTGTGAAGGAGCAGTCGACATCCAATGATCAGGCTATAGCTACCTCCTCGGCGAGCGGCGGCGTTAAGCTTGCTTTCCCTGAAACCATTTACCTCAAGGTTTCCTCGGGAAAGGCAACTCAGGCACAGTATTATCTGAACAACAAAATTGAAAACGGCAATCTCGTTGCCGACGGAACAACCTCATCAACAGGTAAGTTTGAAGTTCAGGTTTCTTCGGATAATGTTAAGCAGATTAAAATTCAGCCGTTCAGAGTAGAGAGTATAACAGAGAGTAACGGGAAAATTACCGGTGCGGATTATTATGACCCGAATTATAACATCTTCTATATGAAATCCAACATTACAACGGGAAACAATGTTACATGGTACAGCGGAGACAATTATTTGATTTATGGAGTTAATGCCGCACCGTTGAACAATAAGGTGTCCGGAGAAATTGTAGAGGGTTGGTGTCACCTGTTCGGAGGATACAACGGTTCTAAGTCTGATGACTACGGACTTAATGCCGGTGAGACGGCATTGATTGAGTGGCGTGTTGATGTCGACAAGCAGGTAAATCTTGCCGGAGATTTAAAAACTGTTACTCAAACATATTATGCTTATACTACCGTTTATGCCCCGATGAACCATTCAATCGGTGCAATAACAAGTGCAACTGATTATGCAACGCATGGTTTTTTTGGCGGTAGCACTAGACAGGGCGACATATCATTCTCAAACTGGATATCCGGTGTACAGGGTCTTTCCACAACGCAAGTTGCTTTTGGTGCGAATGCATATACAGGTAACAGTAAAAATGTGGGAGAGTCAGGAAAAGGATATTATTTATATGATCCTATCACGAATCTCAGCTCAGTAAAGTATAAGGGTATTGAAAACTTCTGCCAAAATGATACAAAGTTGTCTCTTAGCGAGTTTATGAAAATTGACAGTAATAATGCTTATGTTAATGCCAAAATGGTTAAACACATGGAAGATGGTGGCAAAAAAGACAGAACTTCTTTTGTATCAGCAGTAAGAAGTTCGACAGGTATGTTAAGCATAGACACTTCGCGCTTCACTAACCTGAATCAAATTCCGAATTTTTATGTTGGTGTGGATATGATCGGTTCTGCTTACCATGATAGTATGTTCACAGAAACAAGCAACCATCTTTACGGATTTTATAATGTTTCGGACGCTACAAATGCAACAAGCCCTTCTTACGGTAACATTGATATGGGTAATACCCTGAAAGAGATTACAAATACAGATTGGATTTTTTATCTGAAATATCATGATAGTAATGTTATAACCGCTCCACAAAACACGGTTCTTGGAAATGGAGGCTCAATTGGCGGTAGTAATGATCTTTTTAAATACGGTGATGACCAGAATGCCGGCATAAGAATGTATAATCAAGCAAGTTACAGTTGGGATAAAAACACAAGTTGGAATCATAATTTTTATTCTGCAATTCAGGTCAGAAATGATGATTCCTATTCCTCTGCAACCTGTATCGTAAAGCTTGGAGCGGTAACCAAAGAGACTATGCGTAAAGATATCGGCACTTACACTAACGCAGGCTTGCAGGAAAAATGGGACAAGAGTTCCGGTCAGAGCGATTTTACCACATTCAAATATGCCCTGATGAAAGCGTACAGAGACCTCGGCAATCCGACCTCTCTCACGACGGATTATTCAGCATTGACGACTGCATATAACAGCTGCAAGGCAACACAGCTCGGTGAGGGCAAAGTTGTTGCGGTAGATCGTTCTCTTATCAGACAGATAAATTCCACAACCGGCGACAGCAACACATGGACGACAACAACCGATATAACATCTTCTGCCGGCGTAGCAACAAGCGCAGAAGTGAAAA
Organism: Eggerthellaceae bacterium; assembly: GCA_963616775.1. Classification (GTDB taxonomy): domain Bacteria; phylum Bacillota; class Clostridia; order Oscillospirales; family Acutalibacteraceae; genus CAG-488. Next base: position 4,439 of record CAVELL010000042.1, on the reverse strand, counting down.
TCGAAAACTGGTTCATAAATCAGAGCACGGGCATCGACGGCTACAAGCTTATCGGTAATTCACCGAAAACAGCCCTCGCCGATACTGTTACATCGAACACCGCCGCTGACTTGGATCTTAAAACATCGGACAAATACACCTATGAGTACACAGTGTCGAGCCTCGATTATCTCACCGTATACTACTACTACAACCTGCCCGACTACACGCTGACGATTGACCTCGACGGCGGAACGGGAATCAGCTACACCTCGGTAATCGGTACTCCCGGCTCAACGCTTACCTTGCCCACTGTTTTACGCAGCGGCTACACCTTCGCCGGCTGGACGCTCTCGGGTGCAGGCTCTCCGACAAGCGGCAACCAGAATATGACCTACACCTTCGGCAAGGGCAATGCAACCCTCACCGCCAACTGGGTTGCTAATCCGCAGAATCTTATCATTGATTCAAACGGCGGACGCTACACGGGAAATCTGCTGTATACCTCCGTAAACACCTCTCTTTCGGGCGGCAGCACAAGCAGCATCGCGTGGAACATCAAGGCGAACAGCGATTCCTTCAACGTCTCCGGCAGCTTTGCCGCCGGCGAAAGTGAACGAACCGTTAAAATTCCTATGTGGTGCTATCTGAAGTATAATCAGACTTACAGGATAACCTTCACATCCACGACCCCGTATTCGGAGCTTTACCTCTTCAAAGACGGCAAATTAACTGTAAGAAATGCATTCACCGTTACATCCTCCACCGCGCAGCAGGACGGACTGTATGTCTACACCGCCGACTTTACCGTCGGTGTAACAGGAAACAACGACTGCACATGGGTCGGAAATCAGGACACAACGGGCAGCTATCAGATAAGGCTCGATCAAAATTCAAGTGCCGGCGGCGATTATACCGTTTCCGGTCTGAGAATCGAGGAGCTGACCGAGAGCACCGGCTCGGATGTCTACATCATTCAGACGACGGATTCAACGCGATATGTTCCGACACCCAAGCGTGACGGTTATAAATTCACGGGTTGGACAATTACCCCGACCGATAACAGCTCACATATCACCGGTTCAACATTTACCTACGGTTGGAGCGATACGACCCTCGTTGCGAACTGGCAGGAAACAACGGTTTCCTACGATGTGAACCACGACAGCGATGTGACCCACGACAGCATCGGCGTCAACCTCTATGCGCCGCCCTTCAAAACCCAGACGGTCAACGGAATCACCTATTCCTACGACCCCGAAACCGATGTTATCACGCTGAACGGTACCGCCTCGCAGAATGCGCATTTCGAAATTACTCCGTTTATACCCGAAGCCGATTCAACATACAGCATTTCGATTGAAAAGGTAGGCGGTACGGCAACCAGATCGGGCTCGGCATGTATTGTGCTCGAAGCTAAGACTGCGGGCGGCGGTATATGCAGGCTTGGTAGCGGAACGGACGCAAAACTCGGTAATTTCTATGTCAATGAGTTTAATTCCGGCGTATCCGCCAGCTGGAGCTTCACCTCCGAACAGGCAAATTCCGGCAACTATAAAACGCTCGGTCTTTGGACTTGGGTTAACACCGGAGCGTCAATAACTTTTAACGATTACAAGATAAAGGTTAAGGTTGAAAAATCGAATTCACCGACCGAGTTCTCCCCGAACACTCACTATGTTCTTGACTCAGGTGCAGGCTTGTTCCCTGAGGTTTCCAGAACGGATTTCACTCTGCTCGGCTGGTCGGAGGACTCCGACGCAACGGTTCCGTCCTACACCGTCGGTCAGGCTAACACGGCGAATTTCAAGTACGCAAATACCAAGCTCTACGCGGTTTGGCTCGAAACAGCTACCTCCGACGAGCGTGTCGGCACGGTTGAGGTTGCAAAGGGTATCACCGTGACAAACCTTGACAGCGACACTCCGAGCGTAATTTACGAAACGGATAAGAAGAAGTATGAGTACATCGCAGACGAAACCTACAAAAAGCTCTGTGAGGCTTACGAAACCGCACTTGCCGCTTTCACGAACAAGGCGACAAAGAACCTTACTACGGCTCAGGCTCTTTACGACGCACGAAAGGCTCTCGACGCCGACGAGTACCAAAGCGGCTCGTATGTCTACAATGCGCCCGTGGTGTACTATACCGACAAGTTCGAAATCAACTACTCCGGCGTTGACAGCAGCAAGATTAAAATTCCTGCCGGTACTCACTCGGTCAAGGATATGAACCTGAACTGGTACTCGACCGCCACCCTTGACGAGACCGAAACCGCCTACGATGACGCAATGGCGGCAAAGGATCAGGAGACCGTCAACAGCAATGTTGTTAAAATGGCGTCGAACCTTGTCTTTGAAACGGAAACGGTCAAAACGAGCAATCCGGTTCTCAAAATCTACGACACGGAAACGGGCGCAGTGAACTACGTCCACAACAATAAGGGTAGCTATACCTATTACTGCTACACCAACAACCCGAGCCCGAAGCTGAGGATTACGGTTGAGGACACGGCGGGAAGCGGACGAATTTTGTACCCGACCAAGGCGACGGAAAACGACATCACCGTGAATAAAGATGATTCGGCAAACCTCGCAAAGACCGAAAATCTGTACAGTCTCACCAATGTTAAGAGAACAGACTCGGTTGATAACGGTTACAGCAAATATCTGAACTCGGCGGCAAAGCTCGGCACAACCTATGGCGAGAACTACTACAATCAGAAGCAGGAAATTACGCTCACGCCTGAATTTTCCGGCACGGACGGCAGCATAAGCTATACCATGACGGCGACCGATGACGCTTACACTCCGAACGCAATTTCAAGTGCGTCGCTCAGCGGCTTACAGACCCAAGAAAAAAGCGCAACGGATAAAAAGATAACGATATATATCAGTTACCACAAGACGACGTCGGAAGCGGGCAAGAGCAACAGCTTCTGTGCGACGGGAGCGCAGGTGGATTTGGATAAGCATCTGAATCAGTACCACCTGTTCAGAAGCTCGGGCGGAGCGATGAACTGGGAGCTTCCTAAGACGGGCGATAAAGACTACACGGTCAATGACGGAACATACGGACAGACCGACAGAGGCTCGTTCACCTTTACCTATGAGCTCGGAGCAACAGACATAGGCAGCGGAAAGATCAACACAACCGATGTCAATGAGATAGTTAAACTGTTCAAGACAGAAGCAAACTACAATGCGGCAAAGAGCATGACATTTGTTGGAGCAAAGTATTGGGTAAAGGAAGCAAACGGAACCTATACTGAGCACGAAGGCTCGGGACTCGGATATCAGGTATGGGGCAACAACTGGAGCTACAACTACTACCCGAAGACAGGCGCATACACTTATGTACACCTTGTAGACAGATGGGGCAACGTATTCGATAAGGTATTCTGTGTCGGACCACAGGACTACAAAGAGATACAGAGCCAGTCGAACGGAAACGGCTACACGCTGCTCGAGGACGGAGGAAGCGGAATAGATACGCTTTCGCTGAATGCGGCGGGCTATGAGCTTCTGACGGACGAGAACTCAACGCTTGAGGACGGCGTATACAAAACGACGGGCAACACCGTCCGAATCAAGACGGGTGAGGCAAACAAGAGCTACACCCTCACGATGAAGGACAAGGCGACAAACAGCTCGACGGCAACGCTCGTAAGCGATGAGAACGGAATCATCACCCTCAGCATAGAGGACACGGCGTACACAAGCGGAGTATACACGTTTATGCTCGACCAAACGGAGATAAACCTGTACGACGGCGTTGACACGGGCAAGTACATCAAGGAGGTATATTCCGACGAGGCGGAAGAGGGAGAAACTGCGCGACTGACCGTAATAGCAACGGGAGAGGTCAGCAAGGTTAGAACCACCGACACGGAGGGAAATACGATAACGAACAACGTATATACCCAGAGGGAGGACGGAACAAGAGAGTTCGTCTTCGAGAGAACGCTCGCGGCGGGAACATACAGCTACAGGATAGAAGCAAAATCGGGCAAGGTATGGTACGACGAGGGCAAGACGGGAGTGCTTACGTTCACGGAAAAGGTGCTTGCAAGCGGAGTAATCAAGGCGGCGGAGTATGACGCGGCGACGGGAGTGTGCAAGGTAACAGTCGAGGGCAGAGCCGGCAAGGTACAGATAGTATCGGCGGACGGCTCGACGAGAACCTACACAAGGTATCATAAGAGCGTGACGAGCATCACGAGCTATGATGCGAGCGGAGCGGCGGTCAGCGACACGTCAAGAGAGCTAGACACCGAGGTCTGGACGCTGAACGTCAGACTCACGGGCACAGACTACACGGCAGTCGGCAAGTTTGAAGCAGGCTGGAACAGAGCGAACAGCGCAACGAAAAAGCTTGTGATAAACAAATAAGCCCGCAAAACCGATCCCAAAACAGAATAAACGAACACCCCCACAGAACTCAATCTGTGGGGGTGAAGC
>CAVELL010000041.1:0-29960 GCA_963616775.1 Eggerthellaceae bacterium | reverse complement strand
ATCGCTTTTTTCTATGCTTTTTTGTTTTCAGTCTCACATCTATTGTAAACCTACACAATACGCACAAAATTTTAAATTTTTGTATTGACATAAGGCGCAAATTATGATAAAATATCCGAGCATTAGGAGAGATACCGAAGTGGTTATAACGGAACGGTCTTGAAAACCGTCGTACGGCAACGTACCGTGGGTTCGAATCCCACTCTCTCCGCCACCTTGCGGGATTTCCCTTTAGGGGGTCTTGCAACAACAAAATATTTAAGGTTTTGTTACCAATGGAGAAGTACTCAAGTTGGTGACGAGGCGCCCCTGCTAAGGGCGTAGGTCGGGTAACCGGCGCGGGAGTTCGAGTCTCCCCTTCTCCGCCAAAAGAGCTTTGCGTTTTGCAAGGCTCTTTTTCATAATCCGTAAGGATTATTTTATCAAACAAAATCAGCGGCGAACCTGTCTAAGCTCGGACTACGAAAATGAAACAGGCTTATATTTTTATAAAAATTCAGACAAAATTCAAAAAACGGTTGAGATTTCAAAAAAGTATGATATAATATGCATTGAATAGTGTATATATACAATTCGGTGCACCTTCACAGCGATATATTGACGTACTGACCCTCTGTATATATACGGAGGGATTTTTTGGCTTTAAAAGACAAAGCAACCGGAAAGGACGGAAAACAATGGGTTCAGCTTCTGCGGGTAAACGTAAATCGAGGGAACAGGCATTTATTATATTTTTTGAAAAGTCGTTCAACTCGGAACTCACCATTGACGAGATTCTCAACATTGCGATTGAGACCGAGGTCATTGAAAAGAACAGGATGACTGCCGATATTGTAAGAAAGGCAGAGGAGCATATCGACGAGATAGACGCCGTCATTGAAAAAAATCTCAAGGGCTGGAGCAAATCGAGAATTTCAAAGGTAAGCCTTGCTGTTTTGAGAATGGCTGTGTGCGAGATGAAATATTTTGACAAGGTTCCCGTCGGAGTATCCATCAACGAGGCGGTCGAGATATGTAAGGTCTACGGTTCGGACGAGGACAGGGGCTTCATAAACGGTATTCTCGGCGCGATTGCAAGAGAAAAAGAGGATTGAAATGCCTTACTTTTTAGGAATTGACACAAGCAACTACACAACCTCCTGCGCGATTTATGACAGCGGTACGGACACCGTGATTCACCGAAAAAAGCTTTTGCCCGTGAAAGAGGGCGAGCTCGGGCTGCGCCAAAGTGACGCCGTGTTTCACCACACGGTACAGCTTCCGGAGCTGATGAAGGAGCTTTTCGACGGCTTCGACGGTGAGATATCCGCAGTCGGAGTGTCGGACGCACCCGTAAGAGCGCAGGGCTCATATATGCCGTGCTTCTTAACGGGAGTATGCGCCGCTGAGTCGATAGCGGCGGCGACGGGTAAGCCTTTGTTCAGGTTCTCGCACCAGCAGGGACATATTATGGCTGCTCTTTATTCGTCCGGCAGACGTGAGCTTTACTGCAGGGCTTTCCTCGCCTTTCACGTTTCGGGCGGAACAACCCAGGCTCTTCTTGTCAAAGGGGAGCTTGACGCACAGCTTATAGCGACATCGCTTGACCTCAAGGCAGGACAGGCGGTTGACCGCGTCGGCGTTATGCTCGGATACCCGTTCCCGGCGGGAAAATACGTTGACGAGCTTGCACAAAAGAGCGATAAAAAATATAAAATCAATATAAAGCTGAAGGACGGCAACTGCTGCCTTTCGGGCGTTGAGAATAAGTGCAGGGCGATGCTTGAAAAGGGAGAAAAGCCTGAAGATATCTGCCGCTACTGTCTTGATTATATAATGACGGCTCTGTATAAAATCGCTGTTTTTGCCAAGGAAAAGTATGGCGATTTGCCGATGATTTTTTCTGGCGGAGTTATGTCAAACAGCATTATCAGAAACGAGTTTGAAAGAACACTCGGCGCAGGCTTTGCCGAGCCTGAGTTTTCGGCGGACAATGCCGCAGGTATTGCCCTGCTCACACACAAGAGGTCACTTGAATGAAATCAACGATACTGAGCGTAACACAGCTCAATACTTATGTAAAGTCGATAATCGACGGCGATATGCTGCTGAAAAGTCTTTATGTGGTGGGTGAAATATCCAACTTCACGAACCACTACCGAACCGGTCATTTTTATCTGACCCTCAAGGACGAAAGCTGCGCCGTCAAGGCTGTTATGTTTGCCTCGTCAAACAGACGCCTGAAATTTGTGCCCGAAAACGGAATGAGAGTAATCGTCAGGGGACGTGTTTCCGTTTTTGAGCGCGACGGTCAGTATCAGCTTTATATCGACGATATGCAGCCCGACGGTCTCGGTGTGCTCAACCTTGCTTTTGAACAGCTCAAAAACAAGCTGGCGCAGGAGGGGTTGTTTGACGAATGCCATAAGAGACCGATTCCGCACCGCTGTACGCGTATAGGCGTTGTGACCTCGGCAACGGGCGCGGTCATTCAGGATATCAGGAACGTTATTTCGCGACGATATCCGTTGGCGGAGATTATTCTTGCACCGGTTCAGGTTCAGGGCGCGTCAGCGGCTCCGCAGATCGTCGATGCGATCAAACAGTTTAATTCGGGAGACTATGCCGACGTTCTGATTGTCGGACGCGGCGGAGGCTCGCTTGAGGATTTGTGGGCGTTCAATGAAGAGAGCGTCGTCAGGGCGGTGTTCAACAGCCGTGTTCCTGTTATTTCGGCGGTCGGTCATGAGACGGATTTCACGATCTGCGATTTTGCGGCAGATCTGCGCGCTCCGACACCCTCGGCGGCGGCTGAGCTTGCCGTTCCCGACATTCGCGAGGATATCGCGTTTATTCAGACCGTCACCTACGAATGTGAGACGATGCTTTTGCAGAGAATCGCCGACGAAAAAAACAGGCTTGATATTATAAAAGAAAGACTTGAATACAGGAGCCCCGTTATGCTGATAGATCAGCGGCTTCAGTTGGTTGACAGCTATATGACGAGCGCACTTTTGAGTATCCGGCGGAAGCTCGACTCGGAAAACGCAAGATTTTCATCGGCGGCGGCGCGGCTCGATGCCCTCAGTCCGCTCAAGGTTATGGCAAGGGGATATTCGATAGTAACCAAGGATAAAAAGGTAGTCACGAGCTCCGAAATGCTGAAGCGCGGCGACACCGTGACCGTCGGGTTTGCCGACGGAGAAAGAAACTGCGAGGTGCTTTAAATGGCGGCAAAAATGACATACGAACAGGCGATGACAAGGCTGGAGGAGATCGTAACAAAGCTTGACGACGGAAGCCTGCCGCTCGACGAATCCATAAAGCTCTTTGAAGAGAGCACGAAGCTCGTTTCGTTCTGCAACACGAGCCTTGAAAAGGCAAAGCTGAAAATCACCGAGCTTTCCGAAAAGCAGGAGGGCTGACGAAATAGATTGCAGACGGTAGACATTAGATTTTAGACATTGGTTACGATAGATTTTGTCTCTTGATTTGTTTGTATCTAACATCTACAATCTAATATCTGAAGTCTATCTTGACTGAGGGGTAGTCGAAAGGTTTTTTAATCTTTCCAAAAGGCTTTAACAAGCATTTTCTCTCCCTCCGTCACGGCGTTGCCGTGCCACCTCCTTCATCAGATGGAGGCAAGGAAAGATCAGCAAAAAATTACGGTCACCACACAAATGATACATATTAAGCTTCAAAGGAATGATTATATGAGTCATATTGAGATGATAAATAAAGCTCTGGAGGGTTATATGCCCAAAAGCGACGATATTGTCAGTAAAGCTATGCGTTACAGCATAGAGAACGGCGGAAAAAGGATACGCCCCGAGCTTGTCATCGCGTTCTGTGAGGCTTGCGGAGGCGACGCCGAAGGTGCTATGCCGCTTGCCTGCGCACTTGAAATGATACACACCTATTCGCTCATACACGACGATCTGCCGTGTATGGACAATGACGATTTCCGCCGCGGCAAGCCGTCGTGCCACATTGCGTTCGGATACGAATACGCTCTTCTTGCCGGCGACGCACTGCTGACTCTTGCGTTTGAGACGGCGATCAAGGCGAAGCTTCCCGCTGATAGGGTTATCGACGCCGTTGCCGTGCTTTCCGAAGCGGCAGGCTGGTCGGGAATGGTCGGCGGTCAGGTTATGGATCTTCAGAATGAGGGCAAAAAGGTCGGAATTGAAGAGATTGAAAAGACCGACGCGCTCAAGACGGGCGAGCTCATCCGCGCGGCGTGCGTTATGGGATGTGTAGCCGCCGGCAGGAAGGATATGATATCTGCGGCTGAGGAATACGCTCGTTGTATCGGAGTTTCGTTCCAGATTGTTGACGATATACTCGATGTCACGAGCGACACGGCTACTCTCGGAAAGCCGGTCGGAAGCGACGACGAAAACGAAAAGTGTACTTATGTTTCCTTGCTCGGAATCGAGCGTTCCGAGCAGATTGTTTCCGAGCTGACGCAAAAGGCAAAGGACGCGCTTAAAGCTTTTGACGGCAACGCCGACTTCCTTTCGGATTTTGCCGATAAAATGGAGAAGAGAAAAAATTAAGGCGATACCGCACAAATTGTGGCACGGATGTGAAGAATCTTGAATAATGAAATTAAATATCTGAATAAAATACATTCGCCGAAGGATCTCAAGGAGATCGACCGCTCCGAGTGGGGAGAGCTTGCAAGGGAGATACGTTCCGTTCTGATTGAAACCGTGTCGAAAAACGGCGGACACCTTGCGTCCAATTTGGGCGCGGTTGAGCTGACGATTGCTATTCACCTGATGTTTGATTCACCGAAGGACAGAATCGTTTGGGACGTCGGTCATCAGGCGTATACCCACAAGCTTCTGACGGGCAGATACGATGTCTTTGACACAATCAGGCAGAAAGACGGAATCTCGGGCTTTTGCCACCCGAACGAGAGCGAGCACGATACGTTTTACAGCGGACACAGCGGAACGTCCGTTTCCTCCGCTTACGGAATCGCGCAGGCAAATAAGATAAAGAAAAACAATAATTATACGGTTGCGGTAATCGGCGACGGCTCGTTTACGGGCGGACTTGTTTATGAGGCACTCAACAATGCCGGCAGGTCGAAAACAAACCTCATTGTTATTCTCAACGACAACGAAATGTCCATTTCCGAAAACGTTGGTTCGGTCGCAAAATATCTGACGAGGATACGCACGAAAAAGAGATATGTCAGAATGAAGGCAAAGCTCGAGTGTTTCCTTGACAGAATACCGCTTGTCGGTCACAGACTGGCAAGCAGACTGTTTGAGTTCAAAACCGCCGTCAAGAACCTCATCTACGAAAGCACGATTTTTGAAAAAATGGGCTTCCGTTATATGGGACCCATTGACGGACACAACATAGGACTTATGTGCGAGGCTCTGGAAACGGCGAAAACTCTCGGAGCACCCGTTCTGCTCCACGTCAACACGGTAAAGGGCAAGGGCTATGAGCTTGCCGAGAAGGATCCGAGTCATTTCCACGGTGTTTCGGAGTTCGATATAGACACGGGCGAGCCCCATTCCGGCGGAGACACCTTCTGCAACGAATTCGGCAAGCTGATGTGCAAGATGGCGGAAAAGGACAAGAGAATCACGCTCATTACTGCGGCAATGTCGCTCGGAACAGGTCTGACGGAGTTCAGCGACACCTATTCCGACCGTTTCTTTGACGTCGGAATCGCCGAGGAACACGCGGTAACATTCGCTTCGGGACTTGCCAAGGGCGGTATGCTTCCCGTCTTTGCGGTGTATTCGACCTTTCTGCAGCGGTGCTATGACGAGATAATGCACGACGGAGCCCTGCAGGATCAGAAGCTTGTGCTTGCGATTGACAGGGCGGGCTTTGTCGGCGACGACGGGGAAACTCACAACGGACTTTACGATGTTGCGTTCCTGCAAAGTATACCGAAAGTCACGGTCTATTCTCCGGCGACCTACGATGAAATGAAAATTGACTTCGGCAACGCATTTTACCGCGACGGCAATGTGGTTGCCGTGAGGTATCCGCGCGGCGGCGAGGCGGCGATTCCCGAAGATTATACTCCGTCGTTCGGCACCTATGACCTTTACGGTCACGCCCTTGCCGACACGGTTATCGTCACCTACGGCAGACTTTTCTTTGAAGCCGCAAAGGCGGTCAAGGAGCTTTCGAAGCACAATATCGAGGTAAAGGTATTGAAGCTTAACAGAATAAAACCGATTGATCCCGAAGCTGTCAAGGAGGCGGCAGGCGCGAAAAACATCTTCTTCTTTGAGGAGGGCGTCAGGAGCGGCGGAATCGGCGAAAAGTTTGCCGCCGAGCTTCTTCAGCACGGATACGGCGGAGCTTACGATATAACGGCTGTCGAGGATTGCTTCGTTAAGCAGGCTAAGGTTTCCGAGCTTATCAGGCAGTACGGCTTTGACAGCGAGAGCATGGTTGAAAAGATAGTAAAAAAGATTTAAGCAAGGCGTGCACCGCGATTGTACGGTGCTGTCTTGAGCCGAGGTGTGTAATTTGTCGGATAAAATCAGACTCGATATCGCTTTGACTCAACGCGGCTGTGTTGAGTCGCGCGAGAAAGCCAAAGCTTTGATTATGGCAGGGCAGGTATATCTGAACGGTCAAAAGGAGCTGAAGGCAGGTGCGGCGGTCAAGCCCGAGGACAGTATTGAGGTCAGGGGAAGCCGCAACCCGTTTGTCAGCAGAGGGGGTCTCAAGCTGCAAAAGGCGGCGGAGAGGTTCGACCTTGACCTGCACGAATGCGTGTGTATGGATATCGGAGCGTCAACGGGCGGATTTACGGACTGTATGCTGAGCCACGGAGCGAAAAAGGTATATTCAATCGACGTCGGATACGGTCAGCTTGCGTGGAAGCTGAGAACCGACGGGCGTGTGGTGAATATGGAACGCACGAATTTCCGCTATGTTACCCACGAGCAGATCCCGGAGGACATTGACTTTGCGAGTGTGGATGTTTCGTTCATTTCTCTGAAGATAATTCTTCCCGTTCTCAGGGAGCTTTTAAAAGACAGCGGACAGGCGGTTTGTCTCATAAAGCCGCAGTTTGAGGCCGGCAGAGAAAAGATAGGCAAAAAGGGAGTTGTCCACGACCCTCAGGTGCACGTTGAGGTGGTTGAAAACATAGTGAGCTTTGCGCTTGACACCGGTTTCAGCGTCAAGAACCTTGACTTTTCACCGATAAAGGGACCCGAAGGCAACATTGAATACCTTATGCACATAGAAAAGAGCGATGATGCACGGAATTTCTGCAATATCACACCAGAAAAACTTGTAGGGCTTTCCCACGGAGAGCTTGATAAATAAGGCGGTGTAAAGCTTATGAAAATCGCGTTGCTTCCGAATTTAACGAGAAAAAACGCATTGCAGGTGGCGTTGAATGTCTGCGCCGAGCTTGAAAGGCATAATATGCCCTACTGCATAAAGGAAGAATATGCAAAGGAGTTCGGCGGCACGCAGGCGGAGCTTATGCAGATTGAAACGATGATCCGCAAGTGCGACGTGATTATAGCCGTCGGAGGAGACGGAACGATAATCCATGCCGCCAAATACGGCAAGCCGACGCTCGGCATAAACGCGGGGCGTATCGCTTTTATGGCAGGACTTGAGCCGACGGAGCTCGAAATGCTTTCAAACCTCAAGGACGGAAAATATGAAATTGACCGCAGAATGATGCTCAGAGCGGAGATAATTTCTTCGGACGGCTCAACGCTCAGCACGCACTACTGCGTGAACGACGCGGTTGTAGCCAGAGGACTGCAAATCAAGATGGCGGATTTCATAGTTGAGCACAACGGCAGATTCTTGAACAAATACACGGCGGACGGAATAATTTTTTCAACGCCGACGGGCTCGACTGCATACAACCTTTCGGCAGGCGGACCCGTTGTCGATCCGCAGATTGAAAGTATACTGCTGACACCGATCTGCACCCATTCGCTCTTTTCGCGCGCTCTTATTTTTAAACCTAATTCGGAGTTTTTACTTCGCGGCAGGGGGGACGAGGAAATCGGACTTTCCTGTGACGGCGAGGTTGCCATTCCGATCGAAAAGGGCTGCTCCGTCAGGATAACCAAGGCGGAGATGTTCGGCGAATTTATAAGGATAAAGAGCGAGACCTTTTTGGAAATACTTAACAGCAAGCTTGAACAAAGGCGGCTGTAAAAGGAGATAGAAACGGCATGAAGAAGAAAAGACATAATATGATCCTCAAGCTGATTGAAATGTACGCAATCGGCACGCAGGAGGAAATGCTGGCAAAGCTGGAGGAAAACGGCTTCAACTCGACGCAGGCAACTGTTTCGCGCGATATAAAGGAGCTGCGTCTTGTGAAACAAATGGATAAAAACGGCGTGTATCGCTACGTTGAGGGCAAGAGCGAAACGGACGAATATCTGTCAAAATACACGACGATTTTTTCCCATTCGGTCATCTCGTCCGACTATGCAGGCAACACTGTTGTTATCAAATGCTATACGGGTATGGCGAACGCCGCCTGCGCCGCATTTGACAATATGGAGTGGGAGGGTCTCGTCGGAACGATTGCCGGCGACGACACGATCTTTGCCCTTTGCCGCAACGAGGCAACCGCGAACGAGCTCAGGGAGTCAATCGACAGAATAATCAAGGCAACTTCGCATAATTGAGCGATACCGCCTTACGGCGGAGACCGACTAACAAATTTTCTCGGATGTGATCTAAATGCTTACAAGCTTGAAAATTGAAAATGTTGCGATAATCGAAAGCGCGGCGATTGAGCTCGGATGCGGACTCAATGTTCTGACGGGTGAGACCGGCGCGGGTAAATCAATCGTTATCGACTCGATAAATGCGATTCTCGGCGAACGTACATCGCGCGAGATAATCAGAACAGGCGCGCAGAGCGCAAGGGTTTACGCCGTGTTTGAGGACGTGAACAATACGGTTCGCGACGTCCTCGACGGCAACGGAATCGAATGTGACGACGGCGTGCTCATAATGAACAGAACAATCAACCGCGACGGTAAAAATATTTGCCGCATAAACGGTGCGCCCGTCACGGTTTCAATGCTGCGCGAAATCGGCAGGGAGCTTATTGACATTCACGGTCAGCACGACAGCCAGTCGCTGCTTTCGCCGGAAAAGCATTGCGGCTTTGTTGACAGCTTTGCCGGCAATTCCGCTCTGAGGGCAGACTACGGCGAAAAGTATTCGTCGCTTTGCGCCATTCGCTCAAAGCTTAAAAAGCTTACGACCGACGAAAGCTCAAAATCGCAGAGAATTGATTTTTTGACCTATCAGATAGACGAGCTTGAAAAGGCGGACGTCACGGTCGGTGAACGCGATGAGCTCAAGGCGAGAAAGTCGCTCATCAACAATTCGCAGAAGGTTATGGAGAGCCTTAACATTGCATACGAGGCACTTAAGGCAGACGGAGCAGGCATTGATATGGTCAGCGACGCCGAGTCGGAGATTTCAAACGCGGCTGCATACTTGGAGAGTCTCGGCGAGGCTTCCGAAAAAATCACGGATATCCGTTATGAGCTTGACGACATCGCCGAGCTTGTCCGCGACGCTATGTCTGAGATTGATTTTGACCCGTCCGAGCTCGACGAAATAGAGGAAAGACTGGATTTGCTCTACCGCCTTTCAAAGAAGTACGGCGACACCGAGGAGGAGATGCTCGACTATCTTGCAAAGGCACAGGAGGAGCTTGACAATATTGCATTCTCCGAGGAAAAGGTAAAAGAGCTCCGGCGAATGGAAAAGGAGGCTCTTGCCGCCGCGGAGGAGGCGGCGCGCAGGCTCACGGAGTCGAGAAGGACAGCGGGTAAAAGGCTGAGCGAGGCTATATGCTCGGAGCTTGAATTTCTCGATATGCCGAACGTGCAGTTCGCAGTTAAATGCGAGGATATCGGGCTGACGGAAAACGGCAGGGATTCAATAGAGTTCCTGATTTCAGCGAATGTCGGCGAGGAGCCGAAGCCGCTGGCAAAGATAGCGTCGGGCGGTGAGCTTTCGCGAATAATGCTTGCGATAAAGAATGTGCTTGCCGGCACAGACGGCGTGGACACCATGATTTTTGATGAAATTGACACGGGCGTCAGCGGCAGGGCGGCACAGAAGATTGCAATGAAGCTCAGAGCCGTTTCAAAGGGCAGACAGGTTATCTGCGTTACCCACCTTGCACAGATCGCGGCCCAGGGCGACGTTCACCTTTATATAAGCAAGTCCGTTGCGGACGGCAAAACTTATACGAACATCAAGTCTCTCATCGAAGAGGAACGCGTTGCGGAAATCGCAAGAATTATGGGCGGTATGGAGATTACGAAGCTTCAGCTTGAAAGTGCGCGAGAAATGCTTGAAAGTGCGGGAAATATAGGGTAACCGTCGGTCAAATACAAGGGAAATTTTAGGTATTGTTTTTTTTGACCGATTGTGATACAATGTAGAAAAATATTATGGAGATATTGTAAAATGAAAAAGAACTATTCCTCAACACGTTACATAGCTCTGCTTTGTTCATTCATAATTGTGTTCAGTATCGTACTGACCGGCTGCGGTTCGATAAAGAAGATTTCAAAAAATAAAAGTGCCTCCGGCAACGGAGATGAAATTCAGCTCGGTCAGAATGACGTGAATTTGGACGGTCCGACACAGATCGTTGTCGGTGAGGACGGTCAGTCGTATATCGTGGATAACGAGGGTCACTCTGTAATCTACAACAATCCCACACAGTCCGGCGGTCAGTATTCGGCGAGCCAAATAGCTACGAGCAGCACTGCGCAGAAAACAAACGCGACGAAGACAACGACCACCCAAAAAGCTACAACCACGAAGAGAACAACGACCGAAGCGACATCAACCCCAAACCAGGTTTACAACAGACTTGCCGCACAGAGAAAGTTCGGATTTAACAAGGGTTATGATATAGGGGCGCAGTTTGTAAATTTCTATCTTTCCACAATAAGAATTTACTTCACCTACGACAACAAGGACTGGCTCATCGAGCTTTGGAAGGGCGAATATGCGATGGCGACAGTCGGCTGCGAGGTAGGCTACTATTACAGAGAGCATAATCAGAATGCCCTTGATATTCTCGGTGCAGAGAATCTTCTCTACAAAAGTGTGGAGGACGATGACGCAATGTATACGTCAATGAAGCTGTGGCAGTACGAAAAATCGACTGACGAAACCCCGAAGCAGAAGATCAATTATACAAGAAGAAATTGCTGGTGGGCAGCTGACTTTGAAACGGGCGTTCTTGAAAACCACCGTGATCAGACAACACTCGTAATGGTTGCGACGATTGAGTTCCCGACAGCCAAAATGAGAGATCTTTTCACCGAGCAGCTCGAAAACGAGGGCTTCAGAGAGGGCTCCGTTAACGACTATCACAACGTTGAAAGATTCGCTGTTGACGGTAACACAGTTACAATTTGCTGGAAAAACTATTCCTATGAAAAGACGCATTCGTAACGCCTGACAAGTTTTCCGTATTTTTCCGAAAACTGCTTGACTTTTGTATTATTATAGGTTACAATACCTATGTTAATAAATATTATGAAAGGATGAATTCGTATGAAAAAGTTCTTGGCTATTCTTATGGTAGCTGCTGTCTGTGCAACTGTTGCATTCTCGGTTCGCGCTCAGAACGACGTTGAAGAAGTCCCAGAGACCACAACATCGTCGATTGAGGGAGCTGTTTCCGCTCTGCAGAACGACGAGAAGGCAGAAGAGATTGCAAATCAGATTGCTGATTCTATCAAGACAGGCGCTGCTAAAGAAGATGTCTCCAGTCTTGTTGCTACTCTTGAGAAGTATATCAACAACAAGGGCATCGGTTCCGACGAGCTTAAGGATGCCGGCGCAATCCGTGATGTTGTTGACGCGTTCCTTTCGGATGCGGGCGTTGATACTGAGGCACTCAACAATGCAATTGCCAACAGTATGATTGCCAATAAGGCTCTCGAGCTCTACTACAAGCCTGAAGAAGAGACAACAGAGACAACAGAACCCGATGAAGAGCCTGTAACGGAAATTGATGTTCCGGCATGCGGCTTCGTTGGCTGATTCTGAATTAAAATGCAGTTTAAAGGTGATGGTTTTCCGTCACCTTTTTGCTTTTTCGGATGCTTTGAGGACTGTTCGACGGTTGCCTGTGTTTAATTTACTGTTTCTTAACATTTTTTTAATTTATATTCTTTATTTTTATTGTCTAATAACCGTGGGAGATTCTTGCGGCGGCAGAGTCGGACGTGCAATGTCAGCCTCATTTATTTGTCTTTTCAGTGTGGGATATTCGTTTGTGTTCAGCTCGTTTCCCTTTTCATTGAGTATCATTGTTTTGCCGATTCCGTAGTCGTTTATCACAAGATGAAATTTTCCCGAATCGCCTTTATTTTTGAAAAATTCGTAGCTTTCCGTGGCGGAAAAGCCAGTGAAGGCTTTTATTAAATTGACGCATCGGTTGTCAAAGCTGTTTTCTGTGCCGATTTTTACGGTCGCGGTGCATTGAACTATATTTCCGTCCCGATCGGCGTAGAGACATAGCAGAACATTATCGCTCAGCAGACTGTATGTGTAAAAGTCATCTTTACTGACGGTGAACAGCTCTGCTTTGAGTGCTTCGCCGCTGACAGAATTGTATTCCGCAAGAAATTCGTCAATATTGAGTCGGCTTTGCCCTGTGCACGCGGTCAGCGAAATTATAATCAAGGCAATACCGCACAAGTTGAGGCGTATGCCTTGCCTGAAAAAAGGAATTATTATTTTAAGAGGTTTCATTGTTGCCTCCGAATAAAGTATTGATAGTATATAAATATTGGAAAAAGGGGTATGTTTATGCAGCAAAAGAAAGGAAAAAACAAAAAGATTATCATTCTCTGTTCAATTCTTGCCGTTGCGGTGTTGGCGTGCGCCGCTTATGCAATTTTTAAGCCGGAGAACAGGATTGCCGTTGATACCGTGCAGGTAACGAAGCAGACCGTTAACGAGACGCTTGACACTACCGGAACAATCACGACCGCGTCCGAAAAGACCTTCACTCTCATTGACAAGGTCAAGGTCAAAACCGTCAATGTAAAAGAGGGAGATGTGGTCAAGGCGGGAGATGTACTGGCAACCTTTGACGTTTCCTCGCTCGAAGCGGCACTGACGGAGAAGGAAAACAACTACGAGAAAGCTCTTGCCGCATACAATAAAGCAAAAAGCTCCTCCGACTCCGCAAAGAAAAAGATTTCTTCCACAAAAAAGCAGATTTCCGAGCTTGAGGCTCAAATAGAGAAGCTCAGCGCAAAGCAGACAACAAATCAGTCATCACAAAAGACGGACAGCGGGGTTAAGGTTTCCGATGAGCTTGTTAACAGATTTATCAAGGTCGCAAAGCTTTTCGGTGTTGAATACACCAAGGAAACAGCGGAAAAGGTACTCAAAGCCATGCTTTCGGCGGGCTCAAGCTCGTCGGATTTATCGGGTCTGATGGACAATCTCGGCGTTATTGCGGGCAGCTCGGGCTCGTTTGATATGAGCGCATTGGCGCAGATGACCGGAGGCTCAACCGCACTCATAAATGCGGAAATGTCTCTTGTACAGCTCAAGGCTCAGCTTGCAACGCTTGAATTGCAGTCCGATGATTCCTATATTTCCGTCTATAAGACCATATACGAAAAGGCGCAGACGTCATATGAAACGGCACTCAGCCAAACCAACGAAATGAAAAAAGGCTGGATTGCGAGCCAACAGGGTATGGTCAGCGAGGTCAACATCACAGTCGGCGAAACGGTTGAGACGAAAAGCTCCGTGAACGGAACGGACATTGACCTCAGCTCCATTCTTTCAACCGTGGCTTCGGGCACAGACGTTTCTTCACTTATCGGCTCGTTCTTCAATTCCGACAAGGTCGGCATAAAGGTACTCAATTATCCTCTTGTTGCGGATATATCTCTGAGCAAATACGATGTGCTGGATATCAGCGTCAATCAGAATGTCACGGTCAAATCGGCAAACAATGAGACGCACAGCGGCAAGGTTTCGTATGTCGGAGCCGTCGCGACCTCAACGAGCGGTTCCTTTGACCTCAACTCAATTGTTTCCGGCGGCACAAGCTCCAACACGATTCCGGCGCAGATCACGATAGAAAGCGCAGACAAATCCCTGATAGTCGGCACAGAGGTTGATGTTTCAATAATCACGGACACTCAGGAGAATGCGCTTGTTGTTCCGGTTGAGGCGATGGTAATTGACGGGTCGGATGTGTTTGTTTATGTGTATGACAAGGATAAGTCCGAAGCGGTCAAGAAAAAAGTTAAACTCGGCATATCAAACGATACCTATTATCAGGTTCTTTCGGGTGTCAGCGAGGGCGACGTCCTTATCAAGAACACAGCGGGTCTTGAGGACGGCGCAAAGGTCAAACTGAAGTAACGGAGGATAGCTGTGGACATAAGAGAGAATATTCGCATTGCGACTTTCAGTATAAAAACGAATATGATGCGTTCTCTTCTGACAATGCTCGGAATAATAATCGGCGTTGCGTCCGTTATTGCAATAATCACGATCGGCAACGGCGGACGGGATTACATAGTCGGAATGATCAATGATATGGGTTCGAACGCAATCCAAATAATGGTTAATGCCAACAATGCCGACCAATCGAAGTATATAACAGAGGAAGACATTGCCGCCATCAAGAAGCTCAGCACGGTCAGCTATTGTTCTCCGTATGAAATTAACTTCGGACAGGCGCAGGCGGATAATTATAACGGATTCGTTTTTACCATAGCCGGAAATGAAGATTTTTTACTTATAAATCAAATGGCAACCAAGTATGGCAGAACGTGGACAAAGGATGAATACGACCAAAACCTGAATGTATGTGTAATAAGCACGCTCACCGCAAAAGAAATATACGGTGAGGAAAACTGTGTCGGAAGGACTCTGAACTATACCGTCAACAACAAAACGATTCCGTTAAGAATAATCGGTGTGGTCGATATGACGGAAAATTCCATGATGTCACAAGAGCAATTGGAAAGCTTTACCCAAACATTTTCAAGCTCAATGAGTATGGGAATGGTTGCCATTCCGGCATCTCTGAACGGTGTGTTGACCGACAGGGTTAATAAATATACTCAGATTTATTTTATGGCAACCGACGGTGCCGATCTTGACAATACCGGTGAATCGGCACTGAACCTTATCAAAACAAGACACGGAAGCTTCGACGATTCGATTTATTCGCTGAACATTATGGCAACGTATATCGACCTTTTGGATTCCGTAATAAGTATTTTTACCACGTTCATTGCGGCGGTCAGCGCAATTTCGCTGATTGTCGGCGGAATCGGCGTTATGAACATAATGCTTGTTTCCGTTACCGAGCGAACAAGGGAAATCGGAATACGAAAAGCACTCGGCGCAAAGACCTCCACGATAATGCTCCAGTTCCTCACCGAATCCGTTATTCTGTGTCTGCTCGGCGGAACGATTGGCTTCATCTTGGGCGTCGGGGGTGCGTTGGGTGTTGCGGCGTATCTTCAAATACCGATAGCCGTCAAGTTCACAACGGTTCTTATCGCTGTCGGATTTTCAAGTGCGATAGGTATTTTCTTCGGAATCTATCCGGCAAAGCGCGCCGCACAGATGACCCCGATAGAAGCACTCAGAAGAGATTGATTGAAGATAATAATTAAGGCAACACCGCACAAATTGGGACGCACGCCTTGTTCGGTAACCGCCGATTAAACCATAGCACAATTCTCGGCGGCTGTTTTGCCGTCTAAAACGCCAAAAATACTCGTTAATACATAGAGTATTGCCTGCGTTTTTTGACGCTTTCGGTGACAAAAATTCTCGCTGATAATTGCACTCTGATTTAACCGGCAGTTACCCTTGAATCTATTTCCGTCATGCTGCACAAAAATCCCTTGACTTGTGCCGGCAAGCCTGCAAAATTTTTGTACACTCTGATGAAAAATCTTACTGCGCAATCCGCACACCTCAATTGTGCGGCACTGCCTTAAAAGAAAAAAGCTATAATTACAATCGGTACTTAAAAACGGATTGTGAATTATAGCTTTTGTTGTCTTGTTTGTCGACTTAAACCGAACAGACGCTTTTATTTGTCAAACGATGGATTGAATGCGTAGAAGTTCTTTGAATTGAGCTTGTCGGTCGCTATGCGAAGACCCTCACCGAACCGCTGAAAATGGACAATTTCACGTTCACGCAGGAATTTGATTACATCGCGGACATCCGAGTCGTCAACCAGACGGAGAATGTTGTCGTAAGTAACCCGAGCTTTTTGTTCTGCTGCCATATTTTCCATCAAATCGGCGATTGTATCGCCTGTGGACTGGATTTCGGCACCCGACCATGGGAAACCGCTTGCCGCCGTCGGGTAGACCCCCGTCGTGTGGTCGACAAAATAGGTATCGAATCCGCTGCGCTTTATTTCATCGTACGAAAGGTTGCGCGTCAACTGATGAACAATCGCACCGATCATTTCAAGATGACCGAGCTCCTCGGTACCTATATCGGTCAGAAGTCCCTTGAGCTCCGGATAAGGCATGGCAAAACGCTGGCTGAGATACCTCAGCGACGCTCCCAACTCACCGTCCGGTCCGCCATATTGTAAAGGAATATAACCCTATGAGTGAAAGAAAAAGTTAAGGCGATTTTTTGATTTTTCATACACAATTTTAGATATCACTGTTCTCAGGGTTTCGTTTTTTGCTTTTTCGCTTACCGATGCATCGGTTATTGTTCGCAGCACGAGGCGAACCTTTTCGCTGAATTCTTCAATATCGATTTCCTTGATTTGATGTGAATTTTGTTCGTGCTCAAGCTGCTTTATTGTCCTTGTAATTCTTGCCTTGTTTTCTCGGTATTCGTCAACGGTGTCTATCTCGGCTAAGAACGCTTCTTTTGCCCTTGCCAACCTTGCATATCCCTTTTTAATTAAAGCGTCGTAATCGACCGTCTGAGCGACATTTTCAGCGGGCACAAAGTTAAATTGCTTGTTATTGACGAGCTTCTCAAGGTTGGCTATAACGAGCTTGTTTGCCTTGCTTATTGACAGACAGTGAGAAGTGACACACTTTCCTGTGCCTTTGGTGTAAGCGTAACATTGCATCGACGGGCAAGATGTGCCGAGCATTGTCAATGTAGCTCCGCACTCGCAGCGCATAAGACCTTTTAACATCCATTCGACCTGCTGATCGGGTCGCTGATTCTTGCCGTACATTGTCTGTATCTTTGATAGCTTTGCCTGGGTAGCGTCCCACACTTCCGGGGAGATAATCGGCTCGTGAATACCGTCAACAATTACGGTACTCGGATTTGAGAAGTCCCTCAACGAGCTTGCACGACCGTCGGTAGACCAACGGATTTTGCCGACATATACGGGATTATAAAGAATATATCGGATAGTTCGAGCTTCAAACGGATTTCCTCTGTGGGTTTTAAGCCCCTTTGCGGCACATTTCAGAGCGATTTGACGCATTGGCAGACCGCTGAGAAAGTCGTTAAATATCTCTATAATGTGCGGTGCTTCGTCGGGATTGATGATGTATTTGCCGTCCCGTATGTCGTAACCGTATGCAGGAGGACATAAAGCTTCGCCCCGTGAGAGCTTTTCGGTCATTCCACGCTTAACCTCTGTCGAAAGATTGATTAGGTAATATTCGTCCATCCACTCAATGATGCGCTCAATCAGATCCCCAAAAGGGGAGTCGATAATCGGCTCGGATATACTGATGACCTGTATGCCCTTTTTGCGGAGAATGTTTTTATAAACAATGCTTTCCTCTTGATTTCGGGCAAATCGTGAGAATTTCCATACAAGAATGGCACTGAACGGAGGGTCTTTCTCTTTGGCAAGGGCGATCATACGGTTGAATTGTGTACGCTTGGTAGCCGTCTTTGCGCTGATACCGTCGTCAAAGAAGATAAGCTCCTCGGGCACTTCAATATTATTTTTCTTTGCATATTCTCTGATGAGCTTCTTCTGAGAATCGGGAGAATATTCGTCCTGACGCTCGGAGGAAACTCTGATATATGCAGCTGCTATTGTCATAAAAAACACCTGCTTTATTTTTGAGTAAATTAAACTTGCAAAAACGAAGCAGATGTGATAATATATTTACGCAATCTGCTCCTTTTAATGTGTATGTGTGTGGATTGTATCTTTTGCCGTTCGGAGTTGCCGCTCCGGGCGGTATTTTTTATTTCAGCTTTTTCACTTCTTTTTTCGCTGCCTTTTCGGTCTTTTTGATTGCGTCGAGGTATGATTGTTCAACGGGGGAAAGGTTATCCCGTTGATACCTGCGGTATTCTTTTTCGGCTTTCTCAAGAGCCTGTGCATGGCTGATTGTGCCCGAACCCATGAGAATATCCCTATTGCCGGAGGTAAGAACGGCGTCAAGTTGTTTGACATAATCCTTCATATACATTGGTCTGTGTTCAATGGCATTGATTTCTGCCAAGTCAAAGTAACCGGAAACGAGGTTGTTCAAAACTCTTAATTCGTCCTCGGAGAGGTAATTTTTAGCAACTTTTGTATCACTTAAAACAGGAAAATCACCTTTAAATGAGGTTAGTCCCATAAACGGCTTTTCTGCGTCTGCACGTTCATATATTACTTCTGCTGCTGTGTGACCGTGTGTGGCATAGTGTAATTTGTTTTGAACTATTTTGAAAAATTGAACCGACTCGTCACTTTTGGGGTCATAGTCGATGCTTGTTGCATACAAATCCAATACTTGTCTGTAAAGGACTTTTTCCGAAGAACGAATGTCACGGATTCTGGCAAGTAACTCTTTCCAGTAATATCCGCCTCCGACGGATTTAAGTAAATCATCATTCATTGAAAAACCTTTAACAAGGTATTCTTTCAAGATGCCGTTTGCCCATATACGAAATTGTGTTCCACGCAAGGATTTTACACGGTAGCCGACAGAAATAATGACATCAAGACTGTAGTATTCTACATCATATGTTTTACCGTCTGTTGCAGTTGTTGCATTTTTTGCAACAACTGAATTTCTATCCAATTCGCCTTCATCAAAAATATTTTTTATATGCCGTGAGATTGTTGATTTATCTCTTTGAAAAAGCTCGGACATTTGATCTTGATTGAGCCAAACTGTTTCATTTTCAACTTTTACATCAATATGTGTCAATCCGTCCTCGGACTGGTAAATAATGATATCACCGTTATTGTCGGACATATTGAGCACCTCTTTTATTACCGCCCTCAACACGGGCGGCGGTTTTTTAGCTTTTTGATATTAACAAAATGGCAGTTAAT
Source organism: Eggerthellaceae bacterium (assembly GCA_963616775.1). GTDB lineage: Bacteria > Bacillota > Clostridia > Oscillospirales > Acutalibacteraceae > CAG-488. The sequence continues at coordinate 10,672 of CAVELL010000041.1, read as the reverse complement.
TCGGTGTAATTTCACGGAATTACGGGTTAATTTTTATCATTGCCGTTAGCTACTGCCTCTATAACGCCTGTTACAAGTTCATTTAACTGTTGTGCATTGTTTGAGGTAATAACGGGCTTGCCTGTTTGCGTTTCAATACTTTTCCGTGCATCTCCGGCAATCTTTCCGCCTGTCTTTGCAACTTCTTTATTTTCTTCAAGACCAAACGGATTTTGTACTTTTGTCAGCTCGGTGGTTGATGCTTCGGCTAACATATTGAGTGCTAATTCAAGTGTACTCATATTATCACGCAAATTTTCTTTTTTCAGTCCCTTGAGGTTTTTATATTGCCTTGTTGTCATGCCTGACCAAGCCTTGGTCACTTCATCGGTAAGAATGGCATACTCTTTGCCCTTTTCAACTCCGTGAGATTGCCATTGATCTGTGAGTTCTTTTCTTGCACGGATCGTTTGTAATCTCTGATTTATCCAATCGGGAGAATAACCTTTTTTTGCATAGGTATCCAGTGCACGCTCGATTGTCAGTTCGGGATCAATAATTTCTTCAATTCTCTCTCTGCCGACCTGAGCAAGCCACATTTTGAAAGGCTCGGCTTTTTTTGATGGAATGGATTGAATTATGCGCAGTAGCTGTTCTGTATTGGCTACATCGGTTTTGTACTTTTTACCATCTTTAGGAGATTTCATTTTCAGTTGGTTACATTTTGTAACCGACTCAGCACCCTCTTTGGAAAGCCGATTCTTCAATACTTTCCAATAGTTTCTTGCCCCGTCGTAACTTGCCTGTTCAGTTAATGCTGCAATAGTATCTACTACAGAAAAATACCATTCCTCCGCATTTTCGTCCCATACTGTACGAATAGGACTATCCTCAAACATTTTCAAATTATGGTTCTCTTGCATGGCTTTTTCCTTTCTTCGTCCTCAGTACTGGGCGGCGTTTTTTTATTGCGAAAATCTTTCTTTTACTCTTTCGGGTAAGTGTCAAAGGCTTTGCCTGCATGAAGAAAATTCATTCTTAACATCTTCCCATTGCTTTTTTGTTATAAGTACCTGCCGTGGCTTGCTACCATCGAATGACCCGACTACATTTAACTGTTCAAGTTCGTCGAGAAGTCGTGCGGCACGAGCATATCCAAGTTTGAGGTTTCTTTGGAGTAAAGTTGTTGAAGCCATTTGCAAATCAGTAATTATGTCTATAGCTTTCATCAATATTAGCTCTGTCTCAACATGAGGCTCATCTTCAGAAAGAAGGTTATGGTCGGGAGAATGTTTTATTATTTCCTGTTCCGCTTCAGTATTGTGCGACTCCGAATATTCATTCTTCAAGAAATTAACGATATTATCAATCTCGTTGTCCGAAACATAACATCCTTGAATATGCTTTAACTCCGTTGATCCGAGTGTTTTCATGAGCATATCTCCACTCCCGAGAAGTTTTTCAGTGCCTATCGAATCAAGAACAATTTGAGAGTCAATACGTGATGCTAAAGTGAATGCTATTCGGTTCGGAATACAAGCTTTAATAATACCTGCAACGACTTTAACGGAAGGTCTTTGAGTAGCAATTATAAGATGTATACCGGTTGCACGACCTGTTTGGACAATATGTCTTATGTTGTTTTTTACATCGTCAGGATATGACTTAACCATATCTGAAATATCATCAATTATTATTACAATATCGGGTAAAGTAGTTGCACTGCTTTCTTTACTAACTTTTTGGTTAAATCCATTTATATCTTTTACGCCATGTTCTGCAAACTTTTTATAACGGTCAGACATTTCAACAATTGCCCATCCGAGAACACCGACAGCTCTTGAACAATCGGTAATAGTCGGCACAAGAAGATGAGGAATGCCATTATAGATATTAAATTCAGACCCGAAAGTGTCAATTAAAACAAGTTTTACGTCATTTGCAGACTTATAAAGCAAATTGACAATGATTGAGTGTAAGCAAATTGATTTTCCTGATCCAGTAGTACCTCCGATAAGTAACGGCGAAATGTCGTGAAGATCAGCACATATCGCCTCATTTTCCATGTTCTTTCCAATACAGATTGACAAATTCTTTTGTATTTGGTTGTATTCTTTGGACTCCATAATATCGCGCAAATGCACAGGCTGTCTGTTTTGGTTGGAAACCTCAATACCTATAGCAGCTTTGTTCGGGATTGGAGTTTGAATATTGACAATAGGGGCAGAAAGAGCTAAGGCGATTTCACCTTTTAAACCAAGAATTTGACTTATTCTTACGCCTACACCTGGTTGAATTTCATAACAGGTTATAGATGAACTTCGATAAGCATCAATTCCTTTAACCGAAATCTTGAAGTCCTTAAATAATTTTTCAAGATGATCAATGTTAGTCTTAAGTTCTTCATCATTATTTATATCGTAGCTTTCGGATTTATCGAGAAGCTCTAATGGTGGCTTTTGATAAACATAATCATATTTGGAATTTTCAACTTCTTTTTCTGGTGTAGTATCACTCACTATTTTAAGCCTCTGTTTTAACATAGTGAGATCTATTTCGGGAGAATGAACGTAATTTTGTACTTGTAAAGCAGGTTGTGGTTCGGGAATGCTTGGTTGTTCTTGAACCTCGGTTATTTTTTTGACGTTTTCAGGTGGATTTTCTTGAGCTTGTATCTTTTCCTCGTTTAATTCTACTGTGACTTTTCTTTTCTTAATTTTCAGATACACAAAAATTCCAACAACCCATAAGACTAATATAAGCAAGAAAGTTAGAATCTCTTTTGTATTGTTGTTTTTACCAACAATAACGCCTGTTGCAAAACTGCTTGTTATAGCAATAAAGGCAATTCCAAGCCATTTTAAGACATCAAATAATATTGAAAGAGCGTAATAAAACTTATCTTTCATTGTGTATTCATCTTTCGGGTTATTTTCATTTTTCTTCATAATTATATATTGCACTTGCAATTTTATGAGCGTGGAGATCCATTTTATCTTCTTCAGTATTTTCAATTTGTGCCATTATACTGTTCCTGAATCCCTGCGGGTCATTGACATATTTTATACTGTAAAGACCACTTGCTGTTGTCACATTAACTGTGCCATACTTAAAAATCTTACCCCAAAAACCTGTTGCTACCTGAATGTTCTGAATTTGCTTAAGAGGGGAACTGAGTTCCTTGGTTTTTATTATCCCTGTCTTAGCGACGACCTTCTTGTTTGTTACAGCAAATTCATTGAAGAAGTGATATAAAAAACCTCTAATATCAACGATTGCACCAACTAAAATGCCGCTAAAAAGGATTTTAAAGAAAAATCCAATGCCGTCGGAAGAAACAGAAGAAATAGCAACAAGCAGAAAAATCAGCGCAACAATTATACCCGGAACAAATAAAATGTTGCTGAACTTTGCCTGTTTAATGACCTTCTCGTTTGCTGTTAAGCTGTTTTGAACATAATTTTTCATCTTTTTCGATCTTCTTAATCTCAATTATTTATTTATCACACCGCTATGCGGTTGTGAACTAAGTAGTAAACCAAATCCGCTTTTATGTATTACTATATAGCACTATGCTCCTTTATAAAGTTTTCAAGCATTTTATAATCATCCTCATATATATCATCTGTTGGAATTTTACTTTGAGGTTGATTAACATTCAATGCTTTAATTTTATCTTCAATTTCTAAGTAAGAAGCTGATTTTGCTCTTTTTGCTCTTGTATATGAAGCTAAAGATTTTGGAGCCAATTCCGGATAAAGAAATTTGAACTTTAAGTATTCTTCTTTGTTAATTGGCTTCTGTTCATCTTTCAAAAGAGATTCACGTGCCTCACAATAGCTTTTTCGAGCTTCTTCTGAGCGAGAATCTTTTAATTCTCTGTAAGTTGATGCTATTGCAGGAGTACGTTTTCCAAGCCAAAATATGCTGTCATCAAATTTTTCACTATATGGAGCTATTCCAACGCTACAACCTGTGTGAAAAAATCCACAGTCTTTGTATTTTTGCGGAAGAGGGGGAAAGACAGAGCTTTTGCCAGAGATGCTATAGACACGACCTGAAAAAATTGCACAGTTAGGACAACATTGCTCTCCATATAAATTAAAACTGATTAAATCAGTCTTTGCTGAATATTCCGCCAAACGCTCTTTGCCTAAGATGGTTAAATCTGTTTTAGACGTCGAAAAAACTGTCTTTTGAAGAATATCCTTTACCGCATCGCCTTCATCGAGTTTACCGTCTTCGTATAGCCAAAACACTAATCTCATATAGTCTTTTTCTTGCCATCCAATGTTGGAGTACGGCATCATTCTGACAGCTTTACACAGCAAAACGACAGATAAATCGTGCCGACCTTTTTCTCGGAGATTGGACGCACACATTCTTAAAAGATAATCCATCGAAAATACAGTTTCCTGTTCTAAAGAGAATGCAGGAATGGGTATTTTTGCAATACTGCTTTTACTTGTTAAATCATAAAATACTCCATCTGAATAAATTTTAGTTGCTTGATATGCAACATCTCTATCATCGTATAGAGATTTATCTGTGTGACGTGGAGAAACATTGTACAAATATCCAGATTTAAAAAAAGCAGTCTTTACACTTTCTTTCATATCTTCCGAGGAAAGAATGCATTTTTCAATTCCCTCAAATGGTCTAATGTGATCTGTTCTATTGCACTTATTTATAAATGCTTGAAAATCGGCTTGTGACATTTGTGTCTGAATACTTTCTGATAGATAATTATTCTCAGAAAGATTACACGTTGTAAATATTAGATTGGAATCTATTTTAGATATATCGTTGTTAGTGGATTGTGCATCTTTACAGTCTTTCGAATTGTAATCTGCTTTCTTTCTAAATGCTATGAATATACCGAACGAAGTAGAACTAACTGTAAAAGAAAGAAAAACTGAAACAAAAGTTAATTTTAGATTGCCATGACCAATAATTAAACCTATAACTATGCCGAATAAAGTAACAGCTAAAAAAGCGTTATCACCACACAGAAAGTTAGAAATCGCAGTAAAAACAGATTTATTCTTATTCCCGTTTTTGTTCATTTTTTGTTCCTCTTATCGTTTACTGACCGCTGCTTGCTTTGTGAATTTAATTCGTAAAAGCGTTTGTCAAGTAATTTCAATTTTATTGTTTTTGCATGTTGCGATATAGCTCAGCTTTGTGAATCTATCTTTTATTTCAACATCAAATTCCTTCTTAGAAAACGGAACACCGTTAATTTTTAATTGTACCTTATGTGTGCCTGAACACAAAGTAAATGTATCAGCTTCGCCATTTGAAATTGAACCACGATCTATCTTATCTATATTAACGCTGATACTTGCTTTTTTGTTATAAAACCTTCCGACAGTAACCATAATTGAAAGGTTCGGTTCTTTTACGATTTTATTTAATTTCTCCATTGCATTTCGTGCAATTTCATTATCAAAATCCAAGTCCAAGATACGATTATAATAGATTTCCGCTCCGTCGGTGTCGCCCATTTGCATATACTCAGAAGCTCTGCGAAGAAGATTGTCTATTTCGGCAGAGTGGTCAACGCCAACATTTCCTCGATGTTCGACAACCACCTTATCTTGCACAATTTTTGTTCCGCAATAGGAACAAAAGCCGAATTCTCTCGAATCGTCCAGCTGAACCTGTGCGCCGCATTGCGGACAAACCATCGGAATAAATCCCATTTTTAACACCCTTTCAATTAAAACTTTGCCCTCAATTCGACTACTTTTCCTATTACCGAGACGGGGAGGGAATTGACCTCATCTGGGGTAAAGAAAAACGGGTCGTATGTGGGGTTGGTTGATACAAGCTTAATACCTGCATCGGTTTTATAGAATTTCTTAACGGTTGCATCGTCGCCGTTTATAAGTACGACAGCAATTTCGCCGTTTTCAACTGTTTCCTGCTTACGAACTATGACAACATCACCCTCGCTGATTTTAGGTTCCATGCTGTCGCCTTTAATCTGTAAGCCGTAAAATTCGCCTGTCCGAGCTTGTTCCTGACTAATTTCTTCGTAGTCGATGATATTTTCAATAGCCGTCATAGGGATTCCTGCCTTGACATAGCCGAGGACGGGGATAATTACACCTGAACTGCTTTCATGAAGGGGATTGTCATTCACTCCAAGAATGTAATCAACTGTTGTATTATAGAAATCAGCTAATTTAATCAAAATTTCAGAATTTGGTTCGCGATCACCTTTTTCATAGCTGACATAGGTAGTATATGGCATACCAAGTTTAACAGCGGTTTCTTTCATAGTGAAACCTTTAGCCTGTCGTAATTCTATCAGTCTATTCAATTGTATCACCACCTTTGATTACAATAATACGCTTTTCGTGTAGAAAAGTCAACATAAAAAGAACAAAAATACGCTATTTGTGAAACATCAACAAAAAGATGATACGCAAATAGTGTATTTTTTTACTCAAAAAGCGTTGACAAATACGCAAAACGAGTATATAATCAATGCAGAAATACGCGATACGCGTAACGAGGGAGGTGCAAAACATGTTTCCTAACATAAAAGCCGAAATTGCAAGACACAATCTCACAATGGGCGAACTCGCCAATTCTCTTAATGTAACCAGAAAAACAATTGGAAAATGGCTTAGAGATGGTTGCATTCCTGCTTGTGCTCTTATAAAAATGGCAGAGCTTTTTGATGTTTCAATTGACTATCTTCTTGGCAGAAGCGATAGGTAAACGCAAGAACAGGAGGCGACACATGACACCGACAATATTATCGCTGCTTATTTGGTGGGTTGCAATTATCGGCACATTGATAATGCAGCGTATAAGTCAAGAGTGGAAGGCTTATGCAATATACGCTGCGATAATAGCAACGCTGTTCACTTTTTGGTTTGAGTATTTGTATAGCAATCCCTTGTTTCTGAAAGCTCCTTGTTGAGAAAAGACGCTATTGCAAAAAGAAGTTGATTATATTCGTTCATTTTTGATGAGTTTGAGGCAATGTCGTATTGCTCATTTGCAAATGAAAGGAAATTTGAAATCTCTTGCTTATGCTCATCGTTACAAAACAGGATTGCTGAGTATGCTGCCGATTGAAGTTCATCTAATTTTATTGGTGTTGGAATAAATCTGTATGAACCTGCATTTTTCAAAAAAAGATCAAATGCTTGTTTCTTTTCAGAGTAATACACATCCATTTGCTTGACTTCTAAATCATGCTGTAACTCCATTTTGTGAAGTTTTGCTTGATAACGGTTGTTTATTACTGCTACGGCTATTGGAGAGACAAGCGCAACAAGAGCAATGATAACCGATATTGTAACCGTTAAATTTAATTCCATTATTTTCACCTCCTTTGAGGCGATTATAGCACAATGAGATTCGGTTATGCAATCACCAAATTACAACCACTTTACAGGCAAAAAGAAGTCGATACAAACACAACGGCGAAAGTTTGGCAAAGTAAAAAACACACGCACACATAAAAACAAGTATTCTCGTTTTTCAAAGGCTGAGGACATCAAGAAAAAGAGAATATACAGCAAGTGAAACAATTTTACATTTATAAGTTGCTATAATTGTGCAAAAATTTCACATTGCCAAGGAGTGTCACTTATGAAAAAGACAAATGCACTCAGAACGGCAAGAATAGGACAATTTTACACACACATACACATTAAATACATGACGAAAGGAGCGTGTCAATCATGGCAAAGAGGGAATTGACCTGTTACAACATTCTCATTAAAGAGGACGGAACGGAAGTACCGTTCGACGAACTCACAGAAGAAGAAAGAGCGGATTTTGCCGAGCGTGCCGGTCAGAAAATGGCCAAAGCGTTTCAGGACTGGTTTTCAAGACACCCCGAAGAATTCTGAGGGGCAACACGGACAAGCATTGAAAGGAGCTTTCAAATGAAAAAATTTATACATAAGCACATTTATTATATTGCTGCTGCTTTGATCTTTTTGATAGGTCTTGTGGGCGGAATACTTATAGGAAACATAACAGGACAGGCTGTGCCGGAAAGCCAAACAACGACAACGGTCATTTACGATGAAGCAGATCACATTGTATCTGTTGTATTGTCGGACAAGCCGAAAAGCCTCGGAGAGTTCAAGCTGACTGCATATTGTACTTGCTCGGAATGCTGCGAGGAATACGCTGACGGTTATACCGCAACAATGACCAAAGCAACGCCGGGAAGAACGATAGCGGTTGATTCCCACTTGGGTTTTCCCATTTTCCCCTTTCAGAATGATGAGTCATGACGGATGTGAATATATCATTGCTCTCGGAATCCGTGCGGTGAAAATCCGCAAAATTTTAGAAAAGGAGGTCGGTACAATGCAGATTATATCAATGGTTGAGAAAATGCTCGGTGATGAACCGGATGCCGAAGAGTTCGCCGATGCTTTTGTCAAAGCTCAACAGAAGCTTTACAGAATTATTCAACGGGAAGGCTCTGACGGCGGACTGCGTTTCGGTAGTAGTTATTTTGCGCAGCTTATAGCCGAGCAGATAACAGAAAAGAGAGCCTCCGATTTAACAGAAGCTCTCTACAAAAGCAAAAGGCGCACTGCTCACACAGATACGCCCCACATCACATTGACTATTGTATCACTTGACGAAACTATATTGTATCCATCTTCTTCGCTCGTGTTAAAATCATTTAATAACTTTGTCTTTAAAAAGTGTTCAATATCTAAAGAAATACTCATTATTTCTTTTCTAATGTAGCAATCTATTGTTGCGAGATCCTTAAGATAGGCAAAATCAAGATTAATGTACTTACCATCATTGTTTTTAAAATATAATTTTTCATATGCCTTAATTTTAAAATAATATGAATTGTCACATAAATATCTGTACGCATAATCTTCATCATATATATTAAACGATATACCGTGATCTTTCATGTTCTGTATTTGCTCTTTTACAGAGTACTTACATCTCCTATTAAAATCTTCATCATAGTATGAAATAGTCTTTTTAACATCCATTATTTTCACATCCTTTATGATAATATAACACGATTTCGATTAAATATAAAGAACTTTTAAAATAAAAATCGATAAAAACAAGTTTAATATTATATTTCTACATATAACACAGTTGCGGACTGAGGTTGTCATATAAATTTATCCCCGAACTATCACTCGATAGCTCGGGGATTTTTTGCGTTTAGGGGGATAACGTAGGATATTTAAGAAAAAATCATATCTAATATCAATGTAAGTATAAGTAATGGGATTGAAAGATAACCTAATACCAATGAGATTTTTTCCAATTTTTTCACAAATTTTTTTCCATAGTTATGTTCTTTGTTAACGTTGCTTTTGACCAATTTGTCTATCGTTAGACATGCAAAATATAATACAATCAAGCATGCGAAAGAAACTATTTTATAAATATTTTCATCGAGAAACAAATCAAATATTAAGCTTGCCAACGAAATAATAAAGCATATAGAGCTAAAAAAACTTGAGTAAGCTATGTCTCTTTGGCGTTGTTCTTTTATTTCGGCTTTTGTTTTCTTTTCTTTAGGCTTGTTGTTTTTCTTTTTCATAAATACTTCTCCTTTTAAAATTCTAATATGGATTTCAGCTAATTCCATATTGATTATATTATATTGGAAATAAACGTGGTTGTAAATAGCTTTTTAAAAAGTTATATTCCTTTACACTCAGCACCGCCGTATTGTGAGATTATTATGCTTGCATATTTGGCGTTGGGTGTGGATATTTTGACGGGATATTGCAATTTTTTTTCATAGACAAACATCAGTAGTTACCCCCTAAGTCCCACGGCCACGGATTTTTGAGCCACGATACACCGGGATCCGAGTTTGAATAGAGCGGACCGCATTCTTCCTCATATTCGGAAACCAGTTGTTCGTTCTTTTCCTCATATTTTTTGTAAAGCGCAAGTGCACTGAGATCGTCCGGGTGGGTATCAAGATATAGATGAAGCTCCCACATTGCGAATTGCACGGTGTCTATCTGCTGAGAAAGAGCCGCTCTTGTCATCTCATACCACGACCCACGAAGGGCTTGTCGAGCACGGGGAAGAGTGTGCCGGCTTTCAGAGCCTGAAAATCATCGTATGTTTTGATGTCAGTCTGAAACGGTACATAAGCCATTGCAACAACGGGGTTCTCGGGCAGAGCCGATGTGTATCCCGAACGGACATTGGACATGGCACTGCGATTGAATCCCATGGACGCCTTGGCGGTACGTTCATAAGAAAAATTATTCAATCTGATTAACTCCTTTAAGCTTTTTGGGCATTGCCTATTAACAGGATATGCCTGCCGATTTTTTGTGGCACAAAGGAACGGGTAAAAACCACATCTACCGTCTGAAATCTATCATCGTAGGGTGCGATGACCACTGCACCATGAAATTTTCTTTTATATCTCTGTAAATCAAAATCAACGATTTAATATTTATTTTGTAGGGGCGACCATCGGTCGTCCGCTAAAGTCAGCAGAAAACAACGAGGACGAGCAATGCTCGCCCCTACAAAATTCATTCTAATTGTGCACAAACGGAATTTTTGTATCTCTGTAAATTCTAACGCAGCATTTTACCTCACGCACATCTAAAATCCAACATCTACTGTCTAATATCTATCGCCTGCCTCCCCTTGAATGATTCAAGGGGAGGTGGCTCGTAGAGCCGGTGGGGATAAA
>CAVELL010000040.1:0-20327 GCA_963616775.1 Eggerthellaceae bacterium | reverse complement strand
GCAGAATCGTAACGGCGGCTGACGGAAAGCTCATCAAAACGGTGATTTCCGGTTCAGGCGTGCTCGACCAGTCAGCGGGCAGCGTTTCGTAACAATGGCTTTGAACCCCCACGAGGGGGGCTAAAGATAAATTATTATAGGAGGAAATTATTATGGCAAAGAAAGTTTTAAGTATTGTTTTGGCAGTACTTTTTGTCTTTTCGAGCTTTGCTGTTACCGGCTCGGCGGCGGATGAAGTTGTTTATCCCGCTGAAGAGCTGGCGATAACAAACCCGAAGGACAGGATCGACATTGTTTTCCTTAGCGGAAAATTAAATGCAAGAAATCTTCGCACGACTCCGGAGGACGAGGAAATCCTTGAGCACAACCTCAGCTTCTGGTCTCAGGAGATTATTGACGAGTACCACGCTCTTGAGGCAAAGGGTGCTTCCGATGAGGAGTGGGAGGCTCTCTACAAGAAGATGAAGACTCCGTGGGACGACGACTACGAGTACTGGGGAGACTACAGGTACAAGTACTATGCAACAGATCCGAAGAACGACATCGACGAATTGAACGCCGTTGCAGACATAAGCTTTGTTCCGAGCAAGACGGTCGTTGAGCCCGGAGAGACCTTCACGGTTGATATGGTTTGCACAACAAACTTCTATTTCAGCATTCTCTATGCAACCATTTTCTATGATAAGACAAACATTAGTATCGTGGAAAATATGGACGCTACTCAGGGAGCTGTCGGCGTTACCCTCGGCACTCCGTTTAATATATGGGGTATAGATACCGATAAGCCGTACTTCAATTGGGGTGTGTCTCCGAAATACGGCGACGTTCGTTCGATCAACTGGCCGAAGGCTCTCCGTAACGAAGAAGCTTACAATAAGTATGAGGCATGCCGCATAATCACATATAGCGACTATGCCAAGAAGACCCAGCCTGGCTTTGTTTATGCTGTCAAGGGTGACAACACAGTTATCGGTACATTCACGTTTACGGTTAAGGAGGACGCTCAGCCGGGTTACGCGATTAGGTTCTTCACCTCGTCCGATATTCAGTTGTCCTTTGAGAAAGAAGACTATATTATCACTGACACGAAGGGCGACTATGGCTGGCAGTTTGAGCGTTCTAACGGTCCTATGGACGACAGTCTTACGAGTCGACACGCAGCAATGTCAAAGACGATGAACATTACCGATGCCTACGTAACGGTTAAGTCGGATGAACCGATTGTTGAGTACGCCGATTACACGGCTCTCGACGCTGCGGTCAATGAGTTCGACAGCGCACTCTCACCGTTCTACACCAAGTCAAGCTGGGCGACCTATGCTTCTGCAGTAACGGCAGGCTCAACTCTTTCGAGAACTATCCTCAAGTCGGAGCAGGCAACGGTTGACGCCGCAACGAAGGCTATCACGGACGCCAAGGCAGCTCTTGTAGCCACAGGCGTTATCAGCGCGGCAACGGTAGGCACACCGACAATCGGTTCGGAGGCAAACGTTAAGGTCGTTGTTTCCGGCTCCCCCGAGGCTATCCGCCTTGTTGACCCCGACGATCCCGAGATAATCACAAACTATGAGCGCGGCGACGTTGTTATCACTGAGGACGGCGACAACGAGATTTGGACATTCAAGGTTCTCGCCTCCGAGGCAAGCTCAACATACCATGTGTACGCAAAGTACAGCAAAGAGTGGCTCGGCGATTACAAGGTTCTTACCGTGAACGCGGTTGACGGTCTTGACCTCAGCATCCATTCAATCTCCATTCCCGATATGTATCCCGCAGGAGTATATATGGACGGCAAGATTAAGAAGGGCGTTCATCAGGTAATCGTCAGAACAAGCAAGGACGTATGCAAGGTTCAGTTCGTCGCTCCCGACGGCTCAACCCGTACATACGACAACAAGAAATATCCTCCCGCTGTTGAAGGTGACGAGTATGTATGGACAATCAACTACAACTTCGACTACCTCGGAGCTCTTAAGCTCGACTTGAGAACACGTGCGGTCACAACCACATTTGCTCTCACGGGCGACAGCATCACGGGCAGAGTAATGTATTAAATTCATTTACAACTGAACAGTGCTTGATTTCAGCCTCCGTGCTTCGGCACGGGGGCTTCGCTTATGCCCGAATTTTAAATTTGAAAATGTTGACATAAGGCATATAAGATGATAAAATTAACTGTACGAATATATTTTTTTTGTTAAAAGGAGCTGACTCGGTTGAATAACGGTGAAAAATGCAGCGATGCGGCTTCGATTATATATGAAGCTCTTGAAAAACACGGGGAAATATCCTTCGTTTTCGAAGGACGCAGTATGCTTCCCGTTATTCGGGGCACAGTCACCGTTGCAAAGCCGCGCCGCGAGATAAAAGCGGGCGACGTTGTCCTCTGTCGTCGTGACAACGGACGGCTTATTCTTCAGCGGGTTATGTTTGTCAACGGCGAAACGTTGGTTCTGCGCGGCGACAATCAATGGGGAAACGAATACAATGTCGGCAAGGATCGCATAATCGGTGCGCTGAAATCGTTTGAAAGAAAAGGAAAGGTGCACAGCGTCACTGACAGAGATTATTTGCTTTACGTAAAGCTTTTACCGTTGATAAGATTCTTTCGCAGATATTTTTATTTGTTCAAGAGTCAGGTGTATAAATTCGTTAAATATCTTTTGAAAAGATAAATAATATTCAGGGAGATAAGGTTTTGATCAGTACAGTTAATGTAAGCCTGCAGTACGGCGGCAGAGAGCTTTTCAAAGGGGCGGATCTCAAGTTCACCGACGGAAACTGCTACGGACTCATCGGAGCGAACGGAGCGGGTAAATCCACCTTTTTGAAAATACTTTCCGGCGAAATTGAACCGAACAAGGGTGAGGTAATCATCACTCCGGGCGAGAGAATGTCGGTTCTCCGCCAGGATCATTTCGCCTTTGACGAATACACGGTTATTCGCACGGTGCTTATGGGAAATCCGCATTTGTGCGAGGTTATGGACGAAAAAGAAGCACTCTATATGAAAGAGGACTTCACGGAGGAGGACGGCATCAAGGTTAGCGAGCTTGAAGAGGAGTTCGCCGAGATGGGCGGCTGGAGCGCGGAAAGCGACGCCGAAATTCTGCTCAACGGTCTCGGCGTCACGAACGAGTACCATTATGCTCAGATGAGTGAGCTGGACAATGACATAAAGGTCAAGGTGCTCCTGGCTCAGGCTCTTTTCGGAAGCCCGAACATTCTTCTGATGGACGAGCCCACCAACCACCTCGACATTGCGGCGGTCAGATGGCTTGAGGATTTCCTGATTGACCTGGAAAGCACGGTTATCGTCGTTTCACACGACCGCCACTTCCTCAACAAGGTCTGCACACACATTGTTGACATTGACTTCGGCAAGATTGAAATGTATGTCGGCAACTACGATTTTTGGTACGATTACACACAGCTTGCTCAGCGTCAGCTGAGAGAGCAGAACAAAAAAGCCGAACAGAAAAAGAAAGAATTGCAGGAATTTATAGCCCGGTTCAGCGCGAACGCGTCGAAGTCGAAGCAGGCGACAAGCCGCAAGAAGCTTCTCGATGAGCTGAATCTTGAGGATATGCCCGTTTCCTCGCGCCGCTTCCCGTTTGTTTCTTTCAAGCCCGACCGTGAGGTCGGCAACGAGCTTCTGACCGTTTCCGGCATCAGCAAAACCGTCGGCGACAGAAAGGTGCTCGACAACGTTTCGTTCACGATAAAGCCGCGCGAGAAGGTCGCCTTTGTCGGCACGGACGGACTGGCAAAGACCACGCTTTTCAAAATTCTTGTCGGCGAGACCGAGCCGGACGAGGGCACTTTCAAGTGGGGCGTTACAACATCGCAGTCCTATTTCCCGTCGGACAACTCCGAATTTTTCGACGGCTGCGAGGATTCGCTCATTGACTGGATCCGCAGGTATTCCGACCTCGTTTTTGAAACGGACGTCAGGGGCTGGCTCGGCAGAATGATGTTCTCCGGCGAGGAGGCAACCAAAAAGGCGAAGGTTCTTTCCGGCGGTGAGCGTGTTCGCTGTATGCTCTGCAAGATGATGCTTTCGGGAGCGAATGTTCTCATTTTTGACGAGCCGACGAACCATCTTGACCTTGAGTCGATCGAGTCGCTCAACAAGGGCATAATCAATTTCCCCGAGACGGTTCTCTTCACCTCCCACGACCATCAGTTCGTTCAGACGATTGCCGACAGGATAATTGACGTGACTCCCGGCAGCTTCTATGACAAGAACATTACCTATGATGAATATCTTGATGAGCTTGCCGAAAAGGAAATAAAATAACAAAATTTAAAATTTTTTAAAAAGGAGAGGTTGATTTGAAAAAGCTTTTGGCAGTGTTTATGAGTCTGGTAATCCTTGTAATGCTCGTCGCGCCCATGAGCGCGGTCGCCGAGGATTCGTGTAATTGCGACACGGTACCGATAATTTATGTCCGAGGTCGCTCACCGATTCTTACGGACAAGGATGACCCGAACAGTCAGTCGCTTCCCTACGTTTCCGACAAATTTCTCGAGAATGCGTTGAAGGAGCTTGTTCCCGTCTACACAAGGGGATATCTGACGAACGATTTTTCCGAGTTCAAAGTCCTTTTCACAAAGTATATGGCTGAGGCTTACAAGGATTTTGCACTGGACAACAACGGTGAAATTCCCAACAACTCCGGATACAGTACGAGTGCTTACTGGAAAAACAATCCCATCAAGGATGTGCACAAGCCGTCGAATGATGTCACAACGCCGCAGGGTGCGACAAATGAGCTTTACAAGTATTTCTACCAGTACGATTGCCGTCTGGATCCCTGCGAGATTGCCGACGACCTTCACGAGTATATCCAAGCTGTCAAAGAGGTGACGGGTCATTCGCGAATCAAGCTTCTTGCAAGATGTCTCGGAACGACAATTCTTTCCGCCTACCTTGCCGAATACGGCTGGGAGGACGTGGACGACGTTGTGCTTTATAATCCGATATGCTTCGGCACAGAGGTAACAAATTCCCTTTTTAACGGCGAGCTTTACTTTGATGCCGACGCCGTTGACTTCTTCGCAAGCCAAAACCTTGACGATTCGCTTCCGCTCACCCTGCTCAAGGAGGTTATATCCCTGAGCAACAAGCTTAACAGCCTCGGTCTGACAATGGACTACTTTAACAAAACCGCAACAAAGGTTGCCAAGTACGTCACTCCCGACGTTATGAGGGTCTGCTACGGTACAACGCCCGGCTATTGGTCGATGGTTTCCGCCGACAGATTCGAAGAGGCGAGGGACTACATATTCGCAGGCGTTGAGGACGAATACGCAGGCTTGATTAAAAAGCTTAATCACTATCACGAAACAGTCGGCTCCAAGCTTACCTCGATATATAAGCAGATGGAGGCTGACGGCGTAAGAGTTTCCGTAATCGCAAAGTACGGCTACCAGCTTTATCCGATTGTTTACAACGCCGATCGCCAGAGCGATATGATCGTTACCTGCGAACAGCAGGCACCCGGCACGGTAACTGCGCCGATCGGAAGCAAATTCAGCGACGAATATGTTGAAAAAACAAAGGCGGACGGAACATATAAATATGTTTCTCCCGACCTTGCCGTCGATGCGTCGGGCACACTTTTCCCGGACACAACGTGGTATATTCAGAATATGAAGCATAACTGCTATCCGAGAATCATCTGTCCGTTGATATACAAAATCCTGAGGACGGACGGCGAACAAATGACAGTGTTCAGCGACGAAAAATATCCTCAGTATCTTGCCTATGAGGGCAAGGAAAACGACGGCGACACGATTCGCCCGATGACGAAGGAGGATAACGGCAATCCGCTTGAAAAGCCGGGCTTGCTTACCGTCATCAAAAAGCTGTTGATAAGTGTTCTGCAAGTAATTATGGCTGCATTCGGCAAGCTGTTTTGACATAATTTCTAATCAAACAAAGGAGAGGTGTTTATGAAAAAGCTTTTAGCGGTATTTATGAGTCTGGTAATTTTTGTAATGATCGTCGCTCCCATGAGTGCGGTCGCCGGGGATTCGTGTAATTGCGACACCGTGCCGATAATCTATGTCCGCGGTCGTTCGCCGATTTACCTTGACAAGGATGACCCGGACAGCTACGAGATTCCCGTTTTTTCAAAAGATTTTATCAAGAAAGCGGCGAAAGAGCTTGTCCCGATTTACACAAAGGGATATTTAACGGACGATTTTTCGGAATTTAAGACGGTCTTTACTCAGTATATGGCTGAGCTCTACAAGGACTATGCTCTTGACAATAACGGCGAGGTTACGAACAATTCGGGTCAGAAAACCAATGAATACTGGAGAAACCTTCCATTGACCG
This sequence comes from Eggerthellaceae bacterium, assembly GCA_963616775.1. GTDB lineage: Bacteria > Bacillota > Clostridia > Oscillospirales > Acutalibacteraceae > CAG-488. The sequence goes on along the minus strand of CAVELL010000040.1, from coordinate 13,981 downwards.
ATATGCATCAGCCGTCAAATGACGTTACTACGGCGGACGGAGCTCAAAGCGAGCTTTACAAGTATTTCTACCAGTATGACAGCCGAATTGATCCCTGCGACATTGCGGACGATCTCCATGAGTATATTCAGGCTGTAAAGAAAGTGACCGGACACTCCCGCGTCAAGCTCCTTGCAAGATGTCTCGGAACGGTAATACTTTCCGCATATCTTGCCGAATACGGCTGGGAGGACGTTGATGACGTTGTTCTCTACAATTCAATCTGCTTCGGAACGGAAGTAACGGATTCGCTTTTTAACGGCGAGCTGTATTTCGACGCGGATGCCGTTGATTTCTTCGCTTCTCAGAATCTCGGCGATTCGGCTCCGTTTGTTCTTCTCAAAGAGATTATTTCTCTGAGCAACAAGCTTAACGGGCTCGGTATGACGATGGACTATTTCAACAAAACAGGTACGAAAGTTGCGAAATACGTTATTCCCGACGTTATGAGAGCTTGCTACGGCACGGCTCCTGCATACTGGGCTATGGTTTCCGCCGACAGATTCGAAGAGGCGAGAGATTATATTTTCGCAGGCGTTGAGGACGAATACGCAGGACTCATTAAAAAGATTAACTACTATCACGAAACAGTCGGTTCCAAGCTTACTTCAATGTACAAGCAGATGGAAAAAGACGGCGTGAATGTTTCGATAGTCGCGAAGTACGGCTATCAGCTTTATCCGATAGTTTACAATGCGAATCAGCAGAGCGATATGCTTGTCACCTGTGAGCAGCAGGCTCCGGGAACAACAACGGCTCCTATCGGCGCAAAGCTGAGCGATGAATATATCGCGCAGGCAAAAGCGAACGGAACGGATAAATATATTTCACCCGACCTTGCCGTCGATTCCTCAACGGCACTTTTCCCGAACACAACGTGGTATGTTCAGAATCTCAATCACGACTGTTACCCGTGGGCACTGTACCCCGTTATTTACAGAATCCTCAGACACGGCGAACAACCGCTTACGGTGTTCAGCGAAAAGGATCTTCCTCAGTACCTGATTTTTGAGAAGGATGAAAACGGCACCGAAACAATCAGACCCATGTCCTACGAGGATAAGGGTAATCCGATTGAAAGTCCGAGCCTGTTTATGCTGATAAAGAATCTCATTGTGAATGTTGCGAAGCTTTTGATTGAGCAGATAAAGAAAATATTTATGTAAGAAGACAGGGCTGCGCTTAGTGCGACAGCCCCGTCTTTATTTCTGCGTTATATAAATAAATCGCGGTATTGCCCGTTCGGTTATCTGATAAATTCCGGCGTAATCGCCGCGGAAAAGAACGGTTACGGTATTTTCACCGCTCTTTAAGGAAAAGGTCTCCTTGCCGCTGTTCTTGTCGACTGCCGTTAGGCTCGGATTTTCAAGAAGCCCGATATCGACGTCCTCGTTATCAACGGCATAAACCGACACCTCGGTCGGCGTGTTATTGGGGTTGTAAATGTTCAGCACGCACTCAATATAGACATAATCCTCGTCGGTGTAGAAATCGACAAAATAGCTATTGTCGCTGTTGTCAAGTATCGGCGTTTTCTCAACGGAACATGAGCTGAAAGTGAAAACCAAAACAAAACAAATGAGAAATGAGATTGATTTTTTCATATATTTCTCCTGTCGAACACGATAAAATCACATTGATGGCGGTGTGGATTGCACCGCTCATATATTTTATCACACAACAGGGTCAAAGACAAGCGAGGTATTGACAAAAAGTCCAAAGAAGAGTAAAATATGAAATTGAGTTTCAGTTTCATATTGGAAGTGATAATAATGGAGACGTCATACAACACAAAACAGGGTGAGGTTATACTCTCGTTTCTGCAAAAGGACCCCGGTAAGCATTTCACGGCGGATGAATTGATTGCAAAGCTTGCCGAAGAGGGGAAGCCCGTCGGAAAGGCAACGGTATACAGACACCTGGACAAGCTGGTAAAGCGCGGAGAGGTACGGAGATACGTTGTCGAGGAGGGACAGAGTGCCTGCTACGAGTATATAGCCGACGCGCACAACTGTACCGAGCATTATCACCTGAAATGCTCGCGCTGCGGTGATTTGCTTCATGTTGAGTGCGGATTCCTTGATGAGGTTGCGGCACACATTCTCGAACATCACGGCTTTGTGATAAACCCCGAAAGAACGGTGCTTTACGGTGTATGTGAAAAATGCAGGGAGGCAGAAAATGAAGAATAAGGTTACGGCACTTTTGATGACTGTGCTGATGATTTTTCTGTGCGGATGTTCATACAACGCACCGCGGAAAAGCGATAAGCTTGGCATCGTGTGCTCAATCTTTGCTCCTTACGACTTTGCACGGCAGGTGGCAGGCAACAGGGCGGAGGTCAGGATGCTTTTGCCGATCGGTGTTGAGAGTCACTCCTATGAGCCGACCCCGAAGGATATAATCGAGCTTGAGGACTGCGATATCTTTTTTTACGTCAGTGAGCACACGGAGACATGGGTAACGCAGATAACAGATGCGGTGAATGATATCCGTGCGGTTGAAATTGCCGAAGTGCTCGGAATCGAGATAAACGGTCACGAGCATCACCACGGCGAAGAACAGCACGAGGAGCACGATGACGGCGAAACGGACGAGCATATATGGACGAATCTTGAAACGGCAGCGAAAATGGTCGACTGCATTGCCGAGAAAATGGGCGAAGTAGACCCGAAAAACGCGGATTATTACAACGAAAACGCAAAGGAATATGTCAAGAGTATTCTTGAGATCAGGGACGATTTCGGCGAGCTTGTCAGAACCTCAAGGCGTAAAGAAATAATTTCGGGTTCGCGCTTTGCAATGAAAAACTTTACTCGCGAGTTCGGTTTGGAATACACCGCCGCATTCGATTCCTGCGTTGATAATACCGAGCCGAGCGCGTCGGTTATGGCGCAGATAATTGACAAAATCAAGACGGACAAGCTGCCCGTGATTTTCTACGAGGAGCTGACGGAGCCCAAAATAGCAAGGGCGGTGTCGTCCGAAACGGGAGTCAAGATGCTGCTTCTGCATTCGTGCCACAATGTTTCCTCCGACGAGATGAAGCGCGGAGAAACCTACCTGTCCTTGATGAGACAAAATTATTACAATCTAAAGGAGGCGTTGAACTGATGCAGATATTGAAATGCGAAAACGTGAATATGAGCTACGATTCAACCAAGGCGGTCAACAACGTCAGCTTCAGCGTCGAAGAGGGGGATTTTTTGTGCATAGTCGGAGAGAACGGTGCCGGAAAAAGCACCCTGCTCAAGGGCATACTCGGCTTGCAGAAGATTTCGTCCGGCAGGGTTAGCTTCAACGGAATCAATAAGAGCGAAATAGGCTATCTTCCGCAGAAAACGCAGGTGCAGAAGGATTTTCCCGCAGGTGTAAGGGAGGTCGTTCTCAGCGGCAGACTCGGCGGAAAAAGGAAGCTTTTTTATACCGCCGAGGACAGAAAAATTGCCCGTGAAAATATGGATATGATGAAAATCAATTCTATAAGGAATAAATCCTTCAACGAGCTTTCGGGCGGTCAGCAGCAGCGGGTTTTGCTTGCCAGAGCGTTGTGTGCGACGGACAGGCTTTTGCTTTTGGACGAGCCGACTGCGGGGCTGGATCCGTTTGTTACCGAGGATATGTACCGGCTGCTCAATCACTTGAATAAGGAACACGGAGTAACGGTGATAATGGTGACGCACGACATAAAAAGCTCGGTTAGGTATGCGAACAAAATACTCTGTATGGAGCACGACAGCGATTTTTTCGGCACAACAGAGGAATATCTGAAAACACCGGCAGCAAGGACAATACTCGGAGGTGAGCCGAATGATTGATATGTTTGTTCAGATGTTTTCGTATGCATTTATGCGCCGCGCGATAATCGTCGGCGTTTTGGTGGCACTCTGTGCCGCACTCCTCGGAGTTACGCTTGTTCTTAAACGCTATTCAATGATTGGCGACGGTCTATCCCATGTCGGCTTCGGCGCACTGTGTGTTGCGCTGGCGATGAATGTTGCTCCGCTGGCGGTTTCTGTGCCCGTGGTGATTATTTCGGCGTTTCTTCTTCTGCGGATAAGCGACAACAGCAAGCTCAAGGGTGACGCCGCAATCGCACTGATATCAAGCACCGCGCTGGCGGTGGGAATACTTGTTACGTCGATAACAACGGGTCTGAACTCGGACGTCAACGGCTATATGTTCGGCAGTATACTTGCAATGAGCAGCACGGACGTTGTTGTAAGCATCATTCTTTCGGCAGCTGTGCTTGTGCTGTATTGTGTGTTCTATAACAAGATTTTTTCGGTCACGTTCGATGAAAGCTTTGCGGCGGCGACGGGCACAAAAACGGGAATGTACAACACGCTTATTGCCCTGCTTACCGCGATAACGGTTGTTATCGGAATGAGGATAATGGGCGCAATGCTGATTTCAAGCCTTGTGATTTTTCCGGCACTGACGGCAATGCGCGTGTGCAAGACCTTCCGCAAGGTTGTGCTTGTGTCGGCGGCTGTGTCCGTGATATGCTTCTTTATCGGACTGTTTGTTTCGTTTGCTTTCTCATTGCCGGCAGGTGCAAGCGTTGTTGCGGTCAATGCGATTATGTTTGCTGTTTTTTCGGCGGCAGGAATTATAAAAAACAAAAAAGCATAAAATAATTTATGAGGTGATTTTATGACAATTAAGGAATTAAAAGAGAATCCGGTCAAGCTCATTGCCGACGACTGGGCACTTGTAAGTGCCGGAACACCCGAAAAGTGGAACACAATGACGGTGAGCTGGGGCGGAATCGGCGAGCTCTGGGGTAGGGACGTGGCGTTCATTTTTATCCGTCCGCAGAGATACACGAAAAAATTTATTGACGAGCAGGATTATTTCACGATAAGCTTCTTTGACCCCGAATACAAGGATATGCTCAGGCTGTGCGGCAGACTTTCCGGAAGGGACTGCGACAAGATAAAGGAAGCGGGACTCAGCCCTGCAGCCGACGGTGGGGCGGTTTATCCTGCTGAGGCAAGGCTGACGATTAAGTGCAGAAAAATTGCGGCTCAGGATATGGACAATAAGGGCTTTTTGGACAAATCCATTGAGAAAAACTACCCTGAGGCGGATTATCACACAATCTATGTCGGCGAAATCGAAAAAGTTATCGAAAAAAAGTAAAAAACTTAAAAAAAAGTAAAAAACTTTTAAAAAATACTTGACAATTTGATAGACACGGTATATAATGTGGAAGTCGCTTGGGAGTAATCGCTCCCAACACAGTCGGTGTTTACGGCGAAGAGGGTCCACCCGTTCCCATCCCGAACACGGTAGTTAAGCTCTTCCGCGCTGACAATACTCGGCGGGCAGCCGCCCGGGAAGATAAGGCGACGCCGACATCATCAAACAGTCGTTTTCGTAACGGCTGTTTTGCTTTCACGGATCCTGTCAACAGACGGGGTCTGTTTTTTCAATAATGGTTTCAATAATATTGTTTTTTATTAAAAAAACTGTTGCAATTTAATGAAAGCTGTGATACAATAATTTTTGCGTGAATATATCGAAAGAGGTGAAACACATGAAGGAAGGAATCCATCCTAAGTACGAAGAGACAGTCGTTCGTTGTGCTTGCGGTAATGAGATAAAGACATGTTCAACTAAAAAAGATCTGCGTGTTGATATTTGCTCAAAATGCCACCCGTTCTTTACAGGTAAGCAGAAGCTTGTTGACACAGGCGGACGTGTTGACCGCTTCAATAAGCGTTTCAATTTGTCTAAATAATGATGAGAGAAAAGGCGGTGTGTTGAACACCGTCTTTTTTTGAGGTAACGTCGCGGTTATGTGTGCGGCAGACTGAACTTGAAAGGGGTGATCGTCACGGAGTACAGAACAATAGCGAAAGCGTCCAGCAACGAATTTGTTGAAAAAAAGTCACGGTTCATCGGCTACATCAAGCCGGTTACTACTCAGGAAGAGGCGGTTGCTTTTATCAACGAGATAAAGTCAAAGCATTGGGACGCAACGCACAACGTCTATGCCTATGTCCTCCGCGAGGGACAGATCAGACGCTATTCCGACGACGGCGAGCCTCAGGGCACGGCGGGAATCCCCGTGCTTGACGTTCTCCTCAAAGAGGATCTGACCGACTGTGCTGTTGTTGCAACGCGGTATTTCGGCGGCACACTCCTCGGCACCGGCGGACTGGTGAGAGCCTATTCCCACACGGCGAAGATTGCCGTTGATGCGGGCGGAATCATTACTATGAAGCTCTGCAAGGTTTTGAAGGTCTGCTGTGATTACAATTTCTACGGAAGACTCAACTCGCTTGTTCCCGAATGCGGGGGAATAGTCTGTGATTCCGATTTTGCCGATACGGTCACGGTCACTTTGAAAATGCCTGTTGACAATGCCGACGATTTTGAAAGGAAGCTTGTCAATTTAAGCTTCGGAAAGTTCTCTGCCGAGGAAATCGGAGAGGAATTTGAGAATTTTTAAAAATATATAAAGGAAAAAGACGAAAAACGGAGTATATATTCATTGAGAAAGTCGGGAGGTGCATTGTATGGGAAAAACCGTAAGAGAAAGGCTGTGCGAAAACGAGCATCTTGTTCTCAGCGAGAATGCCTGCTTTTCCGATGAAAGCAAGGGACGGCTTGTTTACGAGCCGGAAACAGAGCTGAGAACCTGTTTTCAGCACGACCGCGACAGGGTCATACATTGCAACTCATTCCGTCGTCTGAAGCACAAGACGCAGGTTTTTCTGTCGCCGCAGGGCGATTATTACCGAACCCGACTGACGCATACCCTTGAGGTTGCTCAGATCGCCAGAACCGTTGCCGTATGTCTCGGGCTTAACGAAACGCTGACCGAAGCGATAGCTCTCGGGCACGATCTCGGACACACACCGTTCGGTCATGCGGGCGAACGGGCACTCAACAGCGTTTGCTACGGCGGCTTCCGCCACTACGAGCAGAGCGTCAGAGTTGTTGACGTTATTGAAAAAGAGGGCAAGGGTCTCAACCTCACATTTGAGGTGAGAAACGGGATTGAACGCCACACAAACGGCAAGGAGGCGGATACCCTTGAGGGCAGAATTGTCCGGCTTGCCGACAGGATAGCGTATATAAACCACGACATTGACGACGCGATTCACGCAGGTGTTATGAAGGAGGAGGACATTCCGTCCGACATTCGCGGTGCGCTCGGCTATTCAAAGGGGCAACGAATTGACAGACTCGTGAAATCCGTTGTCAGCAACAGTAAAAACGACATTATTCTCGGCGAGGACTGTGCGGATGCTTTCGCAGCTCTCCACACATTTATGTTCGACCGAGTTTATACTAATCCGGTTTGCAAGAGCGAGGAAACAAAAGCCGTCGAGATGATAAAATGGATGTATGAATACTATCTGAATCATCCCGGCGAGATGCCGGAATTATACATAAAAATCAGCGAGCGCGAGGGCGTGGAGCGTGCGGTCTGCGACTATGTTGCGGGAATGACGGACAGGTTTGCCGTCAGCACCTTTGAACGGCTCTTTGTCCCAAATTCGTGGATGCTGGTGTGATACTAAGGCAATACCGCACGAATTGAGGCGCACGCCTTGCTTGAAGCTGTTTCCGTTATGCTGCACAAAAATCCCCGGACTTGCGCCGGCAAGACTGCAAAATTTTTGTACAACCTAACGAAAAATCTTACTGCGCAATTCGCACACTCCAAATGTGCGATATTGCCTAACAAAAGGAGGTTGATTTTATGGCAATAAGCGATGATTTTCTTAGTGAACTGCGTTCAAGAACCGATATCGAGAGCCTTATTTCCCAGTATGTCAATCTCTCCAAAAGGGGCAGAAACCCAAAGGGACTTTGCCCGTTCCATAACGAAAAAACGCCGTCATTCACCGTCTATCCTGAGAGCCAGTCGTTTTACTGCTTCGGCTGCGGCGCAGGAGGAGACGCAATAACCTTTATGCGGCGAATCGAGAATCTTGACTATGTCGAGGCGGTCAAGCAGCTTGCCGACAGGGCGGGAATGAGAATGCCCGACGAGGGGTACGACGATACCCTTGCAAAGCACCGTCAGCGAATATTGGCGGCAAACCGTGAGGCGGCAAGGTTTTTTCATCAAACGATGATGTCGCCGCAGGGCAAGGTTGGGCTTGACTATTTCGCAGGTCAGCGCAGACTTTCAATGCAGACGATAAAGCACTTCGGACTCGGCTATGCGCCCGATTCGTGGGACGCACTGTTGAGATATATGCACTCAAAGAACTTCACAAATCAGGAGCTTTACGACGCGAATCTCGTCAGGAGAAGCGACAAGGACGGCAAGGTCAGGTATTACGACAACTTCAGACACCGCGCAATGGTGCCGATAATTGACCTCAGGGGCAACGTCATCGCTTTCGGCGGACGGGTTCTTGACGATTCAAAGCCGAAGTATATCAACACCTCGGACACGCTCGTCTACAAAAAGAGCAACGGCGTTTTCGCGCTGAACTTTGCGAAGAACGGCAACCCCGACAGCCTTATAATCTGTGAGGGATATATGGACGTTATCGCCCTGCATCAGGCGGGCTTCACCAATTCGATTGCCTGTCTCGGAACGGCTCTGACACAGGAGCAGGCGCGGCTGGTCGCACGGTATACCGATGAGGTTATACTGTCCTACGACTCCGACGAAGCCGGACAAAAGGCGACAAGGCGTGCGATAGGCATCTTCGGTCAGACGGGACTGAAAATAAGAGTTTTGAAGCTCACGGGCGGCAAGGACCCCGATGAAATTATAAAGAATTACGGCAGGGAGAAGTTTCAGAAGCTTCTCGACGGAGCCGCAAATGATATTGAATACGGAATTTTACGTGAGCGGGATAAATACGACATGAGCTCGATTGACGGCAAGTCGAAATTTCTGACTGCCGTTGCCGAGATCCTGTCAACGGGAAATTCGATCGAGCAGGATATGTACGCGGCGAAGCTGGCAAGCGAAATGTCGGTCAGCAAGGACGCGATAATACAGGAAATCAAGAGGGCGTACAAGCGGCGAATGAGGTCGCAGAGCAAGGAGCAGTTCAGCGAAATTGTGCGCGACACGGTTATGCCGAAGGACGCGGTGAACCCCGAACGCTCAAAGCATCTTCGGGCGGCGAAGGCGGAGGAAGCCCTCATTGCAACAATAATGCAAAATCCCGATTTTTACAGGAAAATAAAAGAAAAGGTCAGCGATGATCTTTTTATTACGGATTTTAACCGCCGTGTTTGGTCTGCTGTTTCGCAGCGGCTGGACAGCGGCAGAGGAATTGACCTTTCGCTTCTTTCTTCGGAGTTCAACCCTGACGAGATGGGCAGAATAGCGCGATTTGCCTCAATGAGAGACCAACTCAGCAATACCGTCGCCGAATGTGACGATTGTATAAAAGTTCTTGAAAAAGAAAAAAATAAGATGTCTGTTTCCGATGCGTCGCAGCTGAGCGACGATGAGTTCAGGAATCTTTTTAAAAACCGAAACGGAAGTTAAACAAGGAGTAAAGCTATGGAAAACAACGCAATTACAGCACCTTTGGACAAGAAAACCGTCCTCAAAAACCTTATCGAAAAGGGCAAGGCAAGCGGAAAGCTCACAACTCAGGATATCGACCAGGCAATTATTGAAATTGACCTTGATATCGAAGAGCTGGACAAGCTCTATGAAACGCTTGAAAACCAGAACATTGAGCTTGTTGACGACCTCTCCAACGTCGATCTTGAAAATGTGGATTTCGATATGGATATGCCGAAGTCGGCAGAGCTTTCGACGGAGGACGTTGACGACAAAAACCAGGGCGCAGACGATCCTGTCAAGGTCTACCTCAAGGAGATCGGACGTATTCCTCTTCTGACTGCCGAGGAGGAAATTGACCTTGCAATGAGAATTAACGACAACGATGCCGCGGCTAAGAAGCGTCTTGCGGAGGCAAACCTGCGTCTTGTTGTTTCAATCGCCAAGAGATATGTCGGCAGAGGTATGCACTTCCTCGACCTCATTCAGGAGGGAAATCTCGGACTTATCAAGGCGGTTGACAAGTTCGACTACACCAAGGGCTTCAAGTTCTCGACTTATGCTACATGGTGGATCAGGCAGGCTATCACAAGAGCCATTGCGGATCAGGCGAGAACCATCCGTATTCCCGTTCACATGGTCGAGACGATCAACAAGGTAAAGAAAACAAACAGCCAGCTTCTCCACAAGAACGGCAGAGATCCGAGTGCGGAGGAAATTGCACAGGAGCTTTCAATGCCTGTTTCAAAGGTTCGCGAGATTCTTCGTGTTGCCCAGGAGCCCGTATCGCTTGAAACTCCCATCGGTGAGGAGGAGGACAGCCACCTCGGCGACTTCATTCCCGATGACGACGCTCCGGCACCGGCAGACGCGGCGTCGATACTTCTTCTCAAGGAACAGCTTGACGATGTGCTCGAAACGCTTACTCCGCGTGAAGCAAAGGTGCTGGCTCTCCGCTTCGGTCTTGAGGGCGGACACCCGCATACCCTTGAAGAGGTCGGCAAGGAGTTTGACGTTACCCGTGAGCGTATCCGTCAGATAGAGGCTAAGGCTCTCAGAAAGCTCCGTCATCCCAGCAGAAGCAAGAAGCTCAAGGATTTCCTTGATTGATAATTGAAATACAACGCGTTTAATTATGTCGCTCGCAAACGCCTTTTTGCATAGTATAAAATAGGCGGTGAGAAAATTGAAACGCAAAAGAAAAATGGCTCCGATCGTGACGGTGTTTCTTGTTGTTGCGGTCGGAGTATTGCTTATATTGGCAGAAATGAGAGTGTCGAACGTCAGAAGCGAGCTGATGAGCTATGCGGCAAGAAATGCGGCTTCAGCGGCGGCGACGGTAGGCATAGAAAAATCCCTCGAAACGGACAGGGTAAGGTATGCGGATCTGATAAAGCTCGGACGTGACGGCAACGGAAATATTGTGTCGGTAACAACCGACGCATACTATCTCAATAAAATCGGCAACAATATCGGTGACGAGGTTGACAGGCAGATAAATGAAATGAAGTCCTATATGCTCAGGATTCCCGTCGGAGTGATTTTCAGCGAACAGTTTATCAACGGGCGCGGACCGAAGATTCCACTGATTTTTGTTATGACGGGCATAACCACAACGGATTTTGAGAATGAATTTACTGCGGCAGGCGTGAACCAGACGCACCACAGAATTATGATGAACATAAAAATCAACACATACGTTATTCATTCGGGAAACGTCACCGTTGTGCCGTACGAAACCAATGTGTGCATTGCCGAAAGTATTGTCGTCGGAATCACACCGCAAACTTTTGCGGAAATTATAAGATAAAAGTTGTAAACGGTGCGCGGATTTGGTATAATAATACTCAAGGCAATACCGCTCAATTGGGGGTGTGCCTTAAAAGTCTAAAATCTAAAGTCTATATGCGGAGTGCTGTTATGGGTGAATTTGAAAAATCAAGCGAACGGGCAAAGGAATTAAGAGATATCCTTAATTATCACAGCCACAAATATTATGTCGAAGATAATCCGGAAATCGAGGATTTTGAATATGACAGACTGATGAGGGAGCTTTCCGATATTGAGGATAAGTTCCCCGAGCTTGTCACGCCCGATTCGCCGACGAGACGTGTCGGCGGAAGTGCGGACGGTCAGTTCACTCCCGTTGAGCACTCCGTGCGAATGGAGAGCTTGCAGGACGCTTTCAGTCTTGATGAGCTGAGAGCCTTTGATAAGAGAGTTAAAGAGGTTGAGCCGAACGCAACTTATGTCGTTGAACCGAAAATCGACGGACTTTCGGTTTCGCTTGAATATGAAAACGGTATTTTTAAAAGAGGTTCGACGCGGGGCGACGGTGTGACGGGCGAGGACGTCAGCGCAAATCTTTGCACAGTCGGTTCAATTCCTCTGCGCCTGAAAAGGGAGCTCGACGAAATAGAGGTCAGGGGCGAGGTGTATATGCCCCGTGAGGTCTTTTTGAAGCTCGTTGAACAGCAAGAAAATAACGAGGGAAAGCCGTTCAAAAATCCACGAAATGCCGCCGCAGGCTCGCTCAGACAAAAGGATCCGAAGATTACGGCAAAACGTCATCTTGACATCTTCGTTTTTAACATTCAACGCATCAGCGGCAAGCTGCTGACGGGTCACAAGCAGTCGCTTGACTATATCAAGGAGCTGGGCTTCAAGACTATCCCGATCTACACGCCCTGTACGAGCATTGAGGACGCAATCAAGGAGGTCGAGCGTATCGGCGAGATAAGAGGAACTCTGCCGTTTGACATTGACGGTGCGGTCATCAAGGTGGACAGCTTTGAACACCGCGAGGTTCTCGGAAGCACGTCGAAGTTTCCTAAATGGGCAATAGCGTTCAAATATCCGCCCGAAGAAAAGCAGACAAAGGTGCTTGACATTGAAATAAACGTCGGCAGGACAGGCGTTCTGACCCCGACGGCGGTGTTTGAGCCGGTTATGGTTGCCGGTTCGATGATAAGCCGCGCAACGCTCCACAATCAGGACTTTATAACAGAAAAGGACATTCGCATCGGCGACACGGTTACGATTCGTAAGGCGGGCGACATCATTCCCGAGGTGCTGAATGTCGTCGAACATTCGGGCGCGTCACTTCCGTATGCGATGCCGTCCGTGTGTCCGTCCTGCGGAGCTAAGGCAGTTCGCGAGGAGGGCGAAGCGGCGGTTCGATGCCTGAACACGGATTGCCCTGCGCAGCTTTTGAGAAACCTGATTCACTTCTGCTCGCGCGACGCGATGGACATTGAGGGACTGGGCGAGAGCAATATCGAGCTGTTCGTCAATGCCGGACTGATAAAGACGCCGGCGGATATCTATGCGCTCAAGCAGGAGCAGCTCATTCCCCTCGAAAGAATGGCTGAGCAGTCGGCGAACAATCTTGTTGCTGCGATAAATGAATCAAAGAAAAACGATCTTTCAAAGCTCATTTTTGCGCTCGGCATACGTCACATCGGACAGAAAGCGGCAAAGCTTCTCTCCGAACGGTTCGGCACAATGACCGCGCTGATGAACGCGGGATTTGACGGGATAATGACGATCGACGGCTTCGGCGCAATTATGGCAAAGAGCGTCGTTGAGTATTTCAATATGCCCGAAAGCATTGAGCTGATAGACAAGCTTATGGCGGCAGAGCTCAATATGAAGTCGCTCAAGGAGGTCAAGGATATGCGCTTCGCAGGCAAGACCTTTGTCCTGACGGGTACGCTTCCGACCTACAAAAGAAGTGAGGCGGCGGAGATTATCGAAAGCTTCGGCGGAAAAACCGCGTCGTCCGTTTCCAAGAAAACCGATTTCGTTTTGGCAGGCGAGGATGCGGGAAGCAAGCTTCAAAAGGCGAACGATCTCGGCATAAGGGTCATCAGTGAGGACGAGTTCCGAGAGATGATAAAATAAGAAAATTTTTTTAAAAAACACTTGCAATTCTCAAATTCTGTGGTATAATAATACACGTTCTCAGCCAATAGAGGCTGCGTACAATAAGAAAATATGGCGAATGGGAGCATAGCTCAGCTGGGAGAGCATCTGCCTTACAAGCAGAGGGTCACAGGTTCGAGCCCTGTAGGCCCCATCTTTTTTTGACAATTACTGAAGAAGCATTCGCCGATGTGGCTCAATTGGCAGAGCAGCTGATTTGTAATCAGCAGGTTATCGGTTCGAGTCCGATCATCGGCTTTAAGTCACAAGACTTAATTTAATATCGCGGGGTGGAGCAGTCTGGAAGCTCGTCGGGCTCATAACCCGAAGGTCGTAGGTTCAAATCCTGCCCCCGCAATTTTTATGCCTACAGGCATAAGGAAAAAGCCCAGATAGCTCAGTTGGTAGAGCAGAGGACTGAAAATCCTCGTGTCGTTGGTTCGATTCCGACCGAAGGCACCATTTGCGGATGTAGCTCATCTGGTAGAGCGCCACCTTGCCAAGGTGGAGGTAGCG
>CAVELL010000039.1:0-72513 GCA_963616775.1 Eggerthellaceae bacterium | reverse complement strand
CGAGCTCTACTCCCTCCTCACAATTTCTCCTCCTGAGTGTATAGGTTAATTTTGTGGGGAAGTTAGGTTACACTCTTTAAAGGTCAAAAGTGGTAAATTTACCACTTTGCCATTTCACCGGTTATTTCATACCGATTTTCACTTGCGGTCAAAATTTCCGTAAATCTTATCAAACATATTGTAATAAAGCTCTTTTTGTATTGATTTATCTTCAAAAAAATTATAAAATATAAGCATCAAACTACGGAGGAAAGCAATGACTGACGACGAACTTCTCTACGCTGTGCTCGACGATAAAATCAGAGAATGTGAAAATAACAACTGCATATCAAGCACAAGCTTTCTTGATTTTTATCAGCAGAGCAAGGCTATACCCTTTTTAAATAAAAGATGCGCCAAATACGTTCTCTACGGCGGATTCGAAGACAGCGAACGCAAGACAGTTATATTTCTCCCCGACTATGCCGACGGGGATTTTATAAAAAACACGGACGATTCTCCGATCGTGCCCGTCAGAATCGACAAGGATGGGTTTTCGACTCTCGGTCATCGAGACTATCTCGGTGCGATGATGGGTCTCGGTATTCGCCGTGAGATGCTCGGCGATATCATCACCGACGATAAGGGCTGTACCGTAGCTGTTGTGCGAAGTGTTGCGCAGTATCTTTGCGAGAATCTTACCTCGGCGGGACGCGGAACCGTACACACGAAAATCATCGACAGCTTCAAGCTCGCCGACAGAACCGAAAGCTTTGAATTAAAAAAATGCTTTGTCAGCTCAATGCGCTGTGACAGTGTTGTTTCAACCTGCTTCTCGCTCTCACGAAGCGACGCAGTCCGACATATAACCTACGGAGATGTTTATATAAACGGAATACAGGTTCTTAAACCCGATTCAAAGGTCGCTTTCGGCTCAAAGGTTGTGCTGCGTGGCAAGGGAAAAATACTAATTGTCTCGGATGATGGAATAACCAAGAAGGGTCGGCAGTCCTTTACCGTAAAAAAATATCCGTAAGCTATTGAAACAGCGGTATTCAAACGATATAATCAAAATAAAGGAGACGATGTTATGTTAAACCTCGGACACAGAGGCTTCAGCGGTAAGTATCCCGAAAATACTATGCTCGCTTTCAAAAAAGCAGTGGAGGCGGGAGCGGACGGAATTGAGCTTGACGTTCATTTTTCTAAAGACGGCGAGCTTGTTATCATCCACGATGAAAAAATCGACAGAACCTGCGATTCAACGGGTCTTGTCCGCGACTACACGCTTGATGAGCTGAGGAGCTTTGACGCCTCGGCAGGCTTCAGGGGCGTTTACGGAGTTAACCGTATTCCGACTCTCAGGGAATATTTTGAATTTGTGAAGCCTATCGACGGTTTCATTACAAATATTGAGCTTAAAACGGGCGTCTTTGAATATACCGGAATCGAAAAAGCCGTCAATGATATGATTGCACAATTCGGTCTTGAGGACAGAATTATTATTTCAAGCTTCAATCATTACAGCGTTATGAGATTCAAGGAAATAAATCCGAAAATTAAATGCGGTTTTCTTGAGGAAAGCTGGATTCTTGACTTCGGAAAATACACCAAATCGCACGGAATTGAATGCATCCACCCGATGCATTGGACTCTGACGGAGGAAACCGTTGCGGAAATGAAGCAAAACGGAATCCAAATAAACACATGGACGGTCAACGACGAAGCTTCCGTAGAACGTCTTTATTCACTCGGTGTGGACAGCGTAATCGGAAACTATCCCGATATGGCAAAAAAAGTCATAGATTCGCACAAATAACACTTGATTTTATGATACATCGAGTGTATTATTGTAATTGCGCTAATGCTAAAAATTAACAGAAGGTGTTTAAATGTTTACAGGCAAACCTGAGGAATACAGAGGCGTTTACGCGCTCCTCCTCACCCCGTTTAATGAAGACAAATCCATCAATTACGATACCTATGCAAAATATGTTGAATGGCAGGCGGCAAGAGGTGCCCATCACCTTTTCTCGGTATGCGGAAGCTCCGAGATGACTTGTCTCACTCTCGAAGAAAGAATTAAGTGCGCCGAAACAGCCGTTAAGCACGCAAACGGTGTTGAAGTTGTTGCGACAGCTAACCTTGAACCGACGTGGAAAGAGCAGGTTGAAGAGGTTAAGCGTATGGAGCAGACCGGTGTTGACGGTCTTGTTTTTGTTACACGCGGCTACGGCAGCTGCGACAAGAGAATTGTTGAGAATTTTTCCGAGCTCTCGGAATATACATCACTTCCGATAATTCTTTATGAGTTCCCCGGCTTCGAGCATTGCAGTATGTCCGGCAAGGCTTACGGTGAGCTTGTTAAAACAGGTAAATTTCACGGAATTAAGGATACAACCTGCTCAATGGACGGCATTAGGGATAAAATCGCTTATCAGGGTGATTCCGCTGTTCTCCAGGCGAACATTCCCCTTCTTCTTGACGCTTATAACGCAGGTGCAAGAGGCGTCTGCGCAACTCCGACATCCTGCGGCGTAAATCTTTTTCGCAAGATGTACGACGAGTATTTCGTTGAGAAAGACCTCAAAAAAGCTCGCGAAACCTACAACGAGATCATCCTTCTTGACTGTGCTATCGACGGCGGCTTCAATGCAAGCGCAAAGTACCTTGTTCAGCTTCAGGGTATTCCGTTCACGACCGTTACGAGAGCCGGTGCTTCAATAAACGAGCCGAGAATAAGAAGCCTCCAAGCCTTCTTCGAGTATGCTAAATCACACGAACTTCTGTAATCGAATGTACAGCAAAGCTCACGGGGACGCACCCTGTGAGCTTTATTTTTTCAGCAGCTTTTCTCTTTGCCTGTAGTCGGGAAGATACCGTTCAATCAGACTGTAAAAATCCCTGCTGTGATTGTGATGAACCGTGTGGGCCAGCTCATGGACAACCACATATTCGACAGCTTCAATCGGGTACTGCATAAGGATATACGAAAAACAAATATTATTCCTGCCGCTGCACGAGCCGAATCTTTTCTGTGCGGAGGTAATCTTAACCCCTGTGTAGCTGACGTTCATAATCTCGGCATAACGTCTTGTGAGCTCGGGTAAAGCTTGCTTTGCTTTTTCCTTCAGAGCCTTGATTTCTTCCTCGGAGAGCTTATGCTTGTTTTCGGCTCTTTCAAGCTGTTCGGCGGTGTGCTTTTCTATCCAGTCGCTGTGCTTTTCGACAATTTTTTCGATCTTCCTCTCGGAAAATCTCTGCGGCACGCGAACTGTCAGCTCCCCTTTTTCATTTATCTGTAATGCGACTGTTTTTCTCTTTGATCTTATGATTTTATACTCCATTTAACCACCCGAAAAGATTATAAGCTTAATGAAAATATGTGTCAATCACCGAATTGATTTTCTTGAAAGTATGTGATATAATTTTACACAACCTTAAAAGGAAGTGACGCCGTGAGAACAGAAAAGTTATACGACCTTGACAGTCACCTTTACAATTTTTCGGCAACAGTTATTGATTGCAGAAAAAACGCCGATAAATTTGAAATAATACTCGATAAAACCGCCTTTTTCCCTGAGGGCGGCGGACAGCTTGCCGACACGGGAAAAATTGAAGGTGCAAGCATAAACGATGTACAAATAAAAGACGGCATCATAACCCATTATTCCGACTCCCCTGTTGATGTCGGAAACACGGTTAAATGTCAAATTGACGCAGCAAAGCGTTTCAGACGTATGCAGAACCATTCGGGCGAGCACATTGTGTCGGGAATAGTTCACAAGCTTTTCGGTTACGATAATGTCGGATTTCATCTCGGCGACGATGTAACAATCGACTTTAACGGAGAGCTGAGCGACGAACAGCTTGCAAGAGTAGAGAAGCTTGCCAATGAAGCAATTTACAAAAACGTCCGTTTTATATGTGAATATCCCGACGAGGAAGCTTTAAAATCGCTTAACTACCGAAGCAAGCTTGATTTGACAGAGGACGTCAGAATAGTTACGATAGAGGGCTATGACGCGTGCGCCTGCTGTGCGCCGCACGTTAAAACAAGCGGTGAAATCGGCATAATTAAAATACTTGACCATCACCGTCACCGCGGCGGTATCAGAATACATCTTCTCTGCGGATTCGACGCTCTTGAGGACTACGGTACAAAATACCGCAATCTCTATGCCGTGGCAAATACTCTTTGCTCAAAACAAAATGAGACGGCACAGGCGTTTGAAAAATATGTTGCAGAGCACAACGAGATTAAAACGGAAATTGCCGCTCTCAAAAGAGAACTCACAAGGCTTAAAGCCGCTTCGCTCAACAGTAACGATGATTGTGTGCTTATTTTTGAAAGCGATTTACCGATGAGCGACCTTCGACGTCTTGTTCTCAAGGGTGCGGAAAAAGCAGAAAAGCTTTGTGCCGGCTTCTCGGGGAACGATAATTCCGGATACAGCTTTGCCGTGGCTTCGCGGAAGCTTGATTTGACAAAATATGCAAAGGATATCACATCAAAGCTGAACGGTAAAGGCGGCGGCTCGTCCGAGCTTATACAGGGCAGCGTAAAATCGACCGAAAAAAATATAGAATATTATTTCAAGAACAACTTTTAAAGGGAGACCTGCAAATTATGAATATATGCGTTTACGGTGCCTCGAGCACCACCATTGACAACAGTTTTGTTGAAGCCGGTGAAAGGCTCGGCGAAGAAATGGCAAAGAGAAATATGGGGCTTGTTTTCGGCGGCGGAGCAAACGGTCTCATGGGAGCGGTTGCACGCGGAGAGCACCGACTCGGTGGTCGGATAATCGGAATTGCGCCCTCTTTTTTTAATGTTGACGGCATTCTCTATGAGCATTGCACCGACTTCATCTACCCCGAAAATATGCGCGAGAGAAAGAAAAAAATGGAAGAGCTCTCCGACGCGTTCATTGTAACACCCGGAGGAATAGGTACGTTTGATGAGTTTTTCGAAATACTGACGCTCAAACAGCTCGGCAGACACAATAAGCCCGTCGCCATACTTAACACAAACGGATATTACGACTCACTCAGCCGATTCATTCAAAACGGAATAGACAATAACTTTATGAAAGAGGAAAGCAAAAAGCTGTTTTTTATGTCCGAATCTTCGGAGGATATACTCAATTACATTATCTGTTATAAGCCCGAGGAAACACCTGTTTCGCAGTTTAAGGATATAAAAAAACAATAAAGTTTGAGCGGTAAAACAGAAACTGTTTTTACCGCTCAAAAAATTGAATTTCTTTTACATCTTAAAGCCAGTCATATTTACAACAGACGTGGCTGTGGCCGTACCCGATGAACCCATAACGCTCGAAAGCTCAAACTTGAAGTCGAACTTGGCATTAAGGGAAACAAGATTGCCGTTTGAAGCGTTTACAACCGCCGTGATAACTGCACCGCTGTAGCTCTCGCTGATGTTTGCGCTACCGCAAAGGGGAACCTCTGAGATAGCGGACATAACATTCTCTGCGGTCTTGTGATCCCAATAGTCCTTATCGTTTTCACCGCAGGCAAGTCCGCTTCTGTCAAGCGGAGCATTGTTTGACGAAACAACCTTGCCGCCCTTAACGGAGCTTGAGCCGTCCTTAATTTTAAGCGTGATAGTATAGTTGCTGCCGCTCTTTGTGCAGGTTGCGCTTGTAACGTCGCTCGTTGTGAGCTTCGAAGCCTTGAAATACTTGTTGTATTCGTTAGCATCCGCAGATGTAATGCTCTTGCTGAATTTATTTTCATCGCCGACTCCCATAAATTTGTAAACAATGCTCTTTGACGCCTTGAGGGCTGCACCGGCATTATATGATTTCTCTGTAGTGGTTCTTGTTTTGTTAAAGGCTGCTTTCTTTGAAGCGACCTTAGCCGTAGCCGTGTTGTAGTAATTAACGATCTGAGCAACGCCGGTCGGGATCGAAGAACCTGAATCAGCTTTTGTTTGTTGTGTCGAAGAATTGTTGCCGCCTGTCGTGCTGCCGCCCGAAGCCGCAGCGGTTGTAACCTCTCCGCCGTTAGCGTCGGTCGGTGCTTCGCCGTTGGCATCGGTCGGAGTCTCACCGTTGGCGTCGGTCGGAACCTCGCCGTTGTCGCCGTTATCAACAACATCGCCCGATGTGTCGGATATAGAAGAATTGCCCTTCTGCTCTGCCGCCTTCTTGACTGCGTCACACAGCGTTCCGATATTCAGAACAGCTGTAATACATATCGCAATAACGCAGACAACAGCTGTAATTGATTTCGCAAGGGTTCTCTTTGAATCAATATCCATGGGCGTCTTTTCTTTTTTTGCTTTCTTTTCCTTCTTCTTTTTCTTGGTTTCAACAGCTTCAGTCTCCTGAACTTCTGTATCCTTCTTCTTTTTACTCATATTTTTACCCCTTTCATAGCATAAAAATTTACTTTATTATACTTTTTTTATCACAAAAAGTAAATGCACGTTATTACAAAAATAGCGTGCATTTTTTGTGCATTATTTATACAAGCACCTTTGAAAGAAATTCCTTACAACGCTCCGTTTGGGGATTCGAGAAGAACTCTGCCGGAGTGTTTTCCTCCACCATTCGTCCGTCGTCCATAAAAATAACTCTCGTTGCCGCCTCCTTGGCAAAGCCCATTTCATGAGTAACAACAACCATCGTCATTCCCTCTTTTGCAAGGTCCTTCATAAGTTCAAGAACCTCGCCGACCATTTCAGGGTCAAGCGCCGAGGTCGGTTCGTCAAACAGAATAACGTCCGGATGCATTGCAAGCGAACGAATGATTGCAATTCTCTGCTTTTGTCCGCCGGAAAGCGTTGACGGATATGCGTCCGCTTTCTCCTCCAGACCTATCCTTTTAAGAAGCTGCATAGCCTCTTCCTTTTTCTGAAGCTTAATATCCTTCAAGCTCGGGATATTCTCGGTATACGGATGTTTTTTCATTCCGAGCTTATTGAGAAAATTGTCCCTCTTGGCCTTCTTGACCTTCTTCTTTTCGACAAGCACGGGAGAAAGCATGATGTTTTCAAGTACCGTCTTGTTATTGAAAAGGTTGAAATGCTGGAAAACCATTCCGATACGCTCTCTGTAGGTATTGATA
Organism: Eggerthellaceae bacterium; assembly: GCA_963616775.1. GTDB lineage: Bacteria > Bacillota > Clostridia > Oscillospirales > Acutalibacteraceae > CAG-488. The sequence goes on along the minus strand of CAVELL010000039.1, from coordinate 65,439 downwards.
TTGACGCTGAGATCCGCAATATTTACACCCTCAAAAATAACCTTGCCCGAGGTCGGATCCTCCATACAGTTAAGGCAGCGGAGAAAGGTTGATTTGCCCGAGCCTGACGGTCCGATAATAACAACTCGCTCGCCTTTTTCAATTTTTACGGAAATGTCCTTGAGGACATGATGATCTCCGAAGCTTTTGTTCAGCTTATCTACGTCTATCACTCTTTCTCAGCCTCCTTTCCATAAACTTAATGCCAAGCGTGATCAGGCAAACAATTACGATGTAGATGACCGCCATTACAAGATACGGCACCATAAACTCGTAGTTGTTTGTTCCGATATCGTTAAACACCTTATACAAATCCATTGCGCCGACGAAGGAGACTATTGAAGTTTCCTTGACGAGGGTGATGAACTCATTGCCGAGAGTCGGAAGAATATTCTTGATAGCCTGCGGAATAACGATTTTGAACATCGTCGTTCCGTAGCTCATGCCGACCGAGCGTCCGCCCTCAAGCTGACCCGGATCGACCGACAGAATTCCTCCACGCATTATTTCCGAAACATATGCGCCGCTGTTCAAGCCGAAAACCGTAATGGCAACATGCAAGCCGTCGATTCTCAGGCCTATCAACGGCATAAGAACATAGTAAAAGACAAGAAGCTGAACTACCATCGGTGTTCCCCTGAAAATCGCAACATAAAACGAGCATATTTTATCAAGCACTCTCGGAAGCACCCGATACTTCGGAAGGACACGAACGGACGCAATCAGCGTACCTATCACAATACCGATAAGCAAGCCGATTATTGCAATTTCCATTGTGTTCTTCAAGCCCGTGAGAACATTGTGATAACCGCCGTTGTCAATAAAGGCTTTCAGAAACTTTTCAATTTTGATATCAAAATTACCCATAAAATTCCTCTTTAGAGAACAAACACCCCACTGGTTCAGTGGGGCTTTGCTTTTATTTCACTTTAAATACCACACAATTGGAGTGTGCGGTGTTGCCTTAATTATGCAACCTCGTTAATTGATTTAACGATGCAGTCTGCCGGAGCAGAGTCGATAATAACATAGTTGATGTTTCCGTTGATAAGATCCTGAACCGCAAGAGAACCGTTCTTGTAGCCCTTGCCCGTAACCTTGAGGTTGTTTGAAGCGTAGTCGCTCTCGTTGTTAACATACATACCGCCGGTTGTACCGTTCTGATAACCGATCTTAACAGAAGCGTCAAAGCTCTGAAGCTTCTTGAGAATCTCATCGGCTGTCTTGCACTCGTCAAATGTTGTATCGTCGCCCTTAACGATAATCTTCTGAGACGCTGTGTAGTATGTCTTTGAGAATGTAACAGATGCTTCTCTGTCCGGCTTAACGGTAAGACCTGCCATTGCGATATCGCACTTGTGCTGACCTACGGTAAGGCAAACAGCGTCGAAGTCCATGTTGTCAATAACAAGCTCTTTGCCAAGCTCCTTAGCAAGAAGCTGAGCGATCTCCATGTCAATACCTGCATAGGAATCGCCTACCGTGTACTCGAAAGGCTCAAAGCCTGCGTTTGTTGCAACAACAAGCTGATCCTTTGAGGAATCTCTTGTTGCGGATTTAACCAATACGGGTTCACCGTCGCCGAAGTAGCGGTTGCAAATCTCATCAAATGTACCGTCGCTCATTATCTTGTCGATAAAAGCGTTTGTTTTTTCGAGAAGCTCCGGCTGTGCCTTGTCAACGCCGAATGCATACTCTTCCTGAGTAAGGTCAACGCCGATAACTCTCGCCGCCTTAACATCGTCTTTCTTTTCTTCCTTGCTTCCGCAGCCTGCAAGCATTGCAACGCCTGCAAGAAGCACCAATGTCATTACAATTGCCGTAATCTTTTTCATAAATTTATCCTCCTCTGTTTTTTGACGTGAACAATATATCACTTTAGACTGAATATGTCAAGCAAATAGCGAATATTTATTCATAATTATAATTGTTTTTTGATTTTAAATACTATTTTTAGAACATTACCGATTTTTTCGTGCATAACATTCGGACGATGTCCGTCCTCGGGGAAAAGCACTGCGCAATGGTTTCCGCCGAGCGTAACCGTTGAAAGGCTCTCGCCCTCGTAAAATGCGATATCGTCTCCCCTTTCAAAGCCGTTATCGGTCATATTGAGCGAATCAACCGGTGCCCAATCCATTTCCTCGCTGCCGTCAAAAACAACTTGAATATCTATGTATTTTCTGTGGCTCTCGAACCTTCTCTGCTCTCTCGGCTCGGTATCATAGCGGCTGACGGCGGCAAAAAGCTCGTCACCGTGAATGTCATATCTTCCGCTCTCCATATCCGTCCCTTTGAAATTCTCAACAAAGCTCATAATATCCTTTGCATAGGGAATTTCGCCGTAAAAATCCAGCTTGTCTATCGTTGTTACTATCATGATACTTTTCCTTTCGTGTCCGATTTATTATTCGGTGATCACCTTGTTCTTTACATTGCAAAGCTTGGCATAAATTCCGCCGAGCTTCAAAAGCTCATCGTGTGTGCCCTGCTCGACAATGCCGCCGTCCTCAAGAACGATTATATTGTCCGCCTTCATAACCGTTGACAGCCTGTGCGCAATAACAATCACCGTGCGACTCTTTGAAAGCTCGTCTATTGCCTGTTGAATCAACGCTTCCGTTTCGTTATCGACCGATGATGTCGCTTCATCGAGAATAAGCACCGGCGAATTTTTGAGCACAGCCCTCGCAATTGCGATTCGCTGCTTCTGTCCGCCTGAAAGACGGATTCCCCTCTCGCCGATAATCGTTTCATAACCGTTCGGCAGCTTTGAAACAAAATCGCTTACCCTTGCCGTTTCCGCTGCTCTGATTACCTCTTCGCGGCTTGCCGAGGGATTTCCGAAAGCGATATTGTCGTAAATCGTTCCGTTAAAAAGGAAAACATCCTGCAAAACCATTGAAATATTTTCTCTGAGCGACTTCAGCGTTATGTCTTTGATATCCTTGCCGTCGAGCCGTACCGAGCCTTCGACGGGGTCGTAAAATCTTTCCATAAGCGAAACAATTGTTGACTTGCCGACGCCCGTCGCTCCGACAAATGCAACCATTTTTCCCGCTTCAACCTTGAATGAAATATCCTTGAGCACCGGCTCATTCTCGTTATAGTGAAACGAAACACGGTCAAATTCCATATCGCCCTTCGCCCTGCCGATATCCTCGGCATTTTCGCTGTCCTTTATTTCAGGCTCCATATCAAGAATTTCAAGAACTCTGCGTCCGCCCGCAAACGCATTTTGCATATCCTCTACTATTCTCGAAAGCACGGCAATCGGGGAATAAAAGAGCGAAAGATACATGAAAAATCCGACAACATCGGAAATTGAGAGTATATCCTTTGTCGCAAGCGTTCCGCCGATTCCCATAACAAGCACCGAGCCGACAGAAGTCAGAAACTCAAGCGACGGGTGGAAAATTGCGCCCACAAAATTCGCACGAACATTGACATAGCTGTAATACTTGCAATATTCCTTGAGACTTGCATATTCCTCGGCTTCCCTGCCGAACGACTGAATCTCACGGATTCCGGAAATATTATCCTGCACCTTGCCGTTGACCTGAGCCAGAACCTCCTGATTGCGCCTGAACAGCGAATGAACCTTGCCCGAAAATTTTGTGCTGACAAAAAGAATCAACGGAATCGGTATCAGCGAAACGGCGGCAAGAATCGGATTTATCATAAAAATCATTATCGCAACCATTATAACGATGAGAATATTGGCAAGCAGATCCGGCAACGCATGGGCAATCAATGTTTCCATATTGCGTGAGTCGTTGATTACACGGCTCATTATTTCGCCCGTCTGCTTGTCGCTGAAATATCGCATCGAGAGCGACTGGAGCTTGTCGTAAACCTTAAGCATCAAATCTCCGACAAAGTTCCACGCCGCAACATGCGCCTTGTATTTTGAAATAAAAGAAAGAAACGCCTTGACGATATATGCCGCCAAAAGTATAACGGCATAGGTCACGACCTTTTCCTTTGTTGCCGTTCCGTCGGTCAATGCTTGCGTGAGCTTACGCACCATTTCCGGCGTAACAAGGCTGACAGCCGACACGCCGATCATCGAAAGCACCGTCAGCAACAGCGACCAACGATACGGCTTTGCCATAATCATATATCTTTTAAAATCTTTCAAAAAAAGCACTCCTTAAAGGCAAGACCGCACAAATTACGGCGAATGCCTTGTACAATCCGCACACCTCAACGGTGCGGTATTGATTTGAAACAATTTGCATTTCCTGTTTTGCAGCTGCAAAAAGATTACTACAAGAAAGTCTCTCCCTGCAGCAGCAAAGAGAGATAATAGTCAATTATTTGCGATTCAGAACTTGAATCCCGAATATTTAACAGTCGTCGAAGCGTTGCCGCCGGCGTTTTTTATTGTAATGACATATTTTGTGTTGGTCAGCGTAACGGAAAAATCAAACGAAACGGTTAAGCTTTCCATATTGCCGTTTGACGCATTTACGACAGCAACACACTTTACGTTCGATGTACTCTCCTTGATCGACTGCACGGAAGCACCGTCGGTATTGTTTATTGCCGTGTAAAGATTATCCGCACACTTGTGATCGTATGCCGATTTGTCGCCCGTTCCGACAAGTATGCCGCTTCGGTCTACCGGAGAGCTGTTGGATTTACTGCCCGAAGCCGCAGTGCTTGAACCGTTGTTGAGAACCAGGGTATATGTGTATTTTCCGCCGCTGAGAGTGTAGGACGCGCTCTTCACATCGGCAGCTTTAAGGGAAGCAGACGACATAAATTCCGCCTTGCCCTTGGCGTTTGTGTAGCTCTTGTCTCCGACTCCGAGAAATCCGGAAACAGCGTCCTTAACGACGCTCATATTGCCGAGAGCACCTGCGTCAAGCTTGTTGAGCTTGGTGCTTCTTGTCTTTGTATAGCCTGCCTTGGAGCTGATAGCCTTATTCACCGCAGCATTGTAATTTGAAATAATCTTTGCCGTGTCAAGCTTCGCCGGCACCGTGGTCTGCTTCTTTGTTGTGGTGACTTTCTTGGTTGTTGTAACCTTTTTGGTGGTAGTTGTCTTTTTTGTTGTTGTCTGCTTCTGTGTGGTTTTCGCCGTTGTTTTCTGCACCGCAGTCGCAGAAGACGGAATCTCCGTTGTTACAGCTGTTGCGGCTTCGGTTGTTTCGGACTCCGTTGCTTCTTCCGTAGTCGGTTCAATAACCGGCTCCGCTTCTTTTTTGTCTTTTTCCGTCTTGTTTGCCGAAGCAATCGCGCTGACGATTTCGGGAACACACTTCGAAATATTGTCATTAAAGCCTTTACCGACAAACACGAACGAACCGCAGAGCATGGCAACGCAAAGCACAGCGGAAACACATATTATTACTGTTTTTTTCATAAATTAACACTTCCCGACATTTTCTTTTCCCTGTATATGTATTATACGGTATTTCTCCGTGTTTTACAATAGCTTTTCTTGAAAGAACATACTTTTTATGATATAATTTCCTGCGAGGTGTTGTTCAATGATAACAAAAGAAGAATGGAAAAGTTTCAGAGGCTCAAGACCCGACCCGGATCACATAATGCTTACTCTCAACGGCAATGCCGAAACGGCAAGAGCTGTCACATGGCGCACCTGCACCGATATAACCGACGGATTTGTTATGTACCGCCCTGTCGGAGCGCAGGATTGGCTCACGCAGTCCGCACAGCTCGGACGCTTTGATTCCGATATGGACAGCAGTCATATCTTTTGGGCGCATCTTATCAACCTAAAGCCCGGAACGGAATATGAATATTCCTGCGGAAGCAGCGGTCATCGAAGCAGTGTTTTCCGTTTCAAAACAACTGCCGAAAAAACCGATAAATTCAAATTTCTCTGTCTTTCCGATATCCAGCACGGCGGAGCCGAGCCGCCCGCCGATTACAGCGCACTAAACGGAATTGTCAGAGAAATTCTCCGTCGGCACCCCGATATTGATTTTATTCTTACTGGCGGGGATAACACAAACTGCGGACAGACGGATATACAATGGACGGGACTGTTCGACGGACTGAAGGGAATTATCGAGAGTATACCGTTTATGATGACTCTCGGAAACCATGACGATATGGGCTTTGCAAATTACTTTACGGGCGAGGGAAAATACTATTCCGAAAAGGCGGAATATTTCAGCAAACAATTTCGGGGCTCTTACCCCGAAAACGGTCCGACAGACTGGAAAACAGCCAACTATTCCTTCGACTACGGCAACGCACATTTTTGTATCATCGGCACAAGCGGTCCCGAATATGTCAACGAATGGCTCATTAAAGAGGCTGATGAAAGCTGCAAAGCCTGGAAGTTCGGCTCTCACCACTTCCCGATTTGCTACCAAGGCTCCGACCTTGCCTGTGAGGATTCATATCCGATGATGCGTGAAGGGATGGAAAAATTCGATGTAATTTTCAGCGGTCACGAGCATTGCTTTTCAAGGAGCTATCCTCGCCGAGGAGAAAACCTGTGGGACAAGCCGTCGCAGGGAACGGTTTTTTACAATCTCGGGAGCGGTCACAGAAATCCGTCGAGAGGTCTCGTCACTCCTAAGCTTTGGAACTGTGCTTACTACCCTCACGAAGAACCGATATCAATGTATTCGATTGCCGAAATTGACGGCGGTACTCTGACCCTGACCGCTTACCTTGAGGGTGACAGAATAATCGACCGATGCGTTATAAACAAAGAAAATGACTCTGTTGAACCAATTTGCGCCGCACCCGTTTTCTCGACAACAAGGCTGATGTTTAAGGGTGCCGATCTCGGAATCTGTATGCGTGCTATGGAGTGTCACAGTATAGGCGGTATATGGTACGTCCCTGCCGCAGTCCTTTTCAGATATATCGGATTCGATGTTGCGATGGACAAGGGAAGCGTAACGATTGAAGCCTATCGACACAGGGCGACATTCACCCAAGGCAGTAAAGCCGTTCGCACAGAATGCGGAGCATTTGATATGGAAGCCGAGGTTCTTCGCCTTGACCGAGGTCAGCTTTATGTTCCCGCCGACGGACTTTGCAGGGCGTTCGGAATGAGGTACGGTTATTTCAGCCAAAACAACATTCTTTCGTTTGAGCACGAACGCGAGGATGACCCCGTCCCCGTTCAACCGTAAATTTATTCCATTTTGTTACAAATGTCTATCAGCAAAACCTTGACAACAATTGATTATTGTGGTAATATACACTCAGATAACAGTAATGTTTCTGTTACCTTATTCTTTAGAAAGGAGTAACGAACCATGAATTTTGATTTCAGCGCAATCCTTGATAAAATTGATGTAGACGCTATCATGACAAAAATTACAGACCTTATCACACAGATCGACTTTTCAGCTATTCTTGACAAGCTTGTCGGTTTCATCATGGGTCTTATTACAAAATAATTTTCCGATAGCGGATCGAAAACAAGCAGTTACCGAGCGGTAGCTGCTTGTTTTTTGCAGATTTTTGTTGACTAATATGGTAAAAAGTGGTATGATGTAGATGAAATAGGAAAGTTCCTTGCGTCCTATGTCGTAATTTTCGGAAAGGAGTCGAAAAAAATGAAAAATATCGGAATAGTCAGAAGTGTAGATCTCGCCGGTAGAATTGTGCTCCCCATTGAAATCAGAAAAGAACTTGATCTTATGAGCGAAGACAGCAAGGTCGAAATTCTTGCAAAAGGAAATGAAATAATACTGAGGAAATACGCTCCCTCGTGTATCTTCTGCCATGGAACAGGTGACCTTATCGAATTTAAAGGACAAAAAATTTGTCGCCGGTGTGCAAAGAAAATCGGGGAAGCTTGAATTGTATATTATAGTTTTCGGGTCGGTGTTTGCCGACCCGATCTTAATTTATTTTATAATCGACACGGTATCAATCATTGAATTTTCTTCCGTTTCAAACGTACTGACCGTAAGCTTGTCACCGGAAACACTGAGCACGGAATAGCACGGAATTTCCGTCTGATACCAAAAATCACACTCGGGTCCGACATTTTCCTCGTCGATACCGTTATAATTGCTTCCCGAAGACGAATTGGCACTAATATAAAGCGTTCCCTTCGGGTTTTTATATGTGTCGCCGCTGATTACGTCGTCCGTAACCTTATTGTTCCTGACAATATAGGAACGGCTGTAATAATGATCATGTCCGCTCAGACAAAGGTCAATTCCGAATTCATCTAAAAACGGAGTAACAGTCGCTCTTGTAAGCTTGCTGAGGAAATATTTTGCGGCATTTGCGTCGTAGGGGCTGTGATGCATTGAAACAACCTTCCACTTTGCGTTCGGATATGCTTCACAGGCAGCCTTAATAATGGCTCTGTGCGTCTGCGGAACGATGACGTTTGAATCAAGGACAATGAATAAAATGTCGTTATAAAGGAAATAGTATCCGTTGCCGGCAGGATCCCTGAACGGAACGGCGGTGTTTCGGTTCGGGTTGTTGTAGTGGCTGCTGTAATTTGTCGTGTAGAACTCGTGATTTCCGACAGCCGCCGCAATCGGAAGATTCCTGAGCTGAGGTACGGATTCCATAAGCGAATACTGCTTTTCCGAATATGAGTCCTCGACCTGATCACCTGTTGAAATAACAAAATTCAAGTCGGGATTTGATTCGGCTGCAAGCTCCATTGTCTTGTACCAGCCGTATGTGTCGTGCTGAAGAATTTCCTCGTCCGTTCCCGTGCGGTATCTGCCGATTTGGCAGTCGGAAACAAAGAGAACCTTTGTGCTGTCCTCGGAGCCGGTCGTAAATGAATACACATCGCTCCACGTCTTGTCGGAATAATATTTATAATAGTATGTTGTGTTTGCTTCAAGCTCGGAAGCCGTAGCCTCGTGAGTGTACTCAAAGCAAAAAATGTTAAAGAAGGTCTTTACATCAACGGAATCGGCATCGGTGAGACTGCTGTTCTCTCCTACCAAAAGCTTAGCCCTCGCGCTTCTGAATGACGACTGCCACGAAAAATTCATCTTCGTATTATCCTCGCCCGGCGTCATAAGCAGAGAGCCGTTGGACTCGATGAGCTCAGACCAGTTTTTCTCAACCCACTCCTGTCGGCTTTCCAAAGCACCGCTTGTAAAGGTGAAAAGGCTGATGATAACAGCAACGGAAAGCAGTATTGCTATCATCCTTTTAACATTTTTCAAAGTAATACACCTCCGTTTTTAGACAATTATATCACACTATAATAAATATTTAAAGAAAAAAATATTGACTTTTTTTTGTACAAACTATATAATCAATGTAACGATAATAAGGATGATTCAATGAAAGAGCTGTTGAATGAAACATACAGATATATTATTCCTGCGCTTTGCTTTATAATAGTCGCTTACTGCATCAAGCATCTGCTGACAAGCAAGGCTCCAAAGGTCACCCCTGCGTACTTTTACGACGAGCAGGTAGGTAAGGAATACGTTATCACAAGCTGGGAAACCTCAATCGGACGAAGCAGTGCGTGCGACATCGTGCTGAATTACGCTTCCGTTTCACGTTTTCACGCCGTTATTTCCAAGCATAAAAAGGGCTGGGTCGTTACCGACACTCATTCAAGTGCGGGAACTTACATAAAAAACAAACGCATTGAGTCCCCCACCGTTATTGAGGACGGAGACCTGGTTTCTTTCGGAGGTATTGTCCTCCAATTCAGAATAAAATAAATTTAAGGAGAATCAGTATGAAGTTAAAAAAAGTTTTGTCAGTTCTCACCTGTGCGACGATGCTTTTCACGGCATCGGTACCTCTTGTCAGCTCTTATGCAGTCGGTGAAACGGATTACACGATCGTCAATCCGTATGATTGTGTTGACTGGGATAAGTGGGACTACTACAAGGCGAACCTCCACACTCATTCAGTAGCTTCCGACGGTGATCTCAGCATCACCGATATGGTTCAGCTCTACTATGATCTCGGATATGACATCCTCGCTTTGACAGATCACGGCGTTATCAACCGCGGCTGGAACACGACCAGAAAAACAAACGGTGTGTTCAATTATTTCCGCAAGGCTGAGCCGATGTCCGACGCAGACTACGAACGAATCACAACCGGCTCCGACAGAGGCGGACGCGGTATGATTGACATCAAGAACGGCATTGAGATGAATATGGCTGTTTTTACCAAAACTCATGTCAATGGCTATTTCACAAATTACGGTCAGGCTGTTTGGGGCAAAGAAAACGACTACCGTTCGGCAGTTGAGGCTGTTGAGCGTCACGGCGGATTTACAGTTCTCAATCATGTCGGCGACTGGGTTAACTCCAATAACTTCCCCGAGCGTTCACATCAGGATTTCTACATCTCCTATTTTGCAAATATTTTTAAAGATAATCCGAGCTGTCTCGGCATGGAAATCATCAACAATACCGACAGCGTTACAAAAGCGGATCGTGCACTTTGGGACGAGCTTCTTCAGGTCGTTATCCCGACGGGCAGAAACATCATCGTCTTTGCCGATGACGACAGCGAGTACGAGTCCGATGTAGGCAGAAGCTTTGAGTACTTCCTCCTCCCCGAAAACACCGAGGAAAATGTCAAGGAAGCTATGCAGGTCGGCAACTTTTTCTCCTGCAGCAAGTTCCAGAAGTATACCGACGGCACACCCGATTTTGAGGGAACCGGTGAGGTTCCGCTTGTCACAAACATCAAGGTCGACCAAAAAGAAAACACCATTGAGCTTGACCTTGACAAAACCCGCGACTGCAAGTCCGTAAAGTGGATTGCCGACGGCAAGGTCATTTCGACGGATACAAAGATTGACCTCAACGATTATGAGGATCAACTCGGCTGCTATATAAGATTTGAGCTTCTCGGCGAAGGCGGAGTTACATATTCGCAGGCTTTTGAGCTTAAATATGAAGGCAGAGCAGAAAAGGAAATCCCGGAAATGCCTTGGATTTTCCGCTCACCGTTTGCCGACACATTTACATCTCTCATTCAGTCTCACGGCTTTGCAATCGTTCAGTTCCTTGTTGAAAAAATTGCAGACCTTCTCGGTATCATTTAATTGTGTCGAATAATTGCGTGGCTGTCGCAATTAAATGCAGAAAAAGTTTTCTTTGTCACAAAGCCGTATATTGATACTGCAAAATGATAGATATGTTCGGCGAAATATAAATTTATGAAGTAAAAGCTATAATTCACAACCGTACTTTATGTTCGAAGATGTGAATTATAGCTTTTTATGTTGTTTTATTCTTCGGTCTGCCCCAAAGGAAGCTGTCCTTTTTTACTTGCAATATCGGTGTGTATAGAGTATACTTAATTAAAATATTCCGACCGAGGAGGACTTGTATGGAATCTTTTTTCAGCAGCTTCAAGCAATTCGGCCTTGAACAGCTACCCGAAAAGCTTATAGAATCCCTGCCTAAGCTGATAGTTTTTGTTTTGGTTCTTGTTATCGGCTTCTGGCTTGCGGGTTTTACGGGAAAGCTCATTGTCAGGATACTTGAAAGAAGAAACGTTGACCGTTCAATGTTCCGTTTTATAAGACGATCAGTCGTAATTTTTCTGCGTATCATAGTTGCGGTTATCGCACTCGAGCAGATTGGCTTCAATGTAAATTCATTTATCACGGCTCTCGGAGCAGCCGGCATAACGGCAGGTCTCGGACTGCAAAACAGTATTGCTCAGCTTGCCGGAGGAATACAGATTCTCTTTAACAAGCCTTTCAAAAGCGGTGATTACATTGAACTCGGCAACGTCCAGGGCAAGGTTCGTGAGATTCGATTTATGTTCACAACTCTTGTCACAAACGACAACAAAATCGTTGTCATTCCAAACCAAAACATAACCACATCCAATCTTGTTAACTACACCGCAAGAGATCAGATACGTCTTGACCTGACGTACACAATAAGCTACGACGATGATATCGAAAAAGCTAAAAAGGTACTGGGCAAGGTCGCTTGCGACAATCCGCTCATTTTGAAGAATCCATCCTATTCCGTCGGCGTTTTTAAGCACGGAGCAAGCGGAATTGACATAGCTTTTTTTGTCTGGTGCAAAAGTGAGGACTACTGGCCTGCATATTTCAGTGTACAGGAGGCTGTCAAGCTTGCATTTGACAAAAACTCCATTTCTATCCCCTACGACCAGCTTGATGTACACATAAAATAACCGACAAAGGATGGTTTAATGACAGATTTAATTATTAAAGCTTTTATAAAAGACTACAAAAAGACAAATGACCCTAAGGTAAGAATGAAATACGGTATCCTCAGCGGAGGTGTCGGAATCGGAGTAAATGTTCTTCTATGTCTTTTTAAGTTTTTTGTCGGAGCTTTGACGGGAAGTATCGCTATCACTGCCGACGCGGTAAACAACCTCTCCGACGCAGGCTCCTCGGCGGTCACGGTTTTCGGTTTCAAAATGGCAGGAAAGCCTGCCGACAGAAATCATCCGTTCGGACACGGCAGAATCGAATATATCACGGCGATGATTGTATCCTTTATTATTCTTTTTATGGGTGTTGAGCTTGCCATTCAGTCTGTCAAAAAGATTCGTTCACCCGAGGATATTCAGTTCAGTCTGCTCGGCGTGATAATAATTGCCGCTTCAATTCTCGGTAAGCTTTGGCTTGCTTTCTTTAACCGCGGACTCGGAAAGCGCATTGACTCCCCTGCCATGGCAGCCGTCGTTGCCGACAGTATGAGCGATATTGCCGCAACAAGCATAACACTTATCGCGCTCATTCTTTCCCGATTTTTTCCGTCCCTTCACATCGACGGCTGGCTCGGAATCATCGTTGCGGGCTTTGTTTTCAAGGCAGGTCTTGAAATTTTCAGGGACACTCTCAGCTCCCTTATCGGTCAGCCGCCGTCTAAGGAGCTTGTCGAAGAACTTAAAGCAAAGATTCTTTCCTACGATCATGTCAGCGGAATACATGACCTGATAATGCACAATTACGGTCCGGATCACTTTTTTGCAACGGTTCACGTTGAGATTCCTTCCGACATAGATGTTATGATGGGACACGACATCATAGACAACATTGAAAACGATATTAAAAAACAAATGGGCATTGAGCTGACAATTCACTACGATCCGCTTGTTGTAAACAATGAACGCGTCAATGAGCTCAAGGAAATGACCCTTAACGTTGTCAAACGCATAGACAGCGATATATCCATCCATGATTTTCGTGTTGTCGACGGTCCCATGCACACAAATCTGATATTCGACGTTGTTATTCCTTACGATTTCAAAGAGAAATCCGGCGAGCTTATTTCCGAAATTCGACTTAGAATTTCCGAAATAAACAACAGCTACTTTGCCATTATAAAAGTTGAACACAGTTTTGTATAAACTCAACAAATTATTGCGGTATAAATGTCAGATATTTTTCGACAAAAAGCCGTGCTTTCCCTTTAAAAAAATTCTCTTTTATAGTAGAATATTTATATATTTCTGAAAGGCGGATTTGTACAAATGAGAAGTGAAGCAAATTATAATACCATACCTGTCGGACAGCTTGGAATCATTGCTCTCCCCGGCTGTGAGGAGCTTGCCAATAAGATTGACAATTATCTTATACGATGGAGATTTCAGCGCAACAGCGAACACAAGGACACCCTCGCATTTGCAGGCTACGAGAAATCAACCTATCTTATCAATATGAACTTTCCCCGTTTCGGAACAGGCGAAGGAAAGGCAGCTCTCAATCAGACGGTCAGAGGCTACGACATCTACATTCTTTGTGACGTTTTCAACTACGGCGTTACATACAAAATGTACGGTATGACCGTTCCGATGTCTCCTGATGAGCATTTTGCAAACCTTAAAAGAGCGATAAGTGCCATTGAGGGTAAGGCAAAGCGTGTTTCCGTTATTATGCCTATGCTCTACGAGGGCAGACAGCACAAGCGTTCCAGCCGTGAGTCGCTTGACTGTGCTATGATGCTTCAGGAGCTTAATACAATGGGTGTTGAGAACTTTATTACCTTTGACGCACACGATCCGAGAGTTATGAATGCCATTCCGCTTTGCGGTTTTGAAAGCATCTCCCCCGCCTATCAGATGATCAAAGCAGCAGTAAACAACGTTGATAACCTCAAAATCAACAAGGACAACATTATGATTATTTCTCCCGACGAGGGCGGAATGTCACGCTGTATTTATTATTCCACGGTTCTCGGCGTTGAGCTCGGTATGTTCTACAAGCGTCGTGATTTCTCCAGAATCGTTGACGGCAGGAACCCGATTATAGCTCACGAATTTCTCGGCGATAATGTTGAGGGCAAGGATGTTATAATCGTAGACGATATGATTTCCTCCGGCGAATCAATGATTGAAGTCGCGTCAAAGCTCAAGGAGCTTAAGGCAAGACGAATTTACGTTTTCTCCGCCTTCGGTCTTTTCTGCAACGGCTTCGACGCATTTGACAGGTCTTACAAGAACGGTATTATCGACCGTGTATTTACAACCAATCTCATTTACGGCACACCTGAGCTTCTCAGCAAGGAATGGTACGTTCGCGTTGATATGTCGAAATATCTTTCGTACATTATTGACACTCTTAACCACGACACGTCCATCAGCGACCTGCTTGATCCGGCAGAAAAAATCAAAACACTTCTCACAAAAAAAGGTCTCAAATAAACAATAATTGGCTGAAGCGTGCTTTCCGAATGCAAGAAAGCACGCTTTATTTCTGTCATTATTCATCGGTTTTTCAACAGCGATTGTCCAAAAACCTTTCGCAGCATAGGATATAATGTAGGAGGTTAAAAATAAAGGACAAATATTTTTATTTTGAAAAAATTTAAGGTTTGTTAATCAATAAATGTAATAAAAATATTGAAAGTAGATGAATGATGATGTATAATATTAAAGTTAACAATGGCTTATTTTCGCCCGGAGGTATAGACTATGGAAGCATACTTGGATAACAGCGCAACGACCCGACCCTGTCGGGAAGCGGTCGACAAAATGAACTATGCGCTCAAAACGTGCTGGGGCAACCCGTCCTCGCTTTATTCCAAAGGTATTGCGGCATCCGAAATGGTCGAGGAGGCAAGGAGAACCGTCGCTCAAAAGCTTTCCTGCGACAGCGATGAAATCTTTTTCACCTCCGGCGGAACCGAGAGCAACAACATTGCCGTTTTCGGTGCTGCAAACGCACAGAAAAGACGCGGCAGCCGTATCATCACCACGTCGATTGAACACTCCAGCGTTGAGGAATCGGTCAAAGCACTCGAAAATCAGGGCTACGATGTTGTCAGACTCCGAGTAAACGAAAGAGGTGTCATTGACGAAAGACAGCTCTATGCCGCAACAAATCCGTCCGTTGTCCTCATCAGTATGATGTATGTAAACAACGAGATCGGTTCGATTCAGCCGGTCGAATTTGCCAAACGCGCGGCAGTCCATGCAGGAGCGAACGCTCTTATCCATTGCGACGCGGTTCAGGCATTCGGCAAAATACAGCTCAAGCCGTACAATATGGGAGTTGACCTTATGTCAATCAGCTCCCATAAGATACACGGTCCCAAGGGTGCAGGCGCCCTGTTTGTCAAGAAAGGAACCCGCCTCGTTCAGCACACATTCGGCGGACTTCAGGAGGGTAAAATCCGTCCCGGTACCGAGCCCGTCCCCGCAATAGCCGGCTTCGGTGCCGCAGCCGCTGCGATACCGGATTACCGTGAGAGTTTGCTCCGTGCCACACAGCTTCGCGATTATCTGGTCTCAAGGCTCAAGGAAATCGACGGAATCAGGATAAATTCGCCTACCGACGCCCTGCCCTATATCACAAACATTTCCGTCGACGGAATCCCCTCCGAGGTTATGTTGAATTATCTTTCGAATATGGACATTTATGTTTCCGCCGGTTCTGCCTGTTCAAAGGGTCACAGGAGCCGTGTCTTAAAGGCAATGAATCTCAGTGAGGATATCACAAGCACTGCGCTGAGAATAAGCATATCGGTATTCACGAATATGCAGGAGCTCGATTACCTTGTTGAGGGAATTATCTCCGCACGTCAGACAATGAAAAGAATGAAGTAAAGGCAATTTGCCCGAAAGCAAGAGGTTTACGAAAATGAAAGAAATAATTTTGCTGAAAAACGGAGAGCTCGCTCTCAAGGGTCTTAACCGACATACGTTTGAAAATCAGCTTATTAAAAATATGAAATTCCGACTTCACGATTTGGGTAAGATCAGATACGTTTCGTCGCAGTCCACAATAACCGTTGACCCGCTCGACGAAAATGTTGACCTCGATGAAGCGTTCCGCAGGATCAAGATGATATTCGGAATCGCAGGAATTTCCCGCTGCGCAGCGGTTGAAAAAGATATGGACGTTATAATTCCCGCCGCCTGCGAATACCTTAAAGAAGAGCTGCTGCTTGCCAAAACGTTCAAGGTTGAGGCAAAGCGTTCGGATAAAAAATTTCCGCTCAACTCCCCTGCAATATGTATGACCTTGGGCGAAAAAATCCTTGATGAATATCCTCATCTCACGGTTGACGTGCACCGCCCGGAGCTTATTGTCAACGTTGAGATAAGAGATAATTATGCCTATATACACGGCAATCAGGTAAAGGGCGCAGGCGGTATGCCCGTCGGCACCGCGGGACAAGCCGCCGTTCTCATTTCGGGAGGAATCGACAGCCCCGTTGCCGCATGGATGATGTCAAAGCGCGGCCTCAGCCTCTGCGGTATTCACTTTGCGTCGCCGCCCTACACCTCTCAGCGTGCGGAAATGAAAGTGCATTCCCTGCTCAGGCAGGTTGCAAAATACAGCGGTGAAATACCTCTTTATGTTGTCCCCTTCACACACATTCAGGAGGAAATCAAGGACAACTGTCCCGAGGAGCTTTTCACAATTATTATGAGGCGTTTTATGATGCGCTGTGCGGAAATTCTTGCGAAGAAAAATGACTGCGGAGCACTTATAACCGGCGAAAGCGTCGGTCAGGTCGCAAGTCAGACAATGCAGGCAATCGGCTGCACCGAAGCCGTTGTAAATGAGCTTCCCGTTTTCCGTCCGTTAATCGGAATGGATAAGGACGAGGTCATCGAAAGAGCCAGAATGATCGGAACCTTCGAGACATCAATACTTCCTTATGAGGACTGCTGCACGGTTTTCACTCCGAAGCATCCGCGCACGCGTCCGCAGCTTAAATATGTCGAGGAAACGGAGAGCGTTCTCGATGTCGAAGCCCTTATCAAAGAGGCTCTTGACGAAACAAAGCTTTTGAGAATCACAGGTGAGTAATTTGGCAGTATGTGAACTTATCAGCGTCGGAACGGAAATTTTGCTGGGCGATATACTCAACACCGACGCGCAATATCTCAGCATTGAGCTTGCGAAGCTCGGTATCAGCGTTATGCATCAGAGCACTGTCGGCGACAATCGCGAGCGTCTCCTTGCACAGCTAGACGAGGCGGCAAAAAGAAGCGACATCATAATACTTTCCGGCGGTCTCGGACCTACACCCGATGATCTGACCAAAGAGGTCTGCTGTGAATTTTTCGGCAAGGAAATGAAGCTTCATACTCCGACGGTTGACAAAATAAAAAATTATTTCAGCTCCAAGGGCGCGGAAATGGCGCAGAACAACCTGAAGCAGGCTATGCTTCCCGAGGACTGCGTTATCTTCCCGAACAACAACGGAACCGCACCCGGAATGGCAATCGAAAAAGACGGTGTGCATATTTTGGTTCTCCCCGGACCTCCGCGCGAGCTGAAGCCGATGTTCAGGGACAGCGCAATCCCCTATCTTATGCGCTTTTCGGACAGGATAATCGTGTCACACAATATCCGCACGTTCGGCATAGGCGAATCATCAATGGCGGAAAGGGTCAACGACCTTTTTGATATGCAGAATCCGACGGTCGCACCCTACGCCAAGGACGGAGAGGCTCTGCTCAGAGTCACGGCAATGGCAAAAAGCAAGGCGGAAGCCGAAAAGCTTTGCGAGCCTGTTATTGACGAGATAAAATCAAGGCTTGCAGAGTTTATTTACGGAGTCGATTACACCTGCATTGAGGAAGCGGTTGTTGAAAAGCTTAAGGAAAAGAAGCTCACCGTCGCCGCGGCCGAGTCCTGCACAGGCGGACTCGTTGCCAAACGTATCACTGACATTGCGGGAGCATCGGAAATTTTCGAGTGCGGCATTGTGTCGTATTCCAACCGTGTAAAGCACGGTGTTCTCGGCGTCAGCAGCGACGACCTTGAAAAATACGGTGCGGTCAGCGAAACCGCAGCAAAGCAGATGGCTGTCGGCGTGCTCAAGGTCAGCGGCGCAGATATCGCCGTTTCGGTAACGGGAATCGCCGGACCCGAAAGCGACTCATCCGGCAAGCCCGTCGGACTTATATATATCGGTCTTGCCGATAAAAACAACGTTTGGGTTCGTGAGATCAAAACCTCGCGAAAAGACAGAAGCTATAACAGATATGTCAGCGCGTCAAACGCACTTGATATGATCAGACTTTACATCGACGGTAAAATAAAGGAATGAAGTAATATGGCTGATAATAAAGATAAAAAAACATACGGCGGCAATGTGTTCAGTTCCTTCCCCGATTTTGATTCACTTGAATCCCTGCCGAAAAGGGAGGCTGCGTCTGCGACGATCAAAACCGAAGTTACGTCCGAGCCGGTAAAAAATACGGCAGCTTCGGAAAAAACAGAAGCCAAGACCGCCAAAAAAAACATTTTTTCGGTTCTCTGCGCAGTTCTTATCATTGCAATCGTTTCTTCAACAGCTCTTGCCGGATTTAACATCGCACACAGCGGCTCCGAGAGCTCAAGAGACAACGGCGGCAATGCTCAGAACATTTACTCGGCTATGGTTCCGAGCTATGATGATGTTGTTTACCCTGCCGGTATTCCTCAGAAGCTGACAAGACTCTACGCGCAGAACAAGGAAACCGTCGGCTGGCTCTACATTCCCGGAACAAGCATTAACACGCCGGTAGTCCAACACAGTGATAACGATTTTTATCTTTCAAAGAACTATTACGGATCATACACCAAATACGGCTGTGTTTATGCCGATTACAAATGTCAGAGAAACACTTTGAGCAAAAACACTGTTATTTACGGGCACGATATGAGCTGCGGAACCGCATTTTACGACCTCAACAGATATGAAGACATTGAATGGTACAAGCAAAATCCCGTAATCAACTACTACACGCTCAACGGAACATATACTTTTCTTATCTACACAGCGTTTATCACAAATGTTTTGCCCAAGGATGACGGCGGATATATGTTTAATTTTATCGAGCCGAATATGACCGATTCCAGCTTTCAGGGCTTTATCGAACAGGTGAACCAGCGCGCTCTTTATACCACGGGAGTCGGACTCAACGCAAGCGACAGGATAATCAATCTTTCAACCTGTAACTACAGCTATACGAACGCCGTCGGCACTAAAATTGATTCCCGTCTTGTTGTCATAGGAAGACTGCTTCGCTCCGGAGAAAGCGCGGATGTTGACACCTCAAAGGCAAAAGAAAATCCCGATTACAGACGTCCGCAGGCATGGTACGACTACAAGGGCAAGAATAATCCGTACGCTTCTTCACGCACATGGAAGCCGTCGACAAAATAACAGGAGAGAGTGAACAAATGTCAGAGGAAAGAACAAATGAAAACAAGCTTCTACGGGAGCTTGAACAGAATATCGCAGATAACGACGACATTATTGAATTTATCCGCGATGACTCCATGTCCGCACTCAAAAGCCAATTCGGCTCCGTTGAAGAAGACGAAGAAATAAGAAACGAGGATTTCAATCCTTTGGTCAGCGGTAAAAGCAGTAAAAAGAAAAACCGAAGCGATGACAGAAAGAATCCGAGCTTTAAAAAGGATATTCTTTCCGATGAAATCCGCAATCAGCTTCAAAATGAGTTCGGTACGGCCGAAAGCGACTTTGACAATGACGCAATAGGCTTTGATGAAATCGACCTTGATTCCCTCGGCGACATAACCTTGGATGATAAGCCGACCGAATATGACGGCAAGAAATTTGACACAAACACACGCGTCATATACAGTGACAATTCGCTTGACGACGGAATCAAACGCAACACGGATACCGAGGTGTCCGATGTGTTTTTTAACAACGATGGCTAATGAGGAAAAGGCAATGAGCAAAAAGGAACTCAAAACTTCATTTGTTTCACTTCTCAGGAAGCTGCTTCTGGGGCTTTCCGTTATATGCTTCATCACCTGTGCCGGCTATCTCATCAAATATTATGTTGTCGAACCGTACAAAAACCGTCAGGCTTCGATTACTCCGACGTTCGACGAAAGCGATACCCAAACAACAATCATTGCAAACAGGTCAAAGCATGTCCTCGCAAAATACAAGGATTTGCTCAAGACCAATTCCGATTTTGTCGGACTTCTGAGGGTCAGCTTGCTTGACAATGACGATATGAAGGTTGTGCAGTGCGATGACAACGAAAAATACCTCACGACCAATTTTAACGGCGAGTATTCCGTTTACGGCACTCTTTTTGTTGATTACAGAAACTCTGTCGATAGCCTTGACACCAATACCATTATCTACGGACACAAGATGCGCGATGGTCAGATTTTCGGTCATCTGAATTACTACAAGGACATCGAGAATTACAGGGACTACCCTACCGTTCGTTTCAACACGATTTATGAGGACGGTACATGGAAAATCTTTGCCGCCTTTATAATAAACATTTACGATTCACAGGACAACGGCTACACCTTTCCTTACAGAACAATCAAATTCCCTTCAGACGAAAAATTCCTTGAGTTTATAGAGGATGTTAAATCACGCTCCTACTACACCAACGACAGCGTCGATATCAAGCCGGGTGACAAAATACTTACCCTTTCGACCTGCTGCTATGAGTTTGAGGATTCGCGCTTTGTCGTTATGGCACGGCGTGTTCGCGACGGTGAAAGCGACGAGGTTGATGTTTCTAAGGCCGTTATAAATAATAATCAGAAATTCCCGCAGGCGTGGTACGACGCAAACGGAGGAGAAAATCCGTTTGTTGACGCTAAAAAATTCACGCTTGAATAAATAATACAGAGGTGCAAAACAATGGACATAAAACTTTTCTCTCTTTGCAACCAAGAGGCTCCGGAGGCGGAGGAGGGCAAGAAAGCCATTCTCGACTGCGTCAAGTGCTTCTTCCCCGAATGCGGCGGCTTCAGCCACTTTACCTCACAGAAGAGAATGCTGGTCGCTATCTCACAAAGCCTGCTTGCCGCCGATATTGTGCTCGTTGCGGTTCAATCGACAATGTACAACGCGACAAAACGGTTGCTCTGCTCCGCCCTTGATATGAAAACGACGGAAAATGACGAGGTTTCTTCAGCCTTAAAGAACAGACCCGACAGCGATAAAATAAAGCCGAACATTTACAAGGCAAACATTACATATCCCGACACGGCTCTCGTTCTCCCCACAGCCGATTATTTAAACTGCGGCTTTGCACTCACCTCAGGCGGACAGCATATTATCTATATGCCCGTTGAAGCCAATAAGGCTGAGGAAGTTGTTTTCGGCTCACTCTACGACTATTTTGCAGAGCTGAGCGAGCCGTACATTGTAACAAATGCAATGAAAAACCGTCACGTTTCTCTCATCAAGCGTGCGGTTCGTAAGCTTAACAACAATTCCGTTAAGGCTGCCGTCGCGGGTAACGACGCTTCGGACTATCTCACCTCCTATCTTTCCAAAAAGGATTCCTCCGCTTTTGCAGTTGACATAAGCTACGAGCTACCCGAAGGCGGCGATATCAAGGAGATCGCCATCTCTGCCGCAAGAGCGGTTCGTGAAAACAGCCGCGCGGAGCTCGGCGTATACATATCCGCACCCATAAACAACGACGGTAAGCTGAGTGTGTACATTGCA
The DNA here is from genome assembly GCA_963616775.1 of Eggerthellaceae bacterium. GTDB lineage: Bacteria > Bacillota > Clostridia > Oscillospirales > Acutalibacteraceae > CAG-488. The sequence goes on along the minus strand of CAVELL010000039.1, from coordinate 43,537 downwards.
ATAGCCAATGCCGATGGAACCAAGACATACAGAATAGACTCGGAAAGCGAGGAAAGTGCCAAGGAGCTTTCAAAAGCGGCAACCGATAAGCTTCTGATGCTTCTTTGCGACTATGAACGAATCGGCAATACCGAAGAGGAATCCGCTGCCGAAAAAAAAGCGGACAGCTCCCTCCGCGGTATTCTCGGAATTGTTGCCTCCGCAGCAGTTCTTGCCGCTTCAATAGCAGGATTCATAACAGCACTTATAATGCGATGAAAGGACGGTAATCACTATGAAAAAAATCTTATGTATCTTTTTGTCGGCGGTAATGCTGATTTGCAGCTTTTGCACTTTTGCAGACGCCAAGACAACCTACAAAGCGACGTGGGTTATGACCGCCAACGTCAACGGAAAGACGTATAATTCAGGCACGGAAATTCCCGTCAAGCCCGGCGATTCTGTCAATGTAACAGTTCATCTGACGAACAACTATTATACCGGACCGACCTGCTTCCAGCTTTTCTACACACCGACAGTCATTGCGCGTGCCTCAGGCAGCCGGTTCAATACCGCCGGCAAGCTTTACGGCGTATGCGGGAAAACATGGTGCACGATGGTTGATTGGGACAGCGTTGCTCCCGGCAACAGAAATCAGGGTTGGCCGAAGTACAACAGCGCAGAACAGCTTACACAATTTAAAGCGACTCATCAATTTCTCCGAGTTACAATGACGCCGAATGTTATGCTCACCACCACGGCAGTCAACAACATCAACGAAGATCTTATAACCATCACGTTTGACGTATCCAAAACAGCAGCCGTCGGTTCGACAGGCGAAATTGTCCTTCCGATAGAAACAATGCGCACAAAGAACTACACAAGCGGTTATTTTTATTCGGGAATCTATACATCCTCCGATATGCTCGGCGAATATCTTATGTATTCCGACGATCAGGTTTTTGACTGTGCAAAAGCTTCCCTTAAATTTAAAGTCACCGGCTCCGCATCTCTCGGTGACGTAAACAAAGACGGAAAGATAAATTCCGCCGATTCGCTTATGGTTCTTCAGTATGCCGTCGGAGGCTTAACTCTCACAGCCGAGCAGCAAACCCTCGCCGATGTTACAATAGACAAAAAAATCAACTCCCTTGACGCGCTGAAGATTCTTCAGTATTCGGTCGGTATAATAGACAAATTCTGATATCATACAAGCAAAATCGGCTGTTGCCTTTAGCGCAGAACAAAAATAAAATAACAGCAAAGCTATAATCCACATTTCAGCAAGCAAATAAAGCCGATTATGGATTATAGCTTTTATTTTATACAGATGAAAATCGGAGCCGTCGAATATCATAGCCGCAAAAGCATATTATAAGATGAGCGGCACATCTTTTTTAAAAATTAAAATTTACGAACTCCCCTTGTCATAATTTTCCGAAAATTACTTGACAAAGGATTTTGTAATATATATAATAAAACAGTAATAATAACTGTTTTTAATTTATGAAATATTGCCTTAATTAAAATCTTATATTCTTGAAAGGAACAACAATATGATTACAAAAGATATTAAATATGTGGGAGTCAACGACCGCTCCATCGACCTGTTTGAGGGACAGTATGCAGTTCCGAACGGAATGGCTTACAACTCTTATGTTATTGTCGATGAAAAAATCGCCGTAATGGACACGGTCGATGCACACTTTCGCCACGAATGGCTCGACAAGCTTGCCGAGGCTCTCGGCGAAAGAGCTCCGGATTATCTGATAGTTCAGCACATGGAGCCGGATCACTCCGCCAACATCGTCAGCTTTGTCGGCGCATATCCGCAGGCGAAAATTGTTGCCTCCTCCAAGGCGTTCGCCATGATGAAGCAGTTTTTCGGAACGGATTTCCCCGATAAGCAGATAGTGATTGCAGACGGTTCGGTTCTTGAGCTCGGTAAACACACCCTTTCTTTTATTGCCGCGCCCATGGTTCATTGGCCGGAGGTTATGGTGACCTACGATAATCATGACAAGGTGCTCTTCTCCGCCGACGGATTCGGCAAATTCGGTGCTTTGGACATTGACGAAGACTGGGCTTGTGAAGCAAGACGGTATTATTTTGGCATTGTCGGAAAGTACGGTGCTCAGGTTCAAAAGCTTCTTGCAAAGGTATCCAACCTTGAAATCGAAAAGATTTGTCCCCTCCACGGTCCCGTGCTCACGGAAAATCTTGGCTATTACATTGATCTTTACAACACCTGGTCATCTTACGGTGTTGAGAGTGAGGGAATCGTAATCGCTTACACCTCGGTCTACGGAAACACCAAAAAGGCGGTCGAAAAATTGGCGGATTCTCTCAGGGCAAAGGGTTGTCCCAAGGTTGCGGTAAACGATCTTGCGCGATGTGATATGGCTGAAGCGGTCGAGGATGCGTTTCGTTACGGAAAGCTTGTGCTCGCAACAACAACATACAACGCGGACATCTTTCCTTTTATGAAAACATTTATTGAAGCCCTTACCGAAAGAGGTTACGGAAATCGAACCGTTGCTTTTATCGAAAACGGAACTTGGGCTCCCCTTGCCGCCAAGCTTATGAAGCAAATGTTTGATAAATCCAAGAATATCACCTTCACGGAAACGACGGTACACATTAAATCAGCTCTCAGTGCCGATTCCGAAGCCGAGCTGGAGTCCCTCTCCGACGAGCTTTGCAGGGACTATATTGCAATGAACGGTGACACGGCAAACAAAAATAACCTTCGCGCTCTCTTTAACATAGGGTATGGGCTGTATGTTGTCACGTCAAACGACGGCAAAAGAGATAACGGACTTATGGTCAACACCGTCAGTCAGGTAACAAATTCGCCGAACAGAATCGCCGTGGCAATCAATAAGGATAACTATTCACACCACGTCATCAGACAAACCGGCAAAATGAACGTGAACTGTCTGTCGAAGGACGCCCCGTTCAGCGTTATTGAAAATTTCGGTTTCAAGAGCGGTAGAACAACCGATAAATTCGAAAGCATCGAGCCGCTTCGCTCCGACAACGGTCTCGCCTTTCTTCCGAGATACATCAACTCGTTTATGTCTCTGAAGGTCGAGCAGTATATTGACCTCGGTTCTCACGGAATGTTTATCTGCTCCGTTACGGAAGCAAGGGTGATATCGGACGCGGAGACAATGACCTACTCATATTATCAGAGCAACGTTAAGCCAAAGCCGAAAACAGAGGGTAAAAAAGGATTCGTCTGCAAGGTGTGCGGATATGTCTACGAGGGCGACGTTCTCCCCGAGGATTTCGTGTGTCCGCTCTGCAAGCACGGTGCCGCGGATTTTGAACCGATAAAATAAAAATCAAGAAAATGTGATATTTAAAAACTGCTTTTTGGAATAGGACGCAGAATAATCCGATTCGGAAAGCAGCTTTTGTCTTAATTATCTAATGACAAAACGGAAATTAAATGGTATAATACTAAAAAGACGTCAGGGATGGTGATGTTATGAAAACTATTCGTTCACTTTCGGTTCTGTTACTTTCGGTTATTTTAATAATAGCTTCCGTAACATTCCCGACATCGGCACAGTCAAGCTCGGTTGAAACGATGGCGAATCTTGTTGTGTTTGTCAAATTTCCCGAGGATACAACCACCGATATTGCCGACAACTCCAAAAAGATTGTTATGTTCTATAACGATACCTCCGAGCTTTATGTCGGCTCGGACATAGACTTCTCTTTCAAAAAATATATGACGGAGATTTCAAGAGGAAAGCTTAACGTAAACAATATTTTTCCTCAGCTTGAGGACGGCATAATCACTCCGTACACCTTGGCAGCATCACACGACAACAGCAACGATACAAGCGTAATTCAGGAGATTGTCGGCGCGCTCAATTCGGGCAAGATAAAAATGCCCGAGGACAAGCTTGACAATAAATATTCCGGCGTTGTCGATAACCTGACCGTTATCATTCAGGGTAAATGTCCGAGCGGTTCGGATTTTATGTGGCCTCATAAGAGCGTTACGGATGTATCGACAAAGATAAAGAACAAATATCAGTTCGGCAATTACAATCTTATTGATTCATACAGCATCACGGGTGCCGTTGCGTCGTGCCAGGGCGTTATTACACATGAGTTTCTGCACAGCGTCGGTCTTCCCGACCTCTATCGCCGCAGCGGAAACACGGACGGAACTCCCGTCGGCGTTTGGGATATTATGGCAAGCAACAGCTTTTTTATGCAGTATCCGCTTTCATATCAGCGATACAAGCTCGGTTGGATTCCGTTGCAGCAGATATCACAAAGCGGAACTTATACGCTTGATCCCGTGAGCGACCCGGACTCAGATACAATTCTCTATGAAATCAAAACTCCGATGTCGACAAGCGAGAGCTTTATGCTTGAATACAGAAAAAAGGTAACGACAAACTTTTCAAATCTCGGCTTTGAAACAAAAATCCCTTCATCGGGACTGCTTATTTACCGAGTGAACAAGTCTGTACTCAATCAGACGAACGCATGGGATAATAAGGATTACCTTTACATCTACCGTCCCGGTGAAACAAGTGCAACCGCAAGTGCGGGCGATATATTTAAGTCCGCTCTTAATCCCGACGAAAGCAGGACAAGCTTCGGCGTTGCCGACCTGGACGCTCCGCTCACGGACGGAACTATTTTCTATTCCGACGGTTCAAACAGCGGACTTGTTATTTCGGACGTCAAGTATAACGAGGATTCATCGCAAATCAGCTTTCACGTTGAGTTTCCCGATTATTCCTCTCTCGGCTTATGGGAGCTTGTTCCAAACAGCATTGCAATGGACGCAACGGGAATCAAAATTGATACCGACAGCCAAGGTAATCTGTATACAAGCGTTATGGGACGTGAAGACTGGAGCTTCATAAACAAGGTATTCAAGTATGACGGAGCTTCATGGACTGCGCTCGGTTCATCCTTCTCAAATGTCAGCAATATGGTGCTGAAGGTTTATAATGATATTCCGTATGTCCTTTATCTCGACTCTAAAGGCAAACCCGTTATTGCAAATTTTGTAAACGGCTCGTGGAAAACCGTTTACACGGACAGCTCGGTCAGTTATCCGAATGACGCGCAGCTTTTCCTCGGCGATTCGGGATTTTACTGTGCGTGGACGGTGAACGGAACAAAGCTGAGCATAAAGAAGATAACCTCAAGCGGAATCACGGATGTCGATTCAACGCTTACGGCAGATTATTTCGCAAACCCGAGTCTCAGCGCAGTCGGGAATTACATTTACACGACCTACTGTAATTTCGCTTTCGGCAGCGGAACTCAGTATACGCAAATTAAACGCTACAACCTGACCTCGGCTCAATGGGAGAGTATCCTGATTCCAAATCCGATTGCTTCGTCCAATCTCCACAGAAGCATCGGCTACAACGGCGAATACTGGACAATTGCGGCTGTTTCGGGAAGTAAACCGATAATCATCAAGGTTGACGGCAATTCAAATGTAACTCAGTTTGATGTGCCAACAACGATAACCAATATTCTGGAAGCTTCAATGGGCATTTCCGATAACGGAACAGTCTGCGCTTCGCTCATTGCTTCCGGCGAGGACAGCCAGCTTCTTTATCTTGACAGCGGAGAGTGGAAACAGCTCGGCGGTTCGCCGTGCTCAAACTGCCAGACGGCTGATATGACCATTTTTAAAAACCGAGTTTATATCGGTTCGGTTCTCACCGGCACGGGTGCAATCAATCTCAGCTACAAGGACTTGCCCGAAAAGGAATTGCCCGATTTGATTTCCGTTGAGTCACAGACGGTTTCGGTTGCAGACGGTTACATAACGGGTCTGCCGCAAAAAGCCGCAAACCTCAACCTTTACCTTGAAGCTACCAACGGCGGCTATTTTACTTATGATATTGTCGGTACAGGCGGACAGGTGCTTCTGTATACCGCCGACGGTGTTCTTGTTAAAAGACACACCATCGTTATATGCGGAGATGTGAACGGAGACGGAGCTGCCGACGGTATGGACGCCGTGCTGATAAATGCGGTCGCGGAGGGTATGCTGAGTGTTGAAGAGCATTTCAGGCTTGCCGCAGACACGAACAGCGACGGCACCGTAACCACCAATGACAGTACATATTCATTTGACAAGGGACTCGGTTTTTAATACAATAATCTAAAAAGACAGGAGGATGTTTTGTGCGCGGTAAAAAGGCATTGCTGAACTCTGCGGCATCGCTGTTGCTTGAATTTGTCAGCGTTGTTTGCGGATTCATTGTACCGAGACTTATTATCGGAACATACGGCTCTGACGTCAACGCGCTAACCTCCTCCATAACCCAGTTTCTCAGCTACATTGCCCTTGTTGAAGCAGGTGTCGGCGGAGTTATCAGAGCGGCATTGTACAAGCCGCTTGCCGACAATAACCGCTCGGAAATAAGCAGTATCATCGTTGCGACGGAAAAGTTCTTTCGTCGCATCGCTCTCGTATTCGTGGCTTACACCGTCGTTCTTGCCGGCGTTTTTCCTGTCCTCGTCAACAAAGATTTCGACCGGCTGTTCACCTCGGCTCTTGTCCTGATAATTGCGCTGAGCACATTTGCTCAGTACTATTTCGGAGTGACCTACTCCGTGCTTGTTCAGGCAGATCAGCGACGGTATGTCACCTCGTTTTTACAGATAGGCACAATTATACTCAATGCCGTAATGGTCGTTATTTTCATTAGGCTCGGTGCTTCTATCCATATTCTGAAGCTTGCGACATCGCTTATATATGTTCTTCGCCCCGTTATACTCAATATATATGTTCGGAAAAAATACAGCATAGACAAAAGTGCCGTACCCGACGACAAGGCCGTTGAACAGCGATGGGACGGGCTCGGGCACCACATCGCATACTTTGTCAACCTCAACACGGACGTTGTTATACTGACCGTCGTTGCCAAGCTTTCTCAGACGCTTGCTCTGGCGGAGGTCTCCGTCTACACGGTATATTACTCGGTGGTAAACGGCATAATGAAGGTGGCAAGCAGTCTTTCCTCGGGAGTTGAAGCAGCACTCGGAAATATGCTTGCAAAAAAAGAGTACGACAACCTCAACAAAAAATTTAACCTCTATGAATTTGCTTCGTTCACTCTCGTCACATTTCTTTTCACCTGCGCAGGACTGCTGATTGTCCCGTTTATGAAGGTTTACATGCGCGGTGTAACCGACGCCGATTATATAAGGCCGGTGTTTGGGTATGTTCTTGTCCTTGCGAACGCGATGTATTCAATCAGAATACCGTACCACAGCGTGGTTTATGCCGCCGGACACTACAAGCAAACGCGTAACGGTGCTTTTGCCGAAGCAGGAATCAATATTGCCGTTTCTGCGATACTCGTTCCGTTTTACGGCATTGTCGGAGTTGCCGTCGGCACCCTCGTGGCAATGACATTCAGGACAATACAATATGTTTTTTACCTTTCCAAGAATATTCTGAACAGAAAAATCGGTTTCTTTTTCAAACGGATGGCAGTTTCACTGCTTATTGCGGCAGCTTCCACGGCAATTACTTATTTCGTGCCGGATTTCGGAATGAAAAGCTATATTGACTGGATAATTTATGCCTGCATCGTTGCCGTAACGGTGCTTGCGGTGACTTGCATATTCTCGATTATTTTCAGTAAAAAAGAGTTTATGAGCACGGTCGCAATTCTTCGCAAAACCGTGTTTTCAAAGATAAAAAAATAAATCAGGAGATTGACAACCATGGCAAAAAAAAACAAAGATAAAATCTACAAGCTCACCCTCACCGCAGTCCTCACCGCCCTTATTTTTGTGATGGCTTTCACCCCGTTGGGCTATCTAAAAATCGGTGTTGTTTCAATAACATTCATTTCAATTCCCGTAATTATCGGTGCCGTAACAGGCGGACCGTCCGTCGGCGCAATACTCGGCACGATGTTCGGTGTTACAAGCTTTATTCAATGCTTCGGAATGGATGTGTTCGGCACTACCCTTTTCGGCATAAACCCTGTTTTCACATTTATACTCTGCCTTGTGCCGAGAACTCTTATGGGTCTTTTCTGCGGCTTGATTTACAAGGGCTTCAGCTCAAAAAATCACACAGCCGTCGGTACCGGCGTCACTTCATTCTGCGGCGGATTTCTCAATACCCTCCTCTTTGTCGGCTTTCTTCTCATTCTTTTTTATAACACCGACTATATCCGCAGCTTCGGAAACAGTGTAATAGCTGTCATTTCCGTGCTCGTTACGACCAACGCAATTATCGAATGGATTGCCTGCACGGTTATCGGTTCGGCGATTTCCGCTGCGTTGACTAAAGCGTTAAAGAACAGAAGCTGAAAACATATTAAATCATATTAAGCAATAAAAGCTATAATTCACATTTCGGCAATCAGAACACCGATTGTGAATTATAGCTTCAAGCTTTTATTATCTTTTTACAGCAAGCTTTTGAGTGTCACCGAATCAAAGAAGCCGTTAGTGAGATCGTTGTACTTTTCCCAAAGAGGTAACGTTTTACACTTCGATTTGCGCGGACATTCCTCGGCATCACAGGAAAGACAGGCTACAGGAGCAAGGTCGCCCTCGGCAGTTCGCAGGATTTCTCCGACCGTGTAGTCGCCGACATCCCGTGTAAGCCGGTATCCTCCGCCCTTTCCGTGCACACCCTCGACAAGTCCGTTTCTGACAAGCGACGGCATAATCTGCTCCATATATTTTTTTGATATTTCCTGCCTTGACACAACATCCTTCATCGGAATATATCCTTCGTCGCTGTGCTCGGCAAGGTCAATCATAACTCTTAAAGCATATCTTCCTCTTGTGGAAATCATTTGTACTACCTGCCTTGTGTTTTACTCAAAAAGTGCCGTCGAAAGGTATCTGTCGCCTGTATCGGGAAGAAGGACGACTATGGTCTTGCCCTCGTTCTCTTCTCTCTTCGCAAGCTCAACTGCCGCATAGACCGCTGCACCTGCGGAAATGCCGACCAAAACGCCCTCGCTCTTGCCGATAAGCTTACCTGTTGCAAAAGCGTCCTCATTGGAAACGGGTATGATTTCGTCATAAATTTTTGTGTCAAGGATTTCGGGAACAAAGCCTGCACCGATACCCTGAATCTTATGCGCGCCTGCAACGCCTGTCGAAAGGACAGCCGAGGTCTGCGGTTCAACAGCGACAACCTTTACGTCGGGCTTTTTCTCCTTAAGGTATTTGCCGACACCCGTGATTGTGCCGCCCGTGCCGACGCCTGCAACAAAGTAATCAACCTCTCCGTCTGTATCTTCAAAAATTTCGGGACCCGTTGTTTTGTAATGTGCCTTGGGATTTGAAAGATTAACAAACTGACCGGGAATAAAGCTGTTGGGAATCTCCTCGGCAAGCTCATCCGCCTTTGCGATCGCACCCTTCATCCCCTTTGCGCCCTCGGTGAGAACAAGCTCTGCGCCGTAAGCCTTGATAAGTCTGCGGCGTTCCTCGGACATTGTCTCAGGCATAACGATGATGATTCTGTATCCCCTTGCCGCCGCAACAGCCGCAAGACCGATACCCGTGTTTCCGCTCGTCGGTTCGATTATAACCGAATCCGGTGTAAGCTTTCCTGCGGCTTCCGCATCGTCTATCATCGCCTTTGCGATTCTGTCCTTGACCGATCCGGCAGGATTGAAGTATTCAAGCTTAGCCAAAAGCTTTGCTTTAAGTTCGTAGGCTTCTTCAATGTGTGTGAGTTCAAGAAGAGGTGTTTTTCCGATAAGCTGATCTGCAGATGTATAAATTTTTGACATAGTAATTAACTCCTAACATAAATAAATAAAATTGGATCTGTTAAAAAAGTAAATTACCGCATACATCGTCCGAATCTGATGTTGCTTCTCAACATCCTTGCATAGATAAATCTCACAATATCACTTCCTATAAAAATAACCGAAAAGCTCGGGAAAAGCCTTCCGGTTTGTTTGATAACACAGCGACCGAATCAGATCGTTTCCGGAATGGCAGGCACAGCAACGCAAGCGCACATACAGCACTCACAGCATACAGAATTAAGCTTACTTTTCATTGCTCTGCCTCCCTTTCTTTTTCACATTTCTTATGTTGATGATATGATAGCACCAATTACCTACTTTGTCAATAGGTAATTGGCAAAATTTTTATATTTTTTAAATTATAAATTCAGCGCAGTTACTTCTGATATAGTCGGCAGTCTTTTTGTATATCTCTGCTCCCTGCTCCGCGATAAGCTTTTCGCAGTCCGCGTCATATTCTTTCAGCTTTTCGTTGTCAACGGAGGTAGTCTCGTCGTTGTCGTCGAGCATAACAAATTCTTTGTCAAAAAGCTCCGCATAGGCTCCGCCGATAACACTGTCCACAGCAAGCTTTGAAGCGGAAAGCAACGGCTCGCCGTTTGAACGGAAGAACTCGGAGAGACCTTTCTTTCCGTCCTCGAACACATAACCGAGACAGTATACATTTTTCTTCACTTCGGAAAGCTCGGCGAAAGCGTCGTTCATATTCGCAGCCTTTTCGAGCTTCATCTGAATGTTTGCACACATTCCGATTATAAGTCTGTAATCGTCCTTTTCGGGCAGGAATGTAGTCTCGTCAACATTTCTGTATTCATTACGAAGCGCCTTTTCACGTTCAAGAGCGGCAATTATGCGTTCTCTTTCCTCACTGCGCTTTCTGCCGGAAGCAATTGCCTTGTACCAGACAAAAACCGTCAGCGCAATCAGCAAAATGAGCGCAGCGCCTACGTACTGGTGCTGTGCAATGTATTCAAACATACTCATTATAAAAATCCTTTCGGTTATATATTTTCGGAATCGTTTACAGTTTTTTAAGCAAATGCGCCGTGGGCGATTTTATCTTTAGCGAGATTTTTTTCGTTAGACAGTCAAAAAACCTTGAAGGCTATATTATTATATGCCGAGAGGGATTTTGGCTGTATAACGGAAAAAGATCCGCTAAATCAAGGCTTTGTAGATGTCGCCCTTTTTATACCCCGACAGCTTCGCAGTCTGCTTCGCCGCTTCGCTGACGCTCATTCCGCGCTCAACACTCTGTTTTGCACATTCGATTGCCTGATCGAGGGTCATTTTATCATCGGAATTTTGCTGTTGTGCACCTTTAATAACGAGGACTATCTCGCCTTTAACACTTCCGTCGGCATATTTTTCGACAGCTTCATCGAGAGTAGTTCTGATAACCTCCTCGTGAAGCTTCGTAATTTCACGGACAATGGCAATTTCACGGTTTCCGAAATGCTTGTTCATATCACGGAGTGTTTGTCCGAGCTTGTGCGGTGCCTCATAGAAGAGCATTGTTCGGGTCTCGTTTTCAAGCGAACGGAGATGCTCGCGGCGGCTCGGCTTGTTAACGCTGAGAAAGCCCTCAAAGGTGAATCTTCCCGACGGGAAGCCCGAAAGTGCAAGAGCCGTTGTGAAAGCGCAGGGACCGGGAACCGACTCAACAGTGATTCCCTTGTCATGGCAGAGCCGAACAAGATCCTCGCCCGGATCGGATATGGCAGGCATACCGGCGTCGGTAACAAGTGCGCAGGTTTCTCCGCCGAGTATTCTTGCGGCAATCATCTCTCCGCGTTCGCGCTTGTTGTGCTCAAAGTAGCTGACCATACTCTTTTTGATTCCGAAATGATTGAGAAGCTTCAGCGTAACACGCGTGTCCTCCGCCGCAATGAAATCAACCATTTCGAGTGTTTCAACCGCCCTGGGTGAAAAATCGCCGAGATTTCCTATCGGAGTTCCGACAACATATAATTTGCTCATTTAACGTTCTCCTTATATTCGCCGTAAATACGGTTCACTTCTTCCGACAGCTCTCCGTCATTTCCGTACATAACAAGCAGCGGCTCAACATTCATATACGGCTTGCCGCCCTTTCGTCCCTCAATAAGGAAAAGCCACGGGCGCGTGTACGGAGTTTTGGAAACAAATCGAAGCCTTTTCGGCTCAATTCCGTTGTTTTTCATTGCGACGATCGTGTCGCAAAGCCTTTCTGGACGGTTGCAAAGGCACAGTCTGCCGCCGAAATTAAGAAGAAACGCCGCCGCAGAACAGATATCATCAAGGTTACATTCGGTCTCGTGCCTCGCAATCAAGTCCGCTTTTGATACACTTTTTATTCCACAGTCTGCCGCCTTGTAAGGTGGATTCATTGTCACCAGATTCATTGATGCATGGTCGAGTACGCTTTTTATGTCTTTGAGGTCATGGTTCAGTGCCTTGACCTTATTTTCAACCGAACCGACGCGTATTGACTCACAGGTCTGCAAATAGCCCTTTTTCTGAAGCTCCACAGCAGTTATTTCCTTTGCCTGACCGTTTCGGCACCAGAGCATCGGTATAATTCCGCAGCCCGTTCCGAGGTCACACGCCTTTTCATTCTTTCCGGGCGAAGCAAAATCGGCAAGCAGAACGGCGTCCGTTCCGAAAGAGTGCTCACGGGACACGGCAACGCTGATGCCCGAACCGAGATATTCAAAGCTGAAATCCGACAAAGCAACGCCCCCCTCTTTTCAAAAATCTATTATATTATACAACGTAAAAGCTGCTATGTCAAAGAAAAAAGAAGCAGCTGCTTCCGGTATGACAGAAATAATCGCCGGTTAAATCGGGCGGCTCCGTTCAGCTTGAAACGATAAAAAACGCTGTGAAACGAAAAGCGTCACACAGCGTCTTTATTTTAAGTTTTATCGGAAATCGGTCACATTGTGGAATGACGCGACTTCATCAATACCGCACAGCTACCTTAGTCAGCAACCGGAGCACCGACAGGACAAGTATCGGCACAAGCACCGCACTCGATGCAGGTATCTGCGTCGATCTCATACTTACCGTCACCCTCGGAGATTGCCTCAACCGGACACTCACCGGCACAAGCACCGCAAGAAATGCAGTCGTCTGTAATCTTATAAGCCATTATTATTACCTCCTTGATTGTTGATTTGCCTTTATTGTAACATATTCTTTTAAAAAAGCAATAGTTTTTATAAATTTATTTTGGTTTATTCAATTTTAATTCCCGTATAGTAATGTTTCAGTATTTCCTGCCAATCCGAGCCCTGCCGCGCCATATAATCCGCGCCGTATTGGCTCATTCCGACCATATGTCCGTTGCCGATTGTTTTAATCGTGAAATTCCCACCCGAATATGTCACGGTGAACACCCTGCTCCGCAGTTCAAATGCTTTTTTAAAGTCGTTACCGCCGACCTTCGTTGAATCCAGCTCAATCGTTTTGACAAAGCCTGTGTCGGTTTTCTCCGTCTTTCCGAGCCAATCCTCTGCGTCCGTGCCGAGGGTTATGCCGTCGATCATCTGCGCCGCCGCTTTAAACTGATCTGCGGAAAGCGTTTTTGTCTCATCATAACCCGTTGCCAGCTTATCCCCTGCACTTGTCACCGACTGCAAATACGGGATTTTTTCGCCCCACACAGTCTCTGCGCTTTCGGTTTTTCCCGTGCTTAGCTCGTGATATGCCGCAAGTATCGGCTTACCGTTGTATGTCATCTTTTTGCCGGCAACCTCCTCGGCAATCTTTTCCGCCTTGGCTTCGTAGGAATCAAACCTGTTCCCCCATTTTTTCTTTCGCGCTTCCTTGTCCATGTAGCCCTGGTGTACCGTCGAATCGTCGGAAATATCCGCTCCGTTTAATTCATCCTTATTTGAATTTTCTTTTATGTAAAGCGCATAAGTATAGCATGCAACTGCCTGTGCCTTGAGAGCCTCCTCGTGAGAGTCCATACTCATTTCTGCGGCAAGCGAGCCGACAACATACTCCTTTTCGCTCGTCTTTTCAACCTTGCCGCTGTCGCTTTTCATAACGCTGATGACTCCGTCCGAGGATAATACGGTTTTGTTTTCGGATACGAGCACTGTTTTGTGTCTTTTCTCCATCGCGGTCAGCGGCAGTATTATCATCGCCGCCATCAGCACGGAGCATATAACAAGATATTTCCTCACTTTTCATTCCTCCCGAAATAATACTATGCAGACAAGCCGAGAGATATGAAAGAACGCTGAAAGCCGACTGAACATTCAGCCTCTTTCAGCGTTTTTTAAACAGTTTTCTGAATTGTTTTTGCCATCTTCTGTAATATGCTATTTCAAGCTTATCCATCGCAATGTCATAAAGGATAAATGCTGCAAGACCGAGAACAACCAGCAACGGAATCATATATCCCCCCGTTTCCTCCAGAAGCTCGGTAGAAATACCGAAGATATGCATTATGACATAATAGGTTGCTACGATAACTCCGACAAAGAAAACGGCTTTGACTATGTAACCGATAATCTTCGGAAGCCTGTCAAGCAGCAATTTCAACAGCGGATAATAGCCGACAAATGCGATATAAATCGCAACCGCTTCCTTTTCGGGAACAACAAGTGCGCAGACAACCGACGTTCCTGCGTAAACCGCAAGTGCCCACTTCCAATTACACTCAACCCGCATTAGAAGAACCAACAGTGCCGCAAGTGCAGGAATGGCATAGGTCAAAAAAGGGATAACGGACGAGAGCAGCATCAGTGCCGCAGAAAGTCCGATACACATACCGCCCAATGCGGTTTTTACAGTATATTTCATATCATCACCGTTAACAGCACCTTATAAGGTCGCCGCCCATACATTCACAGCAGCAGTCGGCACACATAAGCGACGAACAGATATTGCACGGGCTGCAGCAGCCGTCATCATCGTCCTGTCTGTTGCTTCTGCGATAATTGCCCTTGGATTCGCGTTTTAACTGCTCATAAGCCGCATGGTATTCCGGATTTTCGGGTTCGAGCTCGTCAGCCTTGCGGAAGCTTTCAAGTGCACTTTCAAGCCAGCCGCGCCTGTGCTGAATCGATCCCTTGAGATAATACCATTCTGCGTTTCTTCTTTGGTACGGAACGCCGTCAAGCAGAACCTCGGCGTCATCAATTCTGCCGCTGTTGAGCTTTGCTCTTATGTCGCCGAACTCGGAGGTTTGTCCGCTGTATTCGGTGCTTGTGTTATTCGAATAGGAGGAGTCGCCGCGCGAATTTCCGAGCTTTGAAAGCATATAGTCATAAGCATAGTTCAGCTCGTCCATCTTCGCCTGATTATTGCTGAATTGACGCGCCTTTTCCCTGTATGCCCTCTTGACGTCATCCATTGTCGCCAACGGGGAAATCCCGAGAATTTCATACGGATTTTTCATTCCGACTTACCTCCTTATAGATTACTCTGTTTGCCGTGCACTGTGTTCCGTAAACAAACACATTGTATATTATATCGCCGAAGCGGTACAATCTCAATTTTTCAAGATTTCTCAAAGCTTCTCCGATCGTCAGCGAGAGCATTTCTTCGCTGCGCTTCTTAAAGTCGGGAGAAGCGAAGCTTTTTTTCAGCGGATTGAAGTTACCGGACTTGAGATCCTTTTCGCAGTCATCAACCGCGTCAGTGATGTAAACCCACCTGCCGAGGAAATAACCCACCCTTTTCAAGGCGTCATTGTCCGATGAATCCATACCGAAAGCTGTCATTTCGGCAAGCATTTTCGCGCTCGGATCCGCCGCCTGATCGATGCCGACATTTCGACTTTCAAGCTGTACCTGCAGAGCCATCAGCTCCTCAAGCCTTTGCGCTATAACAGGGTTGTTTTTTTTTGCTTTCTTGTATATATGTTTTGCATAAGGCATAAGCATTTTGCAAAGAAATTTTTTCAAAAACCTGCTGTCGGCAACGTTATCCCTGACCTTAAAATAAAAGGTCATCATGGAAACATCGGCTGTGTAATCAATATCACGGCTGCCGCCGGAGCAGTCGTAGCACTTTTTCAGCGGATTGAACGAACAGCGTGAGGCACACATTCTGACCTTTTCTTCCCTCACCGCCATTCTGAGTATTGCAAGAAAGGTGAAATCATACGATAGGGTCAGTCTCGCGAGCAGACCGTATCTTTTTCCGATAGCCTTGCAAAGAGAGCAATAAACACCCTTGTACATATCGAAATCCTTAAATTTCATCTCCAGTCTGTATGCCCTGACATAGCCAAGCAAGATGTCACTTCCTTAAAAAAATATGTGAATTGAAAATCTGTGTCCGCATATCGGACAGGTTATATCCCGTTTGCCGCGTTTTTTCGTCAGCCGAAGATTCTCGCCGCAGCTCGGGCAAGCTCGGAATCTGTGTGTTTTAAAATACTTGATTCTCAGGCTCTGCCGCTTGAACCGCTTTTTTAGCTTTCTTACATTCCCCGTGTAATTTGTCCTGACAAGCAGTCGGTCAAACCGATCGCCCTCTCTGCACCTTTGTTCAATATTCTTAGAAAGGACGCGAAAAACAGCGAAGACAAAAACGCCGAGAGCAAGAATATAGAAAATGTAATAGGCAACGCGGTTTCTCATAAAAGAGCCGATTCCGTTGAGCAAAAGATTCAGCAAGATAAGAAAGCCCGTCAGCTTGTCAAAGCCGTACCTGCCGTACATAAAATCATTAAATTTACGGAGAAAGTTATTCATCTGCGATTAACCGGCTTTCCATACGAAAGATATCTTCGTGTTTTGTTTGTTATATATTATACTTGACAAAAGCTCTCAAGGTGTTACAATTTTATTAACAATTTTAAAAACTACGGTGTATTTTTCGCCGCAGCGAGAACGGAAATTTAATTATGGATATTATAAAGCCGAAATATTTTGACTCTTTTAAATGCGTCGCCGACCGATGTCCCGACACCTGCTGTGCAGGATGGGACGTTGAAATCGACGATGAATCCGCCGACAGATACAAAAAGGAAAGCGGCAAGCTTAAAGAATACTTTGACGACCACCTCACAACGGATGAGGACGGATATATTTTTTCTCCGGTTGACGGTCGCTGTCCAATGCTTGATGAAAGGAATCTGTGCCGTATTCAGCTCGAAAAGGGCGAAAGTGCACTTTGCGACACCTGCCGTCTTTTCCCGAGATATTTTGACGATTACGGCGGGATCCGTGAAATCGGTCTCGGTCTCGGATGTCCCGAAGCGGCGAGGATCCTGCTCTCGCCCGAAACGGACGTAAATCTCGACCAAACGGTTGAAAGTCCCGACAGAATTTATAATCTGCTGACAAAAAAGCGTGAGGAGTTTTTCGCAATTCTCGACAATAAAAATTTTGACCTCAAGATGAAGCTTTCCGCCGTGCTTTTCTCAGCCGCCGAATTTCAAAGTGAAATGGACAAGGTTGATATGCTCGGAGCCGACAGTACCAAGCCTTTTTCGGAATGTGTAAGGGTGCTTGAAAAAATGGAATACATAAACGATGAACGGCGTGAGCACTTACTTTCGCTTTCCGGCAAGCGAGCCGTTTATCACAACAGCGAAAAATATTTCGGGGACTTCATACGACTTTTCAAATATTATATTATGAGATATATGATGACAGCCTGCTTTGACCTTGACCTGCTGACAAAGATTAAGTACGGCGTTTTCGCGTGCATTGTGACAAAAAGGCTTTACGACAGCATTTCGGAGCTGAGCTTTGATGACAGGGTGCGGATTCTTTACGGCTATTCAAAGGAGGTTGAGTATTCACAAATAAACCTTGCTATTCTCGACGATGCAATGTACAATGATTTCACCGTCGCCGAGCTGATAAATCTTTTGTAAATAAAGGCAATAATTCACATCGTTAAAACGTGTTATAAGTGAAAGGAGGCAATATCATGATATTTTTCTCATCGGGAAAGGACGCTTTCCCCTACGCCTTTTCTCAGTTTACCGATACGGTCTACCGCGTCGCAATGCACAACACGGTAAATGCCGCAGATGCCGAGGACGTATCCCAAGTTGTATTCGTCAAGCTTCTGGAGTCGGACAAGCCTTTCCGTGGAACGGAGCATTTAAAGGCTTGGCTGATACGCGTGACGATAAACCAATGCCGTGACGTGCTGAGAAAAAATTCAAAAATTGCGCTTTGCGAGTCTCCTTTGCCGAAAGATACGGCAGAAAAAGAAGATTCCGTTATCGAAGCGGTCAAGGCTTTGCCCGAAAACTATCGCAATGCCGTTTACCTTCACTATTATGAGGGTTACACCGCCAAGGAAATCGGCAAAATTCTTAACGCAAAGCCGAACACCGTACTTTCGTGGCTCAGCAGAGGCAGAGCCATACTGAAAGAAGAAATGATCGGAGGTTTTGACGATGAATAAATCGGATTACATCAGAGAAGTCAACGGACTGCACGCTCCCGATTCTCTCATGAATAAAATTTCAGAGCTAACGCCTGCTGCGTCAACCAAAGTAAAAAAACGCAAAAAAATAACAGCCGTACTCGCCGCCTGCCTTGCCGTTGTTGTTTTAATCGGCGTGGCACGCGAAATCGGTCCGTCGCTTTCGAAAAGCCAATCCTCAACTGTTGGTTCGGTGAACGAATATGGCAGCGAGATTAACAACAGCTATGAGTTGCACTCAGATAACAAGTCCGCTTCTTCAAGCAGTTCGTCGAGCGTTTCCGCAACACGGAAGCTTGTAAAAAAAGCCGACATAAATCTGGAAACCAAGGATTCGGACGAATTGATAAATAAGATCGGTACACAGGTAAGCTCACTTAACGGCTACACCTCTTCGCTCTCGCAGAACAAAAGCAGCAGGTATTTGTCGGTTGAAGCTTCGGTTCAAATACCTGCCGAAAAGCTTGATGAATTTCTTGATTTTCTTGAAAAATCGGGAACCGTCACGTCGAAAAATGTTGTGACAAAGGATATCACGGACAGCTACACGGACACGGAAAGTCGGATTACGGCTTATGAGACGGAAGAAAAAGCCCTGCTCGCCATGCTTGCCAAATGTGAAACGGTTGAGGATGCAATATCCGTTCAGGACAGACTCTCGACAGTCAGAGCAGAGCTTGAATCGTTGAGAGCACAGAAAAAAGGCTATGATCGGGAAATCACTTATTCCGAGGTGTCGATAAGAATCAGTGAGGTTGACAGAGAAAAAAAGATGTCTACAAGCTTCGGTTCTCAGGTGAGTGAAATGTTTTCCGAAAGCGTTTACAATATCAGTCGCTTTTTCAGAAATCTCAGTGTGTTCATCCTCGGTGCAAGTCCGTATCTCCTAATCGCTGCGGCGGTCATAATCATCGTTGTTCTGATTATCAAAAAGAAAAGAAAATAACAGACAGTTTCAACGGGGTTGCCATATCGGCAGCCTCTTTTTTATGAAAATTCGGAAATATGACCGTAGACAGTCCGCAGAATACTTGCTATAATATAGCCGTAATACTACAGTGAAAGCGAAGTGAGCGGATTGAAAGGTTTGAAAAAAACGATATGTATAATAATGCTTTCGGTAACGGTTCTTTTGTCCGCCGCTCCTGCTGCGGCTTCAGCAAAAACAACTCTTTCTGCCGAAGAAACAGCCGCTTTGCCGAGATACGACGGCAGAGAACACGGCATCGTCACGGAGGTCAAGGATCAGGGAACAAGCAACCTTTGCTGGGCTTATTCGTCGATAGCGGCTTCGGAAACGAGCATTTTAAAATCGGGAATTGACCCTGCCGTCTCAAAAAACAACCTGTATCTCAATCCCGTTGCGGTTGCCTACCGTGCTTACAGGCGGCAATCCGACCCTATGGGCAACACCGACGGTGAATGGCGTTCGGGCGACTACACACAGGCAACGGGAAATCCGCTCTATGCCGTAAAGCTTTTCTCTATGTGGTGGGGACCCGTCGCAGGCACCGAGTCCGGCATTGACCCGTTTCTGAATCCGTCATACCGATTGGAAAACGCATTCTACATTCCCGAAAACAAGACCGATCCCGAGCAATATATTAGGGATATCAAGCTTGCCGTTGCGAAATACGGTGCTGTCACGTTTCAGTACAATAATCTGCGCGAAACTGCCTATTACAACCCCAAAAACGAGGGTGGTTCCAATTCCTCACCTCACGCGTGTACCGTCATCGGCTGGGACGACGGTATCTCCGCCGATTCGTTTGTGCCCGGCGGTGCAACACAAAACGGAGGCTGGCTTGTCAAAAACAGCTATAAGAGCCTCGAATACTTTTGGCTTTCATACGACAACACAAGCTCAAGCGTATATGCCTTTTCCTATTCGACAAAGGAGAAATACGATTTCAACTATTACTACGACGGCGGTCTTGATGATTTTGTTCTGAGAAACGATAAAACGGTGGCAAACGTCTATAAGGCACAAAACGGTGGAACTAACGGCCGTGCGGAATATGTCAAGGCGGTTAATGTCGGCGTACAGGGCGAAAAAATCACAGTTGAAGCGGAAATCTACAAGGGTGTGGATTATCCGTTCGGCGGTCAGAGCAAAGTGCCTGTTTCGGGCGGATACTCTGCCGCAAAGGCAGCGGCTTTCTTTGAGCACGGCGGATATGTGACCGTTGAGCTTGATAATTCCGTCAAGGTTGAAAAGGGAGAATGGTTCTCCGTAATTGTTCGGGTGTCCAACGAAAAAGGCGACGCAAAGATTATTACCGCTTACAAAAACGGCAAAGATCTTTCCTATTACAAAAGCGGCGAAAGCTGGTACAAGCTCGGAAATTTTGTCGGCAGAGTGAAGGTCTACACCTCGCTCGTTGACGATTCTCCGCGCGAAATGGGAAGCCTAACGTCAAACGGCGATTTAATATACGGAATCGAGCAAAGGACGGACACTGCAAAATTCAAATCTATGCTGTCAAGTGAACTGACAAACGTAAAAATCACACCGAAGCGGAATTACGTCGGCACGGGAACAACCGTAGAAGTGACCTTTCCCGACGGCGTGAGCAAGACCTATACAGTTGTGCTTTTCGGCGACGTTGACGGCGACGGCATATATGACGGACGCGACGCGGTTATTATCAATATGCTTGCAGACGGAATGCTGCCTGCTCAACGGCTCGGCAGTGCGGTTCGGGCAGCGGCAGACTGCAACCGTGACGGTACAACGGACAACGGTGATTTCCTGCTCGCCTTTCAAGCGGGAATCGGACTTTCACAAATCAGTCAGTCCGATAATTAACAGAAAGCATCCGTCTTCTGTCTGTAACATATTCCAAAAGAATGCATAATATTTTGTGCAATTTGCAAAAAGCTTTTTCAGGGTATAAAATTATACACGTTTCAACCGGATTTTGTGCATAGTATTGGTTAAAATCAATATTATTCATTTAAACACTGATTTTATTCTTGAAATATGCATTGAACTGTGCTATATTGTATGAGATAAAAATTGCCGCGTATAAACAAGCGGCGGATAGGAGTTCGCTATGGAAATTAAACGTTCAGAAAATTTACTGCCGGTACATTCCGACATCAGAGGTCCTCTTTACCTTGAGAGCCAGAGAATGAATAAGGAAGGTATCAAGGTTCTTCGTCTCAACACAGGTAACCCTGCCACATTCGGCTTCGGAATGCCTGACAGCGTAAGAAACGCGCTCCTCAACAACGCCGACAAGGCTGTTGCTTACTGCGACCTTAAAGGTATGCCGGACGCCCGTGAAGCAATATGCAGCTATCACAAGGGCAAGGGCGTTCAGGGAATTACTCCCGACGATATATACATAGGAAACGGCGTCAGCGAGCTTGTTCTTATGGCTCTTCTCCCCCTGCTTAACAAGGGTGACGAGGTTCTTATGCCGTCTCCGAGCTATTCGCTTTGGTCAAACTCGACCTACATTGCCGGCGGTCAGCCTGTTTTCTACAAATGCAACGAGGAAAACAACTGGTATCCCGACATTGACGATATGAGAAGCAAGGTCAGCTCCAAGACAAAGGCTATCGTTATCATCAACCCCAACAACCCGACCGGTGCCGTGTATCCGAAAGAGGTTCTTGAGGACATTATTCAGGTTGCCCGTGAAAACGACCTTCTTATCTTCTCCGACGAAATCTACGACAGACTCGTTATGGACGGCGTTGAACACTACTCGACGGCGGCTCTCGCTCCCGACAGAATGGTTATTACAATGAACGGTCTTTCAAAGTCACACATCGTCTGCGGCTTCCGCTGCGGCTGGATGTGCATCAGCGGTTACAAGGGCAAGGCTGACGACTATGTTGAGGGTATCTTCCAGATTGCCGCCATGCGTCTTTGCGGTAACGCACTTACTCAGCTTGTTATCCCTGCGGCACTTAAAGACAACGCAAGCACACAGGCTATGCTTGTCCCGGGCGGCAGACTTTATGAGCAGAGAGAAGCCGTTATCCGTGAGATTGACAAAATCGACGGTCTTTCGGTTGTCAAGAACCACGGTGCATTTTATGTATTCCCGAAGCTTGACATCAAGAAGTTCAACATCACAAACGATAAGAAGTTTGCTTTTGACCTTCTTCACGAAAAGCACATCTTCATCGTTCCCGGTTCCGGCTTTGACTGGCACGAGCCGGATCACTTCAGAATCGTTATGCTCCCCGAGCCGAACGAAATCGCACAGGCTATTCGTGATATCGGCGACTTCCTCAGCAGCTATTGGCAGAAAAACGACTGATCACCGCAAGTCATTTTTTCTTTACACGCAATCATATAAATTTTCAGAAGCTCCGGACACGTTTCGGGGCTTCATTTTTTCGACAGTTGCATTAAAAAAATATAAGTATCCGAATATTCTGACTATACAAAAGATTTACTGAGTCTAATTCTTTCCGATTGACTATGATTCATTTTGAATGTATAATTATCTTGTATAAAAGCTGTCGGGAGTGATTTGATGGACAATTACAGAATAATAGAAGTCAAGCAGAGTGTTTTTGAGGACAACAACAAGGACGCGGAAAAGCTCCGCAGTCAGATGAAGAAGGAAAAAACTCTTCTCGTTAATCTTATGTCCTCCCCGGGATCGGGAAAAACATCGACACTGATAAAGCTGATTGACAACCTGAAATCAGACACAAAAATCGGAGTGATGGAGGCGGACATTGATTCCGATGTCGATGCAAAGACGATATCCTGCACCGGCGCCAAGGTAATTCAGCTCCATACGGGCGGAATGTGCCATCTCGATGCGGAAATGACGCGCCAGGGAATAAACGAGCTGGGCACGGACGGACTTGATCTTGTCGTGTTGGAAAATGTCGGTAATCTTGTTTGCCCTGCCGAATTTGATACGGGCGCGGCTCTCAATATGATGATTCTTTCTGTTCCGGAGGGACATGACAAACCGCTGAAATATCCGCTTGTGTTTGAAGTGTGCGACGTTATGATAGTGAACAAAATAGATGTTCTCCCCTATTTTGACTTTGATATGAACAAGGTTGAGGAATACGCGCGCAAACGCAATCCGAACATAAGGATTTTCCCGATATCAGCCAAAACGGGCGAAGGAATCAGTGCACTTGCCGACTGCCTCAGGGAAAAAATCACGGAGTGGCAGAACTGAATCGGGGGAAAATCTGATGCACGAATTAGGGGTTGTTTTTCACATTTCCGACAGCGTAAAGAAAATTGCGGTTGAAAACCAAGCCAAGCACATACGCAAGGTTGTTCTTGAAATCGGCGAGGTTTCAACCGTCATACCGGATTACCTGATTGACGTGTGGAAATGGAACTGTAAAAGAGACTCTATGCTGACAGACTGTGAGCTTGCCATCGAGACGATACCTGCCGTCACGTTCTGTCAGACCTGTGAAACGAATTATCCTACAGTACGGCACGGAAAGACCTGTCCGTACTGCGGGAGCGAGAGCACTTACCTCATCACCGGAAACGAAGTAAATATAAAAGAAATCGAAGTTGATTAGAAAACGGAAAGGATGTGTCAAAATGCCTGAAATAAGCAAAAAATATATTCCTGCACATATTAACGACAAGAACCCTAATCCCAAGCTTTTAAAATTTGTCAGACGAGTTACCGACAGATTTGACGGAAAGCTTAAGGGAATCAAGGTTGAGGATCCCGAATACTGGGGATTTGCCTGCATTTTCGAGGATGAAATGACCGAATCCGAGCGTGAAAGCTCGCTCGATCTCCTGCTTGAAATGAAGGTCAGAAAAAAATATTCTTATTCCGAAATGCTTACGATGTGTTCTAAGCACGGAATGAATCGAGAAACCGCAGACACGGTAATGGACAAGCTTTCCGTTCTCGGTATGGTGGAATACGATTACGGCGACAATTATACAAAGGACGGTCCGATTCCCGGTACGACCTACAACAGGGCGGATCGTCATTACTGGGTTCCTCTCTTTGTACCCGGCTCCGCCGAGTACACAAATATGAACACCAAGCTGATGGACAAGCACCCCGAGCTTGCGATGTTCTTTGAAAGGATGACATTTCTTCCGCTCGCAGGCATAACCCAGATGGTTCCTCCGGGAGGTGCAGGAATCGGTATGCACGTCATCCCCGTTGAGCAGGCTATCTCAATGGAGAACACCACCGCCGACATTGAACACCTTTCCTATTGGCTCAAGAAATATGAGGGACATCTCGGTGCGTCGATCTGCTCCTGCCGCTACGGCAGAAAGAAGCTCGACGAGGGCTGTGCCGACGATTACGACGGCTGGTGCATCGGTGTCGGAGATATGGCTGACTACTGCCGCGAAACGGGACGCGGACGCGACATAACATACGAAGAGGCAATGGAAATTCTCAAGCGTGCCGAGGATAACGGCTTTGTTCACCAGGTCACAAACATTGACGGCGAGAACAAAATTTTTGCCATCTGCAACTGTAATGTCAAGATATGCAATGCGCTCAGAACATCACAGCTTTTCAATACGCCCAATCTGTCCGCTTCCGCTTACAGAGCGCACGTCAGTAAGCAGGACTGCGTAGCCTGCGGTCAATGTGTTGAATACTGCCCGGCAGGCGCATTAAAGCTCGGTCAAAAGCTTTGCAAAAAGGACGGCTCCGAGGTCATTTATCCCAAGCAGGAGCTTCCCGATGCCGCAAAATGGGGCGAGGATAAGTGGGATGAGGATTACCGCGACAAGAACCGCATCAACTGCCACGACAGCGGCACATCGCCCTGTAAGACTGCCTGTCCCGCCCACATCGCGGTTCAGGGATATCTGAAAATGGCTTCACAAGGTCGTTACAAAGACGCTTTGGCACTCATAAAGAAGGAAAACCCGTTTCCGGCTGTCTGCGGCAGAATATGCAACAAACGCTGTGAGGACGCCTGCACAAGAGGTATGATTGACCGCGCGGTTTCCATTGATGCCGTAAAGAAATTCATCGCCGCAAAGGATCTTGAGGACGAGCACAGATATGTTCCCGAAATTGTTGTTGCCTCCAACAGAGGTCGCTGGAAAGAAAAGCTTGCAATTATAGGCGGCGGTCCTGCAGGTCTCTCCTGCGCGTTCTACCTTGC
Source organism: Eggerthellaceae bacterium (assembly GCA_963616775.1). Taxonomy (GTDB): domain Bacteria; phylum Bacillota; class Clostridia; order Oscillospirales; family Acutalibacteraceae; genus CAG-488. Next base: position 18,269 of record CAVELL010000039.1, on the reverse strand, counting down.
ACAGATGGGCTATTATCCGACGGTTTTCGAGAAGAATGAAAAGCCCGGCGGAATGCTAACCTACGGAATCCCGTCGTACAAGCTTGAAAAGGACGTTATTGACGCTGAAATCGAAATTATGAAGGAGATGGGCGTTGAGATTCGCACGGGCATTGAGGTCGGCAAGGATATCACCGTCTCTGAACTGCGCAAGGACGGCTATAAGGCGTTTTATATCGCCGTAGGCTGTCAGGGTGGCAGATATCCGAACATTCCCAACGACCACGCAGAGGGCACGGAAACCGCCGTTGAATTTTTGAAGAAAGCGACAACGGGAGGCTGCCGTTTTGACGACGAAACAGTTGTTGTCGGCGGCGGCAACGTTGCGATTGACGCGGCACGTGTCAGCGCAAGAAGCGGAGCAAAAAAAGTCACTATGCTCTGCCTTGAGAGCAAGGATATTATGCCTGCATCGAACGAGGAAACAGCCGAAGCCGAGGAAGACGGAGTAATCATAAACTGCGGCTGGGGTCCGAAGGAGGTTCTCGCCGAAAACGGAAAGGTCAAAGCTGTCGTTTTCAAAAAATGCACACGCGTGTATGATGACAACAAAAAGTTCTCACCTCTTTACGACGAAAGTGTAACCGTGACAATTCCGGCAACAAAGGTTATTTTTGCTATCGGACAGACGATTGAATGGGGTAAGCTTCTCGACGGAACAAAGGTTGAATTTTGGCACGGCAATTATCCCGTTGCCGACAAGCTCACGTATCAAACCGCAGAAGAAGACATCTTTGTCGGCGGAGACGTATACACAGGTCCGAAATTTGCCATTGACGCGATTGCAGCAGGACACGAGGCCGCCGAGTCGCTCCACAGATTTGTTCAGCACGGTCATATGACAATCGGCAGAAACCGACGTGAATTTATCGAGCTTGATAAAAACGATCTTCGTTTTGACAGCTACGATACCGCAGGACGTCAGGAAGCGGGAATGAGAAACGATGTCGATCCGCATACCTTCCGCGACGCTCACGCAACACTCACCGAGGAACAGGTCAAGAAAGAAACCTCAAGATGTCTCGGCTGCGGCGCAACAATCGTTGACCAAAACCGCTGTATCGGATGCGGAATTTGCACAACGAAGTGCAAATTTGACGCAATCACGCTTCACAGGGATCACCCCGAAGCGAGCAAAATGGTTGTCGCCGAGGATAAATTCAAGTATATCCTCCCCTACACCGCCAAGCGTGCGGTCAAGATAGTAAGAAAGAAAGCCGAAAAATAAATAATTGCAGAAAAAATAACCGCAAAATTTAAGAACAACATTTAAGAATAACTCAATATGCCTTTATTCTTTATCCCTTCCACCGCAAGCGGTCCCCGTCTCGCTGCGGCTCGGTCACGCTCCGGCTCTGACAGTCCACCGGACTGTCATTCACTACCGTCGCGCCGCTTCGCTACCCTTACAAAAAGGGGAGGCCGGTAATAGACTTTAGATTGTAGATTTTAGATTTTAGATTTTAGACCTGCGTTAAATTAAATGCTGCTTTTTCCCATAACATCATCTAACATCTATAATCTATCCTCTGCCTCCACTTGAAGCAAGGGGAGGTGTCGCGTGAGCGACGGTGGGGATTTAAAAACAACTCCAATTTTTTAGTGTGTATTAAGCAAAAAACACACATCAAAAGCAGAATTACGCAATTTCACGTTTTTAAGCTTTTGATGTGTGTTGTAGTGTGGGTGAAATACCCTTATTTTGGTGCCGGTGACCGGGGTCGAACCGGTACGGTATCGCTACCACTGGATTTTGAGTCCAGCACGTCTGCCAATTCCATCACACCGGCACATAACGCTGTATATTATACCTTATCATTTTAAAAAAATCAAGTATTTTTTTAAACCGTACAACAATTATGAAAAAGAAAAAACTATAATTCATAATCAGCGTTTTGATTTCACCAAACATAAATTATAGTTTTATATCATTTTTGTTCTTCGGTCTGCGCTGAAAGCGGCAGCCTCAATCAGAACTTTTCTTCTTTTTTCTTTTTCGGAGCCTTGCCTTTAGCTTCCATACGAGCTGCCTTTTCTTTCTCTGCCGCTTCCTTGGCTGCCGCACGCTCGGCTGCAAGCTTTTCGTTAGCGGTGTTGTTCTGACTGATAGCCCAGCGGGTAATCTTCATACGGTTTCTGTCGGCACCTGTCTCAATGATGAGAGAATCGTCCTTAACGGTAACTATCTTGCCTATGATTCCGCCGATTGTAGTAATTTCGTCGCCGATCTGAAGGTTGTCGCGCATTGCCTGCTCTTCCTTCTGCTTTTTCTTCTGAGGTCTGATCATAAGAAAATACATAACGCCGAAAACAGCTACCATCATAAGAATCATCGGTAAGCTGCTGCTTGTTTCTCCGGACTGGTTTCCGAACAATGCTAAATAGTTCATTACTTATCCTCCTAAACTTTACATAACGCTTGTATTATACATTACATTGTCAGTTTTTGCAAGCGTTATTTGTGTATATTCTGTTAATTTTATGGATTAAGGCAACACCGCACAATTGCGGCGCACGTCTTGCTTGAATGTGTTTCCGTCATAATGCACAAAAATTTCTTGACTTGCGCCGAAAACCTGCAAAAATTTTGTACTACCTGACGAAAAATCTTACTGCGCAATCCACACACCTAAATTGTGCGATATTGCCTTAAATTCGCATATCAAGCAAGTCAACATATTTTTCTTTAAATTCCTCAAATGTATCGTTTGCCAAGGAGTCACGGATCTTCTCCATCAGCGTATTATAGAAATAAAGGTTGTGCGTAACGCAAAGGCGCATTGCAAGCATTTCTTTCGCCTTGAAAAGATGTCTGATATACGCCTTCGAATGTCTGCGGCAGGTCGGACAGTCACACTCCGAATCAATCGGTGTACCGTCCTTCATATATTTGGCATTGTTTATGTTGATTATTCCGTTCATCGTGAAAAGATGTCCGTGGCGCGCGTTTCTCGACGGCATTACGCAGTCGAAAAGGTCAACTCCCCTGCTGACTCCCTCAATGATGTTGCCGGGAGTCCCTACGCCCATAAGGTAACGAATTTTATTCTTCGGCGCATAGGGCTCAACCGCCGAAATAATCCTGTACATATCCTCCTTCGGCTCGCCGACTGCAAGTCCGCCGATTGCATAACCGTCAAGGTCGAGCTCGGCAATTCTTTGCATGTGCTCTATTCTTAAATCGTCGTAAACGCAGCCCTGATTGATGCCGAAAAGAAGCTGATTCTTGTTTATAGTGTCGTGTAAGGCGTTCAGTCTTTCCATTTCTTCCTTGCATCTTACAAGCCAGCGAGTTGTCCTTTCGCAGGACTTTTTAGCATATTCGTAGGTCGAGGGATTTTCAACGCACTCGTCAAATGCCATAGCTATGGTCGAAGCGAGATTTGACTGGATTCTCATACTTTCTTCCGGCCCCATAAAAATACGTCTTCCGTCAATGTGTGAGGCAAAGGTGACCCCCTCCTCTTTGATTTGACGGAGCTTTGCAAGCGAGAAAACCTGAAATCCGCCGCTGTCAGTCAAAATCGGCCCATCCCAGCCCGTGAATTTGTGAAGTCCTCCAAGCTCCTTGATAAGCCCGTCACCCGGTCGTACATGAAGATGGTAGGTATTGCAAAGCTGAACCTGAGCACGAATATCCTGAAGGTCGTAGGCGTCAAGTGCGCCCTTGATTGCGCCGCAGGTTGCAACATTCTGAAACGCAGGCGTTTTTACCGTGCCGTGAACCGTTGAAAACTCTCCTAAACGTGCCGCACCGCATTGCTTTATAATCTTAAATTCTGCCATTTCGTCCTCCTTTAAAGGATAGCCATTGCATCCCCGAACGAGAAGAATCTGTACCTCTCCTCAACGGCAATTTTATATGCGTTCATTGTGTGCTCATAGCCGCAAAACGCGCTGACAAGCATAATAAGCGTGCTTTCGGGCAGGTGAAAATTAGTTATAAGTCCGTCGATACACTTAAATTCATAGCCCGGATAGATAAAGATGCTCGTCCAATCGTCGTACTCACAGACTCTTCCTTTCGCCTGACATACAGATTCGAGCGTTCGGCAGCAGGTCGTACCGACGGCAACTACTCTGCCGCCGTTTTTCTTGGTTGCGTTTATGATATCCGCTGTTTCGGCGGGTATCATATAATGCTCGGAGTGCATTTTGTGCTCCTCGATGTTTTCCGTCTTAACGGGACGGAATGTGCCGATTCCGACGTGAAGCGTAACAAAACCTATTTTCACGCCCTTGTCACTTATTTTTTGCAGAAGCTCGGGAGTAAAATGCAAGCCTGCTGTCGGTGCGGCGGCTGAACCGAGCTCCTTTGAGTATACGGTCTGATAACGCTCCTTGTTTTCAAGCTTCTCTTTTATGTAATGAGGAAGCGGCATTTCGCCGATTTTGTCAAGCACATTATAAAAATTGCCCTCATAGGAGAACTCGGCAATCCTGTTTCCGTTTTCAAGAACTTCCTTTACCTCCGCTTTGAGCAAGCCGTCACCGAAGGTAAATTTTGAACCCTCTCTCGCCTTTTTACCCGGTCCTGCCATAACCTCCCATGTATGAGCGTCATACTGATTGAGCAAAAGGAACTCGACGACCGCACCCGTTCCCTCCTTGACTCCGTAAAGGCGTGCCGGAAGAACTCTCGTGTCGTTGAGTATAAGGCAATCTCCCTCGCGGAGAAGCTCGACTATATCATAAAAGTGCAAATGCTCAACCTTTCCCGTTTCCTTGTCAAGACGCATAAGCCTTGAGCTGTCGCGCGGCTCAATCGGATGCTGAGCGATCAGCTCCTCCGGCAGATCATAATAGAAATCGCTTTTTTTCATCGTAAAACCTCTGTTTAAGTCATTTAGCTCTTGACTTGAATAATAAAAAATGGTATCATCTTTCTCAAAGTGTTGACACACAGTAATCAACGACTAATATTATATTGCATAATCACTTGATTGGCAACACATTTTTTAATTTTTTAGAGGTGAATTGTTATGAAAAAATATAAGGTAGGAATTATCGGTGCTACCGGTATGGTTGGACAAAGATTTGCATCCTTGCTCGAAAATCACCCTTGGTTTGAGGTTGTTCTTGTTGCGGCAAGTCCCCGCTCGGCAGGAAAAACATACAAGGAAGCAGTCGGCAGCCGTTGGTGCATGGATACACCGCTGCCGGAGAATATGGCTGATCTCATCGTATACGACGCAGCGGCAGATGTTGAAAAAATTGCTTCTCTTGTTGACTTCGTTTTCTGTGCAGTCGATATGAAGAAGGACGAAATCAAGGCTCTTGAGGAAAGATATGCAAAAGCTGAGTGCCCCGTTGTTTCAAACAACAGTGCTCACAGATTCACTCCCGACGTTCCAATGGTAGTTCCCGAGCTCAATGCCGACCATATCAATGTCATTGAGGATCAGAGAAAGCGTCTCGGCACAAAGAGAGGCTTCATTGCCGTAAAGTCAAACTGCTCGCTTCAAAGCTACGTTCCGGCAATTTATCCGCTTGACAAGGCAGGCTACAAGGTTGAGGACGTTCTTGTCTGCACATACCAGGCAATTTCCGGTGCAGGAAAAACCTTCGAGAGATGGCCTGAGATGGTAGACAACGTTATTCCGTTCATCGGCGGCGAGGAAGAAAAAAGCGAGAAAGAACCGCTTAAAATCTGGGGTAAGGTTGAAAACGGCGAAATCGTTTGTGCCTCAAAGCCTCATTTCACAGCACAATGTCTCCGTGTTCCCGTTTCAAACGGCCACATGGGCGCAGTATTTATGAAATTTGCAGACAAAGCACCGTCAAAGGAAGAAATCCTCAAGGTATGGGAAAGCTTCTCGGGCGAACCGCAGAAGCTTGCACTTCCGAGCGCACCCAAGCAGTTCCTCCACTATTTCACAGAGGACAATATGCCGCAGACGAGATTCCAGCGTGACCTTGAGGGCGGCATGGCAGTCAGCATCGGCAGACTTCGCGAGGACACTCAGTATGACTACAAGTTTGTTTGTCTCTCACACAACACACTCAGAGGTGCCGCAGGCGGCGCAGTTCTCCTTGCAGAGCTTCTCTGCGCAAAGGGATATATGGACTAAAAGCACACTATATCGTTTAAAAGACAGGAATCCGTTTTCCTGTCTTTATTTTTATACAAGGAGCGTTTTAATGAAACAAACGGTTTTTACGGGAGCGGCATGTGCGATAGTCACACCGTTCGACGAAAACAGGAAGGTTGATTACAAGGCTCTCAAAAGACAAATTGATTTTCAAATTGATAACGGCACGGACGCAATAGTAGTTTGCGGCACAACAGGGGAAAGTGCAACGCTTGACACGAGAGAACGCCGTCAGATTATCAAATCAACAATCAAACAGGTTGACGGACGCGTTCCCGTCATCGCAGGTACGGGCGGCAACAGCACTCGGGATGTGATAAAGAAAAGTCAAGCTGCCGAATCGCTCGGTGTCGACGCCCTGCTGATTGTCACTCCATACTATAACAAATGCTCTCAGGAGGGCTTAGTCGAGCATTATTCACGTATAAGCGACAGCGTGACAAAGCCGATAATCGTCTACAATGTGCCCTCAAGAACAGGAGTAAACATACAGCCCGAAACATACAAGATACTGAGTCAGATTGAAAACGTCGTTGCGACCAAGGAAGCAAACGGAGATTTATCAGCTCTGATGAAAACAATGCAGCTCTGCGGCGACGAGCTGGATATTTACTGCGGAAATGACGACCAGAGCGCAGCTTTCTGCTCCATGGGAGGCAAGGGAACCATATCGGTTCTTTCGAACATTTTGCCCCTTGCGGCACACGACATTGCCGAAACGGCTGCTGACGGAGATTCCGCTTACGCCGCAGCATTGCAGCTTCGCTATCTCGCACTGTGCAATGTGCTTTTCTGCGACGTCAATCCTATGCCTGTAAAATACGCGATGTCGCTCCTCGGCACAGACAGCGGAATATGCCGTCTCCCCCTCACGCGTCTGAGCGACGCCAACAAAGAAAAGGTGTGTCGAGTTTTGCGCTACCATGGACTGATTGAATAAAAACACAGCACTGTCCAAAAAGCAGTTAATAATAATTTAAAATATAAAAAAGCTATAATTCACAATCAGTATTTTAGTTTACTGAAATGTAAATTATAGCTTTTAACGCTGTTTGGATCTTCAGGCTGCACCGGCGGAGACAACCAAAAAAACGGTTTATCTGTTTATAAGCGGCTTGACCTGCTTGCCGAGAAGAACGGCGAACACCATTTTCACACAGTCAAGCGCGATATAAGGTACAACGCCGGCGACAAGAGCCTGCTTGAGCGTCAGTCCCATTTGATAGGCAAGCCACAGCGAACCGAAAAGATAGCAAACCGCCGTACCCAGTGCCATTCCGACAAGTGACACTATAAATCTATCATTACATTTATCAACAAACAGTCCGCCGATAAGCGCAATAAATATAAAACCGATTATATATCCTCCCGTCGGACCGATAAGCTTTGCCGCTCCGCCGGTAAAGCCCGAAAATACGGGAAGCCCGGCAAGTCCGATGAGAATATATATTATAACGCTGAGCGTTCCTGTTTTTGCGCCCAAAAGGTAGGTCGTCAAATAGACCGCCAGTATTGCGAACGAGACGGGCACGGGCGTGAAAGGCAACGGAACCGAAAGCGGACCGAGAACCGATATTATCGCCGCCATAAGTGCAATTTTAACTGTTTCTCTTATTCTCTCCTGCCTCGTGTGTGAAGTGTTAAGCATAGTCTTTTATTCCTCCGACCGACCCGAAAGCTGTCTTTTATTAAGCTCGATTATTCAGGCAAAGAACAAGAAACACTGTCCTCTCGGAAAAGCTCCTTATTGCCATCGCTTTAAGTATTGTTTTCTTCTTTATTCTTGTCCTTGTACGCATCAAGTGTTTTCGAGCCTTCCGTCTCAACGTGTGAGAAGAAGAAATCCTCTCTCTCCTTTGAATTGATAACGGTAACGGGCTTAATCTGATTCAGAACAACACCCTTGCTTCTGAGTGATTCCCTGTAATCCCAATAGGTCTTTTCCTTGAGAACCAAAACCTCAGGCTCGTTGAGCATACCCCAACGTCTGTATTTGAAGTACTTTTCATTGACTTCCTTGAGCTCCTCGTCCAAAAACTCAATTATCTTTTTGCGGGCGTCCTCGTCAATCGGCTTCTCGGGTTCAACGAACATACAGTAGCGCGGCGGAGTGGTCGAATAATCCGGATAGAAGCTATAACCCTTAAAGTCGATTCCGACCTTCTCCGAAGCCTTTGTTGCGGCGAAATCGACCATCTGAGTGGTTGTCTTTTCGTTGGCAACATTCATACTGAGATTCTGTCTGTAAAGAAGCTCAATTCGCGGAGTGTTGTTGTACATCTTTGTGACATGAACAACGTCCTCCATTTTATATCTGTAAAGACCGGAGAAGTTCGAAACAACAAGCTCGTAGTCTTTGCCGACCTCAATTTCGTTTATCAAAAGCGGCTTAACGTTGTCACGTGCGTGCTCCTCGCCGTCCTCAATCGGGAGGAACTCAAAGAAAATGCAATGAGGAAGCAGGCACGAGTCGTTGACATTGAGCTCAACGGGAGCGGCAAAGAAGCCCTCAGCCGCCGCATAGCCCATATTGTGAAGCGGCAGATCGCCGACGGACTTGCGGAGCTTTTCAATGTAAACCTGAAGGCTTGAACCCATCATACCGTAGCCCCATGTAAGCTTCGGCCAAATTCTCGGTGCTATCGGCTCGTCAAAGCCCTTTTCAAACTCTCTTCTGAGCTCGGCGGCTCTCTTAGGATTCGGCTTGAACATTTTTGAATACTTGGCTCTGAGCTCGGGAGTGCATTTGATATTCGGGTTGATAATACCCTTTTCAATATCGTCACAGAGCATTTCCCAGTTATCTTCAAGGTAATCAAACATTGTTGTCAGCAGCGTGACAACCAGTGAGCCGAGATAAGTAACATTCCTGTTTTCAAGAGCAAATCTGAGCTGAAGATACGACGTATCGAGAAGCTCCTCGTGCTCCGGACAGAGAAGCGAATACGGAGACGTGCAGAAAAATCTCGTAATATGCTTGAGATAAGTCAGCGGTACCTGACCGGCACCATTACAACGCTTGTCGTCATCAAGATTATGACCCGAAAGAATAAGAACAAGCGGGCCCATCTGTGACGGCATTTTAATACCCTTGTGCTCCTTGAGCCAATGAGCCGCTACCGCAACGGATACGGAAAATCCGATACATTGCATCTTCCAAAGATCACTGATTCCCTTGGGCAAAATCTTGGGCTTGCCGACGGAACCCGAGGACGAGCAGTATCTTATATTTCTTCCCGAGAACATAAGTCTGTCCTCTTTGTTGTTAATCATCCTGTCAACATACGGCTCGTAGTCCTTGTATGTGGACAGCGGAACTATGCGCTGGTAGTCCTCAATCGACTTAACCTCACTGAGATGAAGCTTCTTGCCGAGTTCACAATTTTTGTTTCTTCTTACGATTTTTTTCAGAACATTCTTTTGAGCTTTCAACGGATCCTTGGTGAAATGATTGATTTCCCAAAGTGAAACATCTCCAAGGAAAATGCCGAAATCAGAAAATGGCATTGCAATCTACCTCCTGTTTTTTATTCTATGTCTGCATAAAGCCTGTATCAATATAATAATCAGAGCTTTTTGGTCTTTTCGTATGCCGCAATTACGGCATTCATTGCATTTGAACGGAAAGCACCGTCCTCCAGAGCCTTAACTCCGGCAATTGTCGTACCTCCGGGACTGCAAACCTCATCCTTCAGCCTGCCCGGATGCTTTCCGCTTTCAATCACCGCCTCGGCGGAGCCGAGCACCGTGCCGGCGGCATAAAGAAGTGCCTTATCCCTCGGGAGGCCGCAGCATACCGCTCCGTCCGCAAGGGCTTCTATGAACATATAAACGAACGCGGGACCGCAGCCCGAAATTGCGCAGCCTGCATCAATAAGCTTCTCATCAATCCAATCAACGATTCCCGAACACTTCATAATGCCGTTAAACTCGCCGATTTCCTTGTCGGTCACATTGTAACCGCTTGCAAGGACAACGCCCTTGCCGACAGACACGGGCATATTCGGCATAATCCGAATAATTTTCGACGCCGCGGACATCTCTGCAATTTTCTCAATCGCACACCCTGCCGCCATCGAGACAACAACGCAGTCGGGTCTCGTTTTAATTATTTCCGATATTTCCGCCAATGCATTTGCAATGACCTGCGGTTTGACTCCGATAAAAATATAATCACATTCCGCAGCTATCGCCTTTGAATTTGACACCTGTACTCCCAGTTCATCGGAAAGAGCCTTTGTCTTTGCGGCATCACGGTCACAGACATACGAGCATTCGGCGAAGCCGGCTTTTGCAACGGCGCGCACAATTGCTCCGCCCATATTTCCGCAGCCAATAAATCCGATATCAGGCATACAATTTCCTCCTTATCTTATCTGTCCGTTACCCTTGACAATGTATTTATAAGTTGTCATTTCGCAAAGACCCATAGGACCTCGTGCGTGAAGCTTCTGTGTTGAAATTCCAATCTCACAGCCGAGACCGAACTGTCCGCCGTCGGTGAAACGCGTGCTTGCATTAACGTATACCGCCGCCGAATCCACATCACGGCAGAAAACTTTTGCGTGCCCGTCATCCGAGGTAACGATAGCGTCGCTGTGATGCGTTCCGTGCTCTGCAATGTGCTTGACCGCATCTTCAACGCTGTCAACAATTACGACTGCGAGTATATAGTTAAGAAATTCCGTATCAAAATCCTTTTCGCCGGCTCTTGTTCCGTCGATAAGCTTCGCCGCTCTCTCGTCAAGTCTGAGCTCAACGGGGTTCTCCTTTCGGTCATCGACGAGTCTCTTTTTGAGCAACGGAAGAAATTTGTCGGCAATTTTGCTGTTTACAAGCACAACCTCTTCGGCATTGCACACCGACGGACGGCTTGTTTTCGCGTTTTCAATAATATTGAGTGCCATATCAAGATCGGCGGCATCGTCAACATAAACGTGGCATATACCCGTTCCCGTCTGTATAACGGGTACGGTAGCGTTTTCGACGCAGGCCTTGATAAGCCCCGCACCGCCCCGCGGGATGAGCAAATCAATATATCCGTCCGCAGTCATCAGCTCTGCTGCGCTTTGACGCGTCGTGTCCTGAATCAGATTTATAAAGTTCTCACAGAAACCGAGCTTTTTCAAGCCCTCTCTGAGCGAGTTGACAATCGCATTCGCGGAGCGGAAAGCTTCCTTGCCGCCCCTGAGCACACAGACATTGCCGCTTTTCAGCGCAAGAGCCGCAGCGTCCGATGAAACATTCGGTCTGCTTTCGTAGATAATGGCAACCACGCCCATCGGCACGGAGGTTTTCTCGACAATAAGTCCGTTTTGCAGCTCAACCCTTTCAAGCACCTTACCCACAGGGTCGGGAAGCTTCACGGCGTCTCTGATTCCGTCTGCCATTCCTTTTATTCGTTCGCCGTCAAGACTTAAACGGTCAATCATAACGTCCGTTATCTTGCCGCGCGCCGCCTCAACATCTTTTTTATTTTCGGCGATAATATAATCGCTGTTTTCCTCAAGCATATCCGCCATGGCAAGCAGGGCGTTGTCCTTGTCCTCGGAGGTGAGCCTTGCAAGCTCGGACTTCGCCGCCCTTGCCTGTTCAAGTATTTCAAGTGTAGTCATTCCGTCACCCTCTTTTAATAAATCGCGTACCTACGGCTTTTCCCTCGACGATATCGTAAAGAATACGGGGATTCTTACCGTTGGCAATAATCATATCGCAGTTGTTTTCCGTGCAAATCTGCGCAGCGTGAAGCTTTGTTTTCATTCCTCCCGTGCCGAGACTTGAGCCCTCACTGCCGCCGAGAGAAAGAATGTCGTCATTGATTTCCGAAACCACCGAAATCAGCCTTGCATTGGGATCAGTGTGCGGATCGGCTGTAAAAAGTCCGTCAATATCGGAAAGCAAAATCAAAAGCTCCGCATTTATATTCACGGCAACCATTGCCGAAAGCGTATCATTGTCTCCGACCTTGATCTCGTCGGTCGCAACCGTATCATTCTCGTTAATTATCGGAAGTGCCTTAAATTCAAGGAGCTTATCCATGGTGTTTTTGAAGTTTATATGTCTCTCCCTGTTTTCAAAATCGGAGCCTGTCATAAGGAGCTGAGCCACCGTGTGATTGTACTCCGAGAAGATTTTATCGTAAATATACATCAGTTCGCATTGACCGACCGCAGCGGCTGCCTGCTTTGCCGCGACATCGCGAGGTCGTTCGCTCAGCTGGAGCTTTCCGGCACCCATTCCGATAGCACCCGAAGTAACAAGTATAATGTCGTTACCGGCATTTTTAAGGTCACTCATAACCTTGCAAAGCTCTTCGACGCGTCTGATATTCAAAAGACCGCTCGGATGAGCAAGCGTTGAGGTTCCGACCTTGACCACAATTCTCATATTTCGTCCTCCGTTAAGCAAATGAAAAATACGTCCCGAGACAAATTCAACTTATTCTACCACACTTGTTTGCAATATGCAAGAAAAAACACACCCGAAATGTTAAAATCGGGTGTGAAATGTATTATTGAAAACCATTCAGGGAATTAAGCTCGCGGTGAACTTCTTTTCTGATGATAAAATAGTAAACCAGCTGCATCAAAATCGTCGCTATCCACGAAACGGGATAAGAAACAAACAGATAGCCGAGCGTTCTGTTGTGCGGGAAAAAGAAGTAAATCCAGATGATTCTGACTCCGACGGTACCGATAAGACAAAGTATCATCGGCACGGTGGAGCGTCCCATTCCGCGGAGAACTCCGGGGAACGTATCCATAAATCCGCACAGAAAATACGGAACAGTCGTCAGTGCGATAATCTCAACGGAGCACTTTATAACGTTCGGGTCGTCGGTGTAGATGCTCGAAACCCGGTTGCCGAAAACATAAGCCAGCACGCCGAGCGTCAGACAGAAAACGACCTGCAAAACAAGTCCGTCAACCAGCACTCTGTCCATTCTCTTGGGCTTTCGTGCGCCGTAATTCTGACTGGTGAAGCTCATACACGCCTGCGTGATCGCATTCGCCGCCATATAAAGGAAGCTGAGAATATTGTTAGCCGCCGTGTAGCCCGCCATTGCGATTGAGCCGAATGAATTGACCGACGACTGCAAAAGAACATTGGAAAAGCTTATAAGCGTGCTCTGTATTCCTGCGGGAATACCTATTCTGAATATCTGACCGAGATACCACCATTTGATTCTCAGCTTTTTGAAACGAAGCCGGTAAACAGCGTCGGTTTTATAAAGACAGATAATTACAAGCACGCACGAAATCATCTGCGAAATGACGGTGGCAATGGCAACACCGGCAACATCAAGCTTGAAAACAATTACAAGCAAGAGATTCAGGCACGCATTGACCACACCGGATATGATAAGGAAAACAAGCGGTCTTTTGGTATCGCCGACAGCTCGGAGTATCGCCGCACCGTAATTGTACAGCATAAAAAACGGCATTCCGACAAAATAAATACGCATATAAAGAGTGGCAAGGTCAATAACGTCGGACGGCGTATCCATCAGCTCCAGCGCAGGGCGCGCAAATAAAACGCCGACAAAAATCATTATCACTCCGCTGACAAGTGCCGTTGCAATTGAGGTGTGGACGGTTTCCGACATTTCCTTATGCTTCCCTGCCGCATAGAATCTTGCGGCAAGAACATTTGCACCGAGAGATATGCCGATAAAAAGATTGGTCAGCATATTTATAAGCGACGACGTTGAGCCGACTGCGGCAAGCGACTGACTTCCGCTGAATCTGCCGACAACGATTATATCAACCGCATTGAACAGAAGCTGCAAGATGCCCGACATCATCAACGGCAAAGCGAATGAAATAAGCTTGTTCATTATCGTGCCGTTTATCATATCAATTTCAAACTTATTCTTAGCCACGTTTAAAATACTCCTCATCAAAATATCAATTCTACCGAGCTATTATATTACTATATCCCAACAAAATCAACACCGAAATACAGCTTAGCGACCGTAATTTGAAAATTTGCTCAAGCATAAAACAGATAACAACGCTGACGTAAAAGCAACGGCACGATTTTGCACCATGCCGTTGTTCGTTTTTTACTTAAAATGTTTCACAATTCTCTCTGCCGCTTCAACCGTGTCCTCCGGGTCTCCGAAAGCGGAAAGTCTCAAAAATCCCTCGCCGCACGAGCCGAATCCCACGCCGGGTGTACCGACAATTTGAAGCTCATTGAGCAGATAGTCAAAGAACGCCCAGCTATTCATACCGTCGGGACATTTCATCCAGATATACGGTGAGTTTTTGCCTCCGACATACCATATTCCGCATTTGTCAAGCGCATTCATAATGACCTTTGAGTTTTTCTTATAGACGGAAATACTTTCGTGTATCTGCACCTGTCCCTCGTCCGTGAACACTGCGGCTGCTCCCTTTTGAAGAATATACGAGATACCGTTCGTTCTCGTTTCGCGGTTTCTTGACCAAACGGCGTTAAGGCTCACGCCCATTCTTTCCAGCTTTGACGGAACAACGGTGTAGCCGACTCTTGTACCCGTAAAGCCTGCCGTCTTTGAAAACGAGCATATCTCTATCGCGCAGGTATCGGCACCGTCAATTTCATAAATGCTGTGGGGCACATCCTCGTCTTCAATAAAGATTTCATAAGCGGCGTCATAAAGTATCACCGCACCCTTTGAGTTGGCATAGTCAACCCATTTTTTGAGCTTTTCGCGGTTGTATGCCGAGCCCGTCGGGTTGTTCGGCGAGCACATATAAATTATATCCGCGTCAATGCTCTCGTCGGGAAGCGGAAGAAATCCGTCCGCCTCGCCCGCAGGAAGATGAAGAACTTTTCTGCCCGAAAGTATGTTTGTGTCAACATATTCGGGATAAGCAGGCTCAATTACCAGCACCGTGTTGTCAACGTCAAACATTTCGAGTATGTCGCCCAAATCGTCACAGGCTCCGCTGGAAACAAAAATTTCATCGGTCGTCTTTTGAACTCCGCGCCGTGAATAATAATCGGCTATCGCCTCTCGCAGAAACATTGCGCCGTGTTCGGGCATATATCCGTGGAAGGTTTCAATTCTCGACTGGTCGTCAACCGCCTCGTGAAGTGCCTCAATAACCTTTTTGCAAAGAGGAAACGAAACATCGCCGACTCCGAGCTTCAAAACCTTTTTGCCCGGATTTTTTGCAAGGTATTCGTCGGTTTTTCTGTATATCGTGTTGAAAAGATAAGTATCCTTCAGCTCGGTATAATGCATATTAGGCTTCATCATACATCAACTTCTCCCTCATAAGAAATTTCTGCCGAACCCGTCATCTTGACGGAATTATCCTGTGCAATATTTACCGTCAGCGTACCGCCGTCAAGCTCCACCGCAACGTCCGTATCATAGCCGCAAAGCCCTATTGAAATTGCCGCCATAACGGTTGCACACGAGCCTGTTCCGCACGCCATAGTGATTCCGCTTCCGCGCTCCCACACTCTCATTCTCAAGCTTCTGTCCGAGAGAACCTGAACGAACTCCACATTCACACCGTCCGGGAACCTTTCGTTGTGCTCCATAGCGGGACCGACAGTATCTATCTGCGCTTTTTCAATATCGTCAACAAATATGACTGCGTGCGGATTTCCGACCGACACGGGAATATACTCTACGACCGTTCCGCAGACCTCTACCCTGTTCACAAGTCCGGGCGAAGCCTTGCCCATATCCACACAGACAGAACGAACCTTTCCTTTTTCCACGGTCAGCTCAAGCGTCTTTATACCCGATAAGGTTTCGACCGTAATCGTTTTTTTGCTCGTCAAGCCCTTGTCATAAACATATTTTCCGACACATCGGATTCCGTTGCCGCACATCATTGCCTCACTTCCGTCGGCATTAAATATTCTCATCGCAAAATCGGCTGTGTCGGACGGCAATATCCATATCATTCCATCCGAACCGATGCCGAAATGTCGGTCCGAGAGCTTGATTGAAAGCTCCTCAATATTTTCGGGAACGGTTTTTGCGCAGACGTAAATATAATCGTTTCCGAGCCCCTGCATCTTCGTAAATCTCACAGTCATTCCCTCCGATTGATAGATTTTATACTATACCCTGAGCATTCATTGCGTCGGCAACCTTTTCGAAGCCCGCAATATTCGCACCGGCAATGTAATCCTTGTCAAGCCCGTATTTTGCTGCAGCTTCGTCAATGTTGTGGAAAATATCGACCATTATATTTTTTAGCGTTGAATTTGCCTTTTCGAAAGACCAGCTGTAACGCTCGCTGTTCTGTGACATTTCAAGAGCGGATGTCGCAACACCGCCGGCATTGGCTGCCTTGCCCGGCAGGAAAAGCACGCCCGCCTTGCGAAGATACTCTGTCGCATCAAGTGTCGTTGGCATATTCGCACCCTCTGCGACGGCAATTATACCGTTATCAACAAGCATTCTTGCGTCCTCAAGGTCGAGCTCGTTCTGCGTTGCACACGGAAGCGCAATATCCGTCTTTAATCTCCAAACGCCTCTGCCCTCATAATATTCAGAATTCGGACGGTATTTCTTGTACTCCGTCAGCCTTGCGCGGTTGACCTCCTTGATTTCCTTGAGCGCGGCAACGTCGATTCCGTCGGGATCGTAAACCCATCCCGTCGAATCGGACGCCGTAATTACCCTTGCGCCGAGCTCCTCTGCCTTTTCAATCGCATAAATCGCAACGTTGCCCGAGCCCGAAACGGAAACAGTTTTCCCTTTGATGTCGATTCCGTTGCATTTGAGCATTTCGTCGGTAATATAAAGCAAGCCGTAGCCCGTTGCCTCGGTTCTGGCAAGCGAGCCGCCGTATGAAAGTCCTTTACCGGTGATTACTCCCTCAAAAAGGCTTCTGATTCTCTTGTACTGTCCGAAGAGGTAGCCTATCTCCCTTGCACCGGTGCCTATATCGCCTGCCGGGATATCGGTATCCGCACCGATATATTTGCAAAGCTCGGTCATAAAGCTCTGGCAAAACGACATAATCTCACGATCGGACTTGCCCTTGGGGTCAAAATCCGAGCCGCCCTTGCCGCCGCCTATCGGCAGACCGGTAAGGCTGTTCTTGAAGATCTGCTCAAAGCCGAGAAATTTAATGATACCGAGATTGACCGACGGATGCAGACGCAAGCCGCCCTTGTACGGACCGATAGCACTGTTGAACTGGACTCTGTAGCCTGTGTTGATATGTACCTGACCGTTATCGTCGAGCCACGGAACACGGAACTTGATCTGCCTTTCGGGATTCACAAGTCTTTCAAGAAGTGCGTCCCTTCGATATTTTTCTTCGTCTTTCTCTATAACGACGCGGAGCGATTCAAGAACCTCTCTGACCGCCTGATGAAATTCATATTCCATCGGATTTTGTTCAACAACCTGTTTGATTACTTCATCAACGTAAGACATAATATCTCCTCCGAAAACAGAAAGCGTCTTCAAGGGTATAAAACACCCTCAAAGACGCCTTTGCCTTTTAAAAAAATTATTTTGCTGTCCTTCACAGCCTTTTCACGTCGTATACTCTACCACAGATCTTTCGCTTTGTCAACCCTTTTTGTCGAAACGAATAATGTAGCGAACCAATGGAATAATACTGTACAGGCATATATATCAGTAAAAGCCCTTATAACTTCCAAACCCAAGCATATAAGTTGCCATTGCTATAGCCAAGTCTTCGGATTCAATGCTCTGTTTTACCGCCAATTCCCTCAGCTCGTCGATAACAGTATCGTGCGGTACAAGTGTACCGTCGAGATCTTTTACTGCCTTTTCGATAACCGAGGGAAGAACCATACACATCTGATAAAATGCATCATCCTGCCCGGTTACAAGAGCATAAAACCGGTCAATGCTGACTCTGCGAATCAGCTTATGTCCTACCTTACGCCTATCAACCGTCGTTTCCCACTTTATATTCTGTGAGCGTTGAGCGATAGCTTCCACCAAGAAACAAGCGCAATCATCGTCGTTGAGAAGCTGATTTTGCATCTTAATGAATGTCTTTCCTGCCGAAGCTGAGTTCATCGTGTTATGCTTGTTTTTCATCTCAACATACACTTTATGAACGCTTCCGGCATCAGGAATAGCGATGCCATCTGCATTTTCGTAAATCACATCCCATCCGCCTTCTTCTCCGTTCGGCG
>CAVELL010000038.1:0-5714 GCA_963616775.1 Eggerthellaceae bacterium | reverse complement strand
CTCCTCCGCTACGCTCCGTCGTTCACTCTCTCTGCCCCGAAAAACATATTCTAATTAACTCTTTTTCTTTTTTCATTTTTTTGGTCTCACATCATTGACTAATGTACACACAGTGCCCGTTTTGATAAAGGCAACACCTCAATTGTGCGGTATTGCCTAAAACAAAACAAGAAGCTGCCGCGTTCGGCGGCAGCTTCCCCGGTGGCTTTTTATTGTGAGTTTGCGGAAATAACTATTTCGCAGATTTCGGGATTTATGAAATCGAAAACCGCAATTCCGAAGTGCCTTGCCTGAGCCTTTGCGTGTTTGATAAATTCCGTGTTGACGTGCTGTGCAACCTTGGAAACATTCGGGAACGAAAGAACACCGCTGTGAAAATTTATGCTCAGATTTTTCTTGCCGTCGGATTCCTTGGTCAGGGTGTGTAAAAAGTCTTTTGCGATATTCCACCCCTCCTCAATGGTTTCGAGCTTGTAGCAGTCCTGAATGTTCAGTCTGAAATCGCGGTGTTCGATGCTCGAAAAACCGTTCTGAGTCCAGTCCTTTGAAGCGTTGATTCCGATGCTGAGCTCGCTGACACGGTTGAGCAGTATGATTCTTCCCCTAACCTCCGAGAGCTTCGGAATACGGTTCTCCGTGTACCACATATCACGGTGATTTTTAAGCTTTTGGGTAAAAAGCCTTGCGAACTGACCGTGGCGGTCAAGCGAAAGAAGCTCGTGCTTCAGCGAGAAAATAATCGTTTCGCTTGGATTTGCGGACAAAAAGCGGTAGCATTGCTCGGCGACATTGTCGAAGGAAATGCCCTGAAAAATCGGACCGTGCGATATTATCAAATCGCCGCGAACGACATTTGCCCTGATATCAAGGTAGCGAACACCCATATTGAGCTGGTCGGTTACGGTGCGCTCCTGGCACCTTGCAAGGGAAAGAATCGGCTCAAAAAGGGCGCAGCTGTCGTGTGAGCCGGGGATTGAAATTTCATTTAAGAAAGCGTCGTCGGCAATATCCGCCATCCAGCTGTTTTTTTCGTAGCTGCCGACATCCCTTTCGACATATTTTCCTTTCAACGCTTTGATCCATAAAGAGAAATTTGACGCAGATGATATAAGCTTTTTACACATTTATATTACCTCCTTGAGCAATATTTTGTGAACCTTTTACATTATATCACCGCGTGTCGGGTAAAGCAATAGAATTAGATAGTTTTGCTCAAATGTAAAAAAATCTTAAATTTACCGCCGATTTGCTTGCATAAGCCGCATAAAAAATGTATAATATCATATGTAAAATACTTTTGAGGAAGGTGAGAGCTTGGGACTATGAAAAAAGAAATACTGCTCAAAAACCGCTCGGCTATTGCGGAAAAGGTGAAGGAGTCTTCAGGCTCCGTGCTCCCGATAATTATTATAGTTTCGTTGTTATGCTTCAGCATTGCGCCTATTAACACAGACCTGATGCTGAATTTTTTTATAGGCACTGTTATGGTAATTCTGGGAATCGGACTGTTCTCCCTCGGCGCCGACACGTCGATGATACCGATCGGAAACAAAATCGGTACGGCAATGACAAAAACAAAAAAGCTGCCGCTGATTGTTGCGGTCAGCTTCGCTTTCGGTGTGGCGATAACGGTGGCTGAACCCGACCTTCAGGTGCTTGCCGAGACGGTTCCGCACATCAACAACTCCGTGCTGCTCATAACGGTCGGTGTGGGCGTCGGATTCTTCCTTGCGGTAAGTATGGTGCGAATACTGACCGGCTTAAAGCTGCGTTGGCTTCTGTTGATTTTTTACGGAATAATATTCGTTCTTGCTTCGTTCACGGACGACAGCTTTCTGAGTATCGCCTTTGATTCGGGCGGAGTTACGACGGGACCGATGACGGTTCCTTTCATACTTGCCTTGGGTGTCGGTGTGTCGAACATAAGAAGTGACGACAAGGCAGAGGCGGACAGCTTCGGATTGGTTGCGCTGAGCTCAATAGGTCCCGTTCTTGCGGTTCTGACACTCGGATTTTTCTATTCGGACACCGATGCGGTTGCCGAGGTCAGCAGCTTCAGCTTCGGCTCAACGGCAGAAATAGGAGCTACTTATTTCAGAGAAATTCCGAAATATATGGGTGAGGTCGCGCTCTCACTGCTTCCGGTTGCGGCGATTTTTTTGCTGCTCCAGCTTGCCGTTTTGCGAATTTCAAGAAGAAGTCTTGCGAAAATTTTTATCGGACTTATTTATACATACATAGGATTGGTGCTTTTCCTCACGGGCGTGAATGTAGGTTTTTCGTCACTTGGTGCAGTGCTCGGACAGGAGCTTGCCGTGGGTCGGACAAAGTACCTTATGATACCGCTTTCCATGCTGTTCGGCTGGTTCATTATTTCCGCCGAGCCTGCCGTTGCGGTTTTGCAAAACCAGATTGAAGAGGTCAGCGCAGGTGCGATACCCGGCAGAGCGATTAAAATCAGTCTTTCGGCCGCAATCGCGGTTGCGATGGGCATTTCAATGATAAGAGTGCTGACGGGAGTATCAATCCTTTGGTTCCTGATACCGGGCTATGCGGCGGCGTTGATAATGTCGTTTTTTGTCCCCGATATTTATACGGCGATTGCGTTCGACTCGGGCGGTGTTGCGTCGGGACCGATGACGGCAACGTTTATGCTTCAGTTTTTCATCGGAGCAAGTCTTGCGCTCGGCGGCAATGTGCTCAAGGACGCTTTCGGCGTGGTGGCGATGGTGGCGATGATGCCGCTGATCTCAATACAGACCGTCGGTCTTATTTACACGCTGAAGGATAAAAAATCTGCGGGTGTCGATACTGCCGAATACGGAGACTACGATATTGTCGAGCTGTGGGAGGAGAGTGCGATATGAACTTTGTGATTTCCATTTATGACCCTAAGAACACGGACACTCTCAAGTCGATTCTGAGTGAACTGAATCTGCCGCTCAATATAATTCTCAGGGGCAGGGGTACGGCGGTCAGGAGTATGCTGGATATACTCGGACTTGAGAGCAACGAAAAGCGTGTTGCGCTGACGGTTGCGGACAACGAAAATCTCAAACGTCTGATCGGAGAGCAAAAACGCCGTATGTTTATCGGTGTACCGGGTCACGGCATTATAGTTGCCGTGCCCATAAAAAGTATAGGAGGAAGAAAAGCAATGGAGTACCTTAAAGCCGACCCGCAGGGTTATTCGCCTGATTTCAATTTTGCTTATGAAATGATAGTTGCCGTTACAAACGAGGGCAGGACGGATATGGTTATGAATGCTGCCAGAGCCGCAGGCGCAACGGGCGGAACGGTTCTGCACGGAAAGGGCGAGGGCGGCAAAAGCGAGGAGAAGTTCTATAATGTTTCCATCGCACGAGAGAAAGAGGTCATTCTGATCGTCGCAAAGACGGAGCAGAAGTCGGAAATAATGCGCTCGATCCTTGAAAAAGCAGGTCCGAAAACCGAGGCGGAAACAATCGTCTTTTCTCTCCCGACCAGCGAGGTCGCCGGATTCGGAATGTTTGACTGATCGGGGTTCCCTGTCGTTTGAAAACAAGACACTTGAAAAAATAACGCAGTTTAGTTAAAATGAATTGCAATTCGTTGAAAGTGAAAATGAGTGTAAAAAACGGCAAGAAGATACAGCAGCAAAAAAGCGAAGAGAAGGATTCTGTCTGTGTGTGCGCTTGTTTATTGAAAAAGGATGTACAAGGTCGATCAATGCGGAGATATTCGAGCTTGCCGAGGCTTCCGGCAGCTCCTTCTGCAATATTTTCGGCACCAAGGAGCGAACAGTGTTATGAAGCGGCTTTACAACACGCCGAAAATGCAATACGCTTTTAAGCTTTCGTCAGATTGTTCAACATAAAATACGGCTGTCACAAATTGCTTTTGCAAGCTGTGACAGCCTTTTAACGTTACAATATATTCTATTCCGTAAATCTGCCGACCGTGTCGGTGTCGCTGTAAAACGTTCCGAATAATGAGCCGCCCTTTTCAAGTAAGCTTTCAAATCTCGGACCGACGTTCATACCCATATTAAACTCAAGGTTGAACTTTGCGACTGCACCGAAGCCGGGGTAGGAATTTTGCCTGAGAATAACGGTGTTGCCTCTGAAAATAAATTTCAGACGCTTAGACTGCGGTCTGCCCGAATTGTAGAGGAAAAACTCAAGGCTTCCGTCTCTGTTCCAGGTTGCCTGTGCGTCAACGATAAGCTCGTTTTCACCGAGTGTGATAACGTTGTGCGCATATTCATTGTTCATACCTGCGCGAATCGTCATTTCTTCGGAATTGTTTTCCTTGAACGACATATAAGCACTGTCCCTGTCAAAGCTGAATTTAATGTCGGTCAGTCCACCGATCTTTTTCCTCCACATAAAGTATGTAACCGCTCCCTGGGTGCTTGAGTACGGCAGGGGAATGAGCTTTATCATACGGTTGCTGATTTTCTTCTCCGCTTTAGGGTTACGCTTGCCCGTCGATTTCTTGAAGTCGGGACCGTAGCCTCGCGTTGTCGTGAGAGCCTTGAACTCAAAGCGTTTTTCGTCGCTGATTTCACACGGCTCAATAAAAGCCCTGGGGAAATGCTTGTAAGCGGAGGCTATTGTATCGCCGTCGCGCGTGTCGCTGGCGGTGATGACAACGCATGCGTCATAATCCGGAAAAATGAACGAGAACTGTCCGTAAAGCCCCGTGAATCGGTAGGTGGTGTCGTGGTGCTCGTGGTCAATCCAAACCTGATAACCGTACTCGGCGTTATCCGAAAAAATAGGGTAGGTCTTCTTGGTGTAGGGATAGGTTGCCTTGTTGAACCAGTCCTCGGAGAAAATACGCTTGCCGTTATAAACGCCTCTGTTGAGGTAGAGCATTGAAATTTTGGCAACGTCCTCAACCGTCAGTTTGAGTCCCCAGCCGCCTGCGTCAACGCCGACCCGGCTCTGCTCCCAATGAGGAACCTTTATGCCGAGCGGCTCATACAGCCTTGGTGTGAGGTATTCTGTCATTGTCATTCCCGTTTCACGCTGGATTATCCACGAGAGGAGATACGCATTCTCGCTGATATATTTCCAGTCCGTGTTCGGCTCAAACTGAATCGGCTTGTCAAGTATGCCGTCCACCCAGTCGGTCTTTGCCTTGTCGTCAAAGATGCTTGTGACCTTGCCCATTCTCATCGAGAGAACGTCATGAACGGTGACCTTCTGTGCCCATTCCTTTTGCTGACCCGTCAAGCCCTCAAGCTTATGCGGGAAGTATTTTTCATATATCTTGGTGTCGAGGGAGATATAACCCTCGTCCGCGGCGATTCCGATTGCGGTTGCCGTAACGCTCTTGCTGAGCGAAAACATATCGTGCGGAGTGTCGACGCGGTTCGGTGCCCAATGACATTCGCACGCAACCTTTCCGTGCCTGACAACCATAAGACTGTCAATATTGAAATCAAGTTTTTCGTAAAATCTGATCAGATCGGCGACAACGGCTGAGTCTACGCCGACCTGCTCGGGATATTCTGCTCTTTCAAGCAATGTGCTCGCCCCTTTTAATATTTCTTACCGATACATTATAACAAAATACACAGTGAAATGCAAAGAAAAAAGTCAAAATAATTATATTTTATATGTACATTAGTCAATGATGTGAGACCAAAAAAATGAAAAAAGAAAAAGAGTTGATTAGAATATGTTTTTCGGGGCAGAGAGAGTGAACGACGGAGCGTAGCGGAGGAG
>CAVELL010000037.1:0-8408 GCA_963616775.1 Eggerthellaceae bacterium | reverse complement strand
TCGGGGTGAATGGCATTCAAGAGGTCAACGGTTCGATCCCGTCCGTCTCCACCAAAACAGAGAAGCGGTTTTCGTTTCTCTGCTTTTTTATAGATTGGAACAACTGTCAACTCACAAGTCAAAAATCAGAATTTAGAAATATTGTATATTGCTTTTTGTTTCGGGAACAATTGAATAAGCGGAAAAAACAGCCGCAAATTACAGAGAAAAATCTTGTAATTTGCGGCTTTTGTCTTGCACCGTAAAATGCAATGTGATACAATTATAAAAAATTTGCGGAGGTCACCAAATGGACTATTTAAAATATGTTAATATAAAGCAGGGCACATACTCCGCCATGCGTTATTCCAACGGAAACACCCTGCCCCTTGTTCAGCTTCCGTTCGCGATGGCAGGCTACTCGGCGCAGACGGAATATAACGGCGGCTGGTTCTACCACCCGACTCACAGAAGCCTTGAAGGAGTAAGACTTACACATCAGCCGAGCCCGTGGATTTCCGACTACGGCACATTCCTTTTCACTCCGCAAACAGGTGAAATCAGAGACTCCGTGAGTCGCGCATGGTCGGGCTACCGTCCCGAGGATGCGATTATGACACCGACGTATATGAAGCTGCGCTTTTTGCGTTCAAGAACGGATTTCGAGCTTACACCGGCTGAGCGAAGCTGTAAGGTCAGGCTCACCTACCCCGAGGGCAGAACTCCGTATTTTACGGTTTTTCCCGTTTTCGGCAGCTATACCTTTGAATTTGATTTTGAAAACAACCGTTTGCTTTGCACCACCGACGGTGCGAGGGGCTCTTTTCACGAGGGCTTTAAGACCTATATTGTCGTTCAGTTCAAGTCGAAGCTTGACGCCGAAAAGTCTTACAAAAAGGACGGCGAGTTCATTCATGCCGCGCTCTGTGACACCTTGGTTGAAGCCGATATAGCCTCGTCATACATAAGCTTTGAGCAGGCTTTGGAAAATATGAAACAGGACTGCGGCGGCAAAAGCTTTGACGAGCTTCACGCTCAGGGCGACAAAATCTGGAACGGGTATCTTTCAAGAATTGAAATTGAGTCCGTTGACGACAGGCAAATGAAAACCTTTTATTCGTGTATGTACAGAACGGGACTTTTCCCGCACAAGGCATACGAAATTGACAAAAACGGCAGTAAGCTTCACTATTGTCCGTTTGACGGCAGCACCAAGAGTGGTATAAGATACACCGACAACGGCTTTTGGGACACATACAGAACGGAGTTTCCGCTTTTCGCTATGATTGCGAAAAAGGAATATGCCGAGATGATGGAGGGTTTCATTGTTGATTATACAGAAGGTGGCTGGCTGCCGAGGTGGCCGTCAATCGGCGAAAGAGGCTGTATGCCCTCCACCCTGCTTGATGCGATTATTGCCGATGCGGCGGTTAAGGGGATAATCGACGGCGAACTTCTCGAAACTGCGTTTGAAGGTATGCTTCACCACGCAAATCACGATTCACACCACCCCGATCTCGGCAGAACAGGAGCCGAAGCCTACGTTAAATACGGCTATGTGCCGACGGATTTGATTGATAACAACAGCGTAAATCTCACGCTTGATGCCGCTTACGGCGACTATTGCATTGCACAGGTGGCAAAGGTTCTCGGCAAGGATGATATCGCCGAGGAATATATGAAGCGTTCAAAGAATTATAAAAATCTGTTCGACCCCGAAACGGGCTTTATGAGAGCCAAAAAAACAGACGGCACATTCAAGGAGCCGTTTGACTGCTTCGACTGGGGCGACGATTACACCGAGGGCGGTGCGTGGCAGTCATCGTTCGCCGTAGTGCACGACATTGACGGACTGGCAGAGCTTTACGGCGGCAAAGACAAGCTTATAGCAAAGCTTGACGAGCTTTTTGCAACTCCGCCGCTCTACAATACAAAGGGCTACGGTTCCGAAATTCACGAGATGACGGAAATGGCGGCTGTCGATTTCGGTCAGTGCGCAATTTCCAATCAGCCGAGCTTCCACATTCCGTTTATGTTTGCCGCACTCGGAGAAACGGAAAAGACCGAATATTGGGTCAAGAGGCTCTGTGAAGAGGCTTTCAGCTACACAGACGACGGTTTCCCCGGCGACGAGGACAATGGAGCCACCGCGGCGTGGTACATTCTTTCGGTGCTCGGAATCTATGATATCTGTCCCGGAAAGAACGAATATATAAAAATCAAAAAGCTTTGTAAGAGCGCAAAAATACTCGGCAAAGAGATATAATAAGAAGGTGCTAAAATGATTATTGACGCTCATTGCCACATCTATCCCGACAAAATTGCGGATAAGGCGGCTCACAGCACGGGAAGCTTCTATTCCCTGCCCACAACCTACGACGGAAAGGTATCCACCCTGCTGCAAAAAGGCACGGAAGCCGGAATTGACAGATTCGTTGTTCAATCCGTTGCAACAACGCCGAAGCAGGTCGGCTCCATAAACAGATTCATTGCCGCAGAGGTCGAAAAGCATTCCGACCGCCTTTTCGGTCTCGGCACCCTCCACCCCGACAGCGAAAATCTGCGGGCAGATGTTGAGGAGCTTGTTTCTCTGAAGCTCGGCGGTGTCAAGCTTCACCCCGATATTCAGCAGTTCAAGCTTGACGATTACAGATGCTTGAAAATTTATGAGCTCTGCGAGGAATACGGTCTGCCTATGCTCATTCACACGGGTGACAGCCGTTATGACTACTCCAACCCCAACCGTCTGATTCCGATACTTGACATTTATGACAAGCTTGTCGTTGTCGGCGCACACTTAGGAGGATGGTCGATGTGGGAGGAGGCCTCCGAGCTTCTCTGTGACAGAGAAAACTTTTACGTCGACTGCTCCTCATCCTTCTATGCCCTTTCGGATGAAAAGATAAGGGAAATAACAGCCGCTTACGGAGTTGACCGTGTGCTGTTCGGAACGGATTACCCGATGTGGAACGTTGAAACAGAGGTTAAACGTTTCCTTTCGCTCGGCTACAATCAAGAGGATTCCGACAAAATTCTGTATCAAAATGCAGTAAAGGTTTACAGTCTAAAGCTCTAAGGCAATACCGCATTGTTATTTTTAAAAAAAGTATCGGCTCAGCAAGAACCGATACTTTTTTATATGTAATTTTTAAGCAAAAACCAAACGGCGGCAATTTGGAAAAGCATAATCAACGGTATACCGAATCTGAAATACCATTTTTGTGTTTTGTGATGAAAGGTATACATTGCAGCAAGACCGCCGAATGAGCCGCCGAGAAGCGACAAGCCAAAAAGAGCAGCTTCGCTGATTCTGAATTTGCCGTTGATTGCTTTTCTTTTGTCGATTCCGAACACAACAAAAGTTATAATGTTGATTGTAGTAAGCCAAATATAAAAATATTTCATTGTTATGTGATTTTTCCAAAGGTTTCTTTAATTTGCTCCGCCGTACCCGTAGTCATACTGAAGCTATATTCGATCGGCTTAAAGCTTGCAAACTCTATAACATTGATCGCTGCAATATATGAGGTCGCCGAATCCTTTGACGGATCCTTTTCAGCGGTTTGCTCTCGGTTAAATACCCCCGCCTTAAATTTAAGGCATTGCGGCACATAAATTCCTATTCCGAAGCTGTCGTCAAATTCACCCGTAAAGGCAGCCCAATTCTGCGACGCTTTAAAATAAGCTTCTTCGCCGTTATCAGCCCAAAAGCCGAGCTCGTTTTCATATTTAAAGCTCTCGTCGGACGTGGAATATACGAATCTGTTAAACGGTTCAATGCAATAAAAAGCCGGCATTTCCTGTTCGGTAACAGCCGAATCGTATCCGGAAAAATCCACAAAGCGGCACGAAACATTGACAATATTTCCGTCAATCGAGTACCTCGCCTCCATATACGACGGAGAATAATTTTCCGCAGGCATCGCCCAATCCAACGGTCGGCATTTCACGTAAAGCTCATTGCCCTCTGCAATAACATCGACAAGCTTTGCCGATTCGCCGTATTTGTTTCCGCCCTGAACAGGGTTGTACCGCCACTCATAGCCGATAAATTCTCCAAATTCGCCGTTTTCTCCGGTTGTGCCGTAATACGACTGCTGAACAAGTCTGCCCGGATCATAGCGATTTATGAGGTTGACGGAATTATTTATGCTCCTTGCTTTATAACGCTTTGAAGCATCGGAATCGACAAAGATTCTGCCGTCCTTTTTGACAGCCTGAACATTTGAATTGAGGTCTTCAAGATAGCTCAGTGCGCCGCCCCAATTAAGATCAACTCCGAGCTTATACTCATCGGTCTGAATATAAACATTGTCGTCGGGAACCTTTCTGTTAAAAAGTCCGATCCCCATAAGCTTAAATTCAGCCCCGTCCTTATCAAGCGGTGAAAAGAAAATTTTGTTCAGGCGATATGCCTTTCTGTTCTTCAGAAAATCGTCAATAAAGCTGAAAAAATTTGTTTCGGTTTCCGACGGTTCAAGAAAAAACTTTTCGGAATGTCTTTCACTCTTGATTGTATATGTGATTTCACCCGACATATATGTATCGGTGGTATATCTTATGCCGAAATAGTTGAACCAATCGGTTTTATATCCGCCAAAGTCGTATGAAATACAACCGGACTCCGTATTTTCGGATACAGTGACAGCCGCATTTTCACCGTTGACACAAATATATCCGTCCGTATAACCGTCGCCGATAATTTCAAAAGACTTATCGTTTTTAAAAGGCAAAAAGCTGAAAACATACGATGGAAAAAGCAAAATAAGCGTTACAAAAGCGATTACCTTCTTCATAAAACACCTCGTACATATAGATTTTTGGCATTAGATGTTAAGCATATAAAAGTACACACATATATAATCCGAAATCTGTAATAAGCTGTTCGTCAATATAACCGACCGGAAAATTATCAGTCCATTTCCCAATTATGCCATACGTTCTGAACGTCATCATTGTCGTCGAACATATCGAGCATCTTCGACATATTGTTGATATCGTCCTCGTTGGTAAGCTTTGTATAGGTTGTCGGAACATACTCAACCTCGGCGGAAAGGAATGAATAGCCCTTTACCTCAAGATCGTCGCGGACACCGCCGAGATCGTTCGGCTCTGTGCGAATCTCAAAGATTCCCTCGTCATCGGTAATGAAATCGGTTGCGCCTGCTTCAAGAGCGTCTTCCATAAGCTTTTCTTCGTCAACGTCCTCGGCTTCAATCGTGATTACGCCGCAGCGGTTAAACATAAAGGAAACACAGCCGCTCTGACCCATATTTCCGCCGTATTTGTCGAAGTAATGTCTGACATCACCGGCAGTACGGTTGCGGTTATCGGTAAGAGCTTCAACAATAACTGCGATACCCGACGGACCGTAGCCCTCATACATAATCTCCTCGTAGTTATCGGCACTGCCCTCGCCTGCCGCCTTTTTGATTATGCGCTCGATGTTGTCGTTGGGAACGTTGTTTGCTTTTGCCTTTGCGATAACGTCCTTGAGCTTTGAATTGACTGTCGGATCCGGTCCGCCCGACTTAACGGCAACCGAAATCTCACGGCCTATTTTGGTAAATACCTTTGCACGAGCACCGTCTGTCTTTTCCTTTTTGCGCTTGATTGTGCTCCATTTTGAATGTCCTGACATAAAATCACCATTTCCTGTCGGGATAAAATCCCTTTTAATTTTGAAGACAACCCCGCACATTTGATGTGTGCGCATCAATTTGTGCGGTATTACCTTAACTCAAAAATTATATGCTCATTAGTTGTATTTGTCAACATTTAATCATCCAACGCAGGCGGATTGAATCCGTATCCGAAGATTTCATTCGCCTCTGACATAACGATAAACGCTTCGGGATCAATTTCCTTGCACATTCTTTTGATGTTCGGAATCTCATGGCTCCTTGCCGCGCAAATAATAAGCTCGCTCGGTTCGCCCGTATAGCCTCCCTTTCCTTCGATTATCGTCGCTCCGCGGTGTCCGCGCTTGGTTATGGTTTCGGCAATTTCATCGGCTTTTTTCTTGGTGAAAATGTAAAGCAGTTTACCGTTGCCCGTACCGTAAAGAATAAAATCCATAACCTTGGACGAAACGAAAATAAGGATTGCCGCATAAAGAACGCTGTCGATACTCTTGAAAACTATTGCGGCGGCAATAACAACAGCCGCGTCACAAAGCATAATCATTCTGCCGATTGACATGTGCGGCCATATTTTTTTTAGCAGTCTGCCGAGCACGTCGGTTCCGCCCGAGGTCGCACCCCTGACGATAATCAGGGCGATTCCCATACCGCACATTGCACCGCAGAAGATGGACGCAAGCAGCTTGTCACCGTGGTACGGAGCGATAAGCCCCCTGTTCATCGCAAGCTTAACGCCGTCGATAATCAGCGAAAGCACAGCCGTGACCCACAGAGTTTTGAATGTGAAAAATCTTCCGATAAAAATCCATGCAAGAATTATCAGCGGAACATTGAGCAAAAAGCCCGTAAGTCCGACGGGACATTGCGGAAAAAGGTAGTTGATAATAATCGCGACACCCGTCATACCGCTCTGCGCTATATTATTGGGAATAGCAAATATGTTTACTCCCAGAGAATACAGAAGACAGCCGATAATAAAACAGACATTGTCAATGGCAAATTTTTTAACGTTGTACTTTTTCAAATCCTTAATCAGCGAATTATCCTTCTGCAAAGGGAGTCCTCCTTATTCATAAATCAGCTTGTAAAGCTCAATTATTCTTTTGGTTCTGTTCATAAGATAAAGGTAACCGAAAAGCGTTTCCATCGCTGTCGCCCTATGATAGTCCGCGCGGCTGACATTCTTCGGCTGGTGTCCTGCCTTGGCGTTTCTGCCGCGCTTAAATACAGCTGCTTCCTCTTCGGTCAGCACCGACATAATTTTTTCCGCACCCTGCGCCTGCGCCGTGGCTCTCACGCGCTCAACCGCAAGGTGATGCAAGTCGTTTGCAGGTCTGTTTGCATCGCAAATAAGCTCTTCTCTGACCAGCAAATCAAAAACCGTGTCGCCGATAAAAGCAAGAGTCAGCGGACTCAGCTCGTTCGGCTTAACCTCCCTGTCTTTCAAAAAACGTTCCATATTTTTACGGTACAAAATCAAACTCAAGGTCATAGATTTCGACCGTGTCACCCTCCTGAATACCTTTTTCAACCAGCGCGTCAATTATACCGCTTGATTGCAGAACCCGCTGAAAATATTGCAGTGACTCATAATCATCAAGATCGGATCTTTGCAGTATTCTGAGAAGCCAATCGGCCTCAACGCAATAAATGCCGTCCTGAACCGTAATTGTGAACCTTCCGTCACTGTTCTTTTCGAAAAATTCAGCAGGGATTTCTTCTTTTTCATATCTCTTAATCGGAGGAAGCGTTGCAAGCTTCGCCGCAACCGCATTGATTATTTCCTGAGTTCCCTCAACTATCGGCGCACACATCGTAAAGTACCGATATCCGCGCTCGGTGAAGTATTTTTCAAGCCTTTCAAGCTGTTCGTCGGTTGCAAGATCTGCCTTGTTTCCTACAACAATTTGCGGAAGCTCAGCCATATCGGGATTGAACTTAACAAGCTCCTCATTGATTTTATTGAAATCTTCAATCGGATCTCTGCCCTCGCTGCCTGCGGCATCAAGAATGTGGACAAGCAGACGGCAACGCTCAACGTGTCTCAAAAACTCGTGTCCGAGTCCGATTCCGTCGCTTGCGCCCTCTATAAGTCCCGGAATATCTGCCATAACAAAGGAATTTCCCTCGCCCATTGAAACAACACCGAGCACAGGGGTCAGAGTTGTGAAATGGTAATCGGCAATTATCGGCTTCGCCTCGCTGACGACAGAAATAAATGTTGACTTTCCGACATTCGGGAAGCCCAGAAGTCCCACATCGGCAAGCAGCTTCAGCTCGAGCGAAACGTCCCAGCTTTCGCCGGGAGTACCCGACTTTGCAAAACGCGGTGTCTGGCGCGTCGGCGTTTTGAAGTGGGAATTGCCCCAGCCGCCTCTGCCGCCCTTTGCGGCAACGAACTCATCATCGTCGGACATATCCGCCATAACCTTGCCCGTAGTCTGCTCGCGGATTACGGTTCCGCGCGGAACCTCAATCACGAGATCCTCTCCCTTTTTTCCGCTCTTGTGACCCGACTGTCCGGGATCTCCGTTCGGTGCTTTGTATTTCCTTTTGTAACGGAAATCGGCAAGCGTTGAAAGATTGTCGTTCACCTTGAATACAACATTTCCGCCTCTGCCGCCGTCTCCGCCGTCCGGACCGCCTGCGGCAACATATTTTTCCCTGCGGAAAGCAACCGCACCGTTGCCGCCGTCTCCGGCTGTAATTTTGATTTTTGCTATGTCTACAAACATAGTTATGACCATTCCTTTCCGCTGTGCGGAAGGCACAAAAAGGCATGAAAAC
>CAVELL010000036.1:0-18210 GCA_963616775.1 Eggerthellaceae bacterium | reverse complement strand
CTGATTATGACCGCGCCGCCGGATGCGAGAGCGGAAAAGAGGAAGATCGCAACGGTGTTGAAGGAGTTGACGAGCGACACGCCCGAGACAGCCGCATCACCGACAAAGCTGACGACAAATGTATCCGCCATACCGACAAGCAACAGCAAAAATTGCTCGATAAACAGCGGAATAATCATCGCCCGCAGGTCTTTGTTTGTAAACATCCTGTCGCCCATTAAAAGCCGTCAATCCTCCGGTTTGTTTGTATGCAAATATTCTATCATATGTCGGGGGATAAATCCAGTTGTTTTACAAAGGTTGGAACACCGACAGAAAGAATGCTCTCAAATGGGGCAATCTGATTTGATTTTGTTAGTTGTAGAGTCAAAAACTGTTCAAATTCAAGCACTTTAAAATGAATACAACCCTTGAAAACATTGAGCTTCAAGAGTTGTAGTGTTATGGTGCGGATAACAGGAGTTGAACCTGCACCGAGTTGCCCCGACTAGAACCTGAATCTAGCGCGTCTGCCAATTCCGCCATATCCGCATTTTTACTTCCGAAGTTTTACACGGCGGAAGCTGCCGAGGGTGAAGCTGAACGCTTTAATCACCGATAAGTTTGGCGGGCACCCTAAGGAACCCGCCATGGTGCGAGAGACGGGACTTGAACCCGTACGGGATTACCACACGCCCCTCAAACGTGCGCGTCTGCCGATTCCGCCACTCTCGCATTCACTGGTCGTTCCCTCACGGAACGTTTGATATTATATCAGATGCGTAGACGTTTGTCAACAGTTTTTATGAAAAATTCTGAAATATTTTTAAATTCTAAAACGTAATAATCCTAAGAGCACAGGCTGTTCTATCCGAGGAAGCCCGTGCTCTTTTCTCCGTAAATCCGATTCGTCCGTTTATTTTGCAGATAAGAATAAATCTCTGAATTTGACAGCACTGTCGTAAGCCGCACTGACAAACTGTTCCATGCTCATTCCGAGGTACTTGTCATTCGAGTGACTGCCGCACCTGCCCTTTGAATCAACCTCAAAGGTCAGACTTCCGTCGAAGCCGCAGCCGTTAAGTCTCCTTGCTACGCCCTCCCAGTCGGCATAGCCGTCGAACGGGAGCAAGTGATAATCGTCGAGAAAATTCGGGTGCTTCGGATCCGTCATTCCGTGATTGTCGTCAAGGTGGGTCGAGATGAGATACCTTCCGTATTTGCCGAGCATATCGGAGCCGCCGTTGTAGCAAAGCTCATGTCCGGAATCGTAGGTGAAGCCGACATTTTCAAGCTCGCCGAATTTATCAAGAAGAGCCTTGAGATAGCACTCACCCTCGGTGTTTTCAAAGCCGATCGTCACTCCCCTTTTGATTGCATAGTCAATGATTTTGCCTATTCTCTCCAAACCGAGCTCGGTCGGAGTGTGATTATCCATACCGATTATTGCGTGCATTACAACTATCGGCACATCCAAATTGTGACAGTTGTCAATGGAGTTTTTCAACTCCCGCTCCATTATACCCGCAAGCTCGCCGCTCTCGTCGTGCCACATATCGTCCATTGCATAAAACGGAGCGTGAATTGAGTGAAAACCTATTCCGATTTTCGCCGCCTTCTCGGCTACCGCTTCATCGTCAGAGGCGCGCTGATTTTTCGTTTCGCTGTAAAAGAACTGGTCAAAGCCCGCAGCTTTAATTATTTCAAGCTGCTCAACGGCAGGAACATCGTCAAAGTCCATTCCTGTACCGAGACAAAGCAAAGGCTTACCGCTCATATTACTTCTCCTCAAAAGCGTATTCACCCGGTGCAAGCTTGATAACTGCGCAGCCGTCCTTATGCTCATACTCGTTGAAGCTGTGTTCAACGCCGTTTACGGTGAGCTTTTCACCAAGAATCGGCAGTCTCAGCTCAGTAGCCACGGGTACGGCACAATTGTATGTAAAGCCGTCCTCTGTGCTCCACTCGCTCTTTATCATACCGGCAGCGGAGCTGTAGCTTGCCTTGACAAAGGTCATGCGCTTCTGTCCGTCGGGAAGTTCTGCGTCGCATCTCGTATCGACCCTCGGCTGAAGAATAAGCGTTGCAAATCCGGGTGTACCCGGCTCAATGCCCGCCATGTAGCGGTACATCCACTCAACGACCGAGCCGTAAGCATAATGGTTAAAGGAATTCATACCCACATCACCGAAGCCGTTTTCCTTCGTGTAGGAGTTCCAGCGTTCCCATATCGTTGTTGCGCCCTGGTCGATGCTGTAAAGCCACGAAGGCTCGTTACGCTGCATCAAAAGCGTGTATGCCATACCGTTCTTGCCGTACTTTGAAAGAGCCGTGCAAAGGTTATAAGTACCTACGAAGCCCGTGGAAAGGCGGTTTCCGTTCGCCTTTATCTGCCCCTCCAGCTCGTCGGCAAGCTGCTTTGCATAGTCCTCATCAACAAGATCAAAAATAATCGCAAGAATCTTATCCGCCTGAGTTTGACCGATAAGCTTGCCGTCCTTCATAAAGTTCTCGACATAATACGCATGAGCCTGCTCTCTGAGCTTCTTATAGTGCTCCGCCCTGTCGGACTTGCCGAGTGCCTCGCTCATTTTTATCATGAGGTCGATATCATGAACAAGATAAGCCGAGGAGATATATTCATTTTTACAAAGATCATATGCAAGCCAGTCGCCGTAACGGGGAATCGGTCCCGACATACCGAAGTTCTTCACAAGCTGAGCGATGTATTTTTCCATCGAGTCGTAATGCTCATTCAGAAGCTCCGTGTCGTTAAACATCACATACATGTTGTACGGAATGATAATACCCGCATCGCTCCATGCCGCCGCATTCTCGCTGGTGCAGCAGCCGGATCTCGGGATAATATCAGGGTAAGCACCCTCGTCGCTTTGAGCGTCACGGGCATCCTGCATCCACTTGTGGAAGAAGCCCTTGACATCGGCATTGTAGGCGGCGGTCATGCTGAACGCCTGCGCATCACCCGTCCAGCCGTAACGCTCGTCACGCTGCGGACAATCGGTCGGCACACTGAGATAATTGCTGCGCTGACCCCAGAGGGTGTTTGAAATAAGCTTGTTGACAAGAGCGTCGGAGGTTTCGAGCTTACCTGTCTCACAGGTAGCCGTTCCGACGACCTCGGAGATGAAATCAAGAATTTCAATGTCGCTTTCTGCGCTCACCTGAACATATCGGTAGCCGAAGAAGGTGAATCTCGGTCTGTAGGTTTCCTCACCGCTGCCGCCGATAACATATGTCTCCTTACCGAGAGCGGAACGGAGGTTCACGGTGTAAAGCGAGCCTTTTGCGCCGTCGTTGCCTCTTGAGATCTCGCCGCTGTCGTTGAGAAATTCGGCATAGTGAACATTTACGATTGTTCCGCTTTCTCCTTTAAGAGTGAGCTTTGCCCAGCCTACCATTTCCTGCTCAAGGTCGATTATGAGCGTCTGACCCTTTTTGAGCGTAAGCGGAAAGGCGGTCGGCTCGGAGCAGACATTTATCTCGCCGTAGTTCGAGCCGTTATATTTTACTCCGTCATATACGGTCATTTTCTTAGCCTTGAGGCTCAATTCGTCACGCACCTGAACGGTCGGACCGACAAACGGAGTGAGCACGCCGGTGAAATAGTCGCAAAGCGTTGCGTTCTTCCATTCTCGTGTGGAGTATCCGACGGATGATATCTGCTCGTAGCTGTCCTCGGTTGCGTCGTAATATTCGCCGTCCCATATATCCGCCGTGCGAACGCAGCCGCCAACGCACGCCCTCCAGCTCTCATCGGTAACGAGAACCGATTCGCCGTCATGCAGGACATTGGTGATAAATGCGGGAGGATTAGCTCCGTAATAGTCCTGAACTATCCTGCCCGAATACCAGCCGGTCGAAACAACTGCAAGAATCCTGTTGATTCCGACTTTAACGTATTCCGTAACATCGTATGTGTAATAAAGCGCACGCTTGAAATAGTTCGTCCAGCCGGGCTTCATCTCATCGAAGCCGACACGCTTTCCGTTGATATAGATATCAACAATGCCGAGAGCCGAGAAAACAAGCTCGGTTTTACCCTCTCCCGATATTTCAAAATCACTTGCAAACATCGGCAAGCCACCGTTATCAACGATCTCCGTGTGCTGATAAAGCCTCGGCTTTTTTTCACCCCACGGTGAAAGCTTCGGGTTAAAATAATTTTTGAAATCCGTATAAATGAATTTCGCCGTGTTCCAAATTTTTTCCATATGTACCTCCGTATTCGGTTGTTTTACGACAATTTTGCACAATTAGGGCGTGTGAATTGCAAGCAAGGCATGCGCCTCAATTGTGCGGTGCTGCCTTATATTATTTGGTAAGGAAATACCAAATTATATCTATAACTCTGAAATCCTTGAGAACCTTTACAAGGAGCTTAACGATGGTGTCCGCAAGAACTGTCGTTGCGCCGCCGAGATCAACAAAGCGGTTGCTCTCCGCCGTCGGTGCGCCGTCATACTCAAGTGTGAACGGCTGAGTATAGATAACACCGCCCTCGCCGACGATTTCCGCTCTGACATAAGAACCGATCTCGTCCGAATAATCGTCAAGGTCAATCGTGTTACCCGTTGCGATTATATTGCCGTCGGCAATCCAATGAACCATATAAGCGTCCTGAGTGCTTATTGTGATGGTATCCTCGTCGTCGTCAACGGAAACGGACTTCACCTTGGGGGTGACCGCATCCTGATCAAACGCAAAAATCGTGCTTTGCTTGCCGTTGTTTTCTTCTTCAACGATCTTGCTGTACGTCTCGGCAAAGCTGTCCGCCAGCTCAAGACCGACGCCTGCGGCTTTCAGCTCCTCAGACCATGCCTTAATTTCCGCCTTGCTGCCCATATAATAGCTTGCTGCGAAAAACGCGCCGTCCTCCATTGCCGTTTTGAGCTCGGGAACCGTTTTTTCGGGCATACACATAAGTGTGTAGCCGGAGTTAATGATATTTTCGACATGAGAATCCGAGGTAGCAAGTCCGAAAACGTTTCTGCCCGTCGGAACAACCTTTTGGAGCAGGAGATCCCAAAGCTTTCTGTCGTAACGGGTTCTGTAATCACCCTTGCTGTTTACGTCAATGCCGAGGCAAGCCGGATATTTTTCAAGAATGCTTGCAAATTTATTGACAACATAGTTGTATTTTACGTTGTCGGTGTTATATGCCTCGTCGTAATTCGCAGCATTTCTTGCGCCGCTGTATTCGCCGGGGTGATTGATAACGCAAAGCCCGCCGAGCTTGTTTATATTCTTTATCGGGGTTTCATAGTCGCTTGTGCCGCCGATTGTGTCGTTGCCGTAGTTTACGAACCACGAGCAAACATGAGCATTGTTAAATGAGGTCGGGTTTTGCTCATTACCGAACGGAACTCTCAGCATAGAGCTTTGAGCTTCTCCGTTTGAGTCATACTCGGTATAATAGTTGCCGTCGTATGTGTAGCTCTTACCGTCTGTTGTCTCACCCTTGGAGGAGAGCACCTTAATCGGAAGCTTGCCCCTCCTGACCGTCATAGCGATTTTAACCGCCTTGTTCGTCGAGGGATCATCCCAGCCGTAATCGGTGGTGCCGTGATCGGTAACGGCAAGAATATCAAAGCCGTGGTCATAATGCTTTTCAATAGTTTCCTGCTTGGTTGAAGTGCCGTCGGTTGCGGTCGTGTGACTGTGGAGGTCGGTCTTGTACTGCTTGTATGTACTCCAATCCACATTGGCATAGGTGCTATTGATTTTGTAGTCAATGTCCTTTTCCGCCGCAAACGAGCCGAGCACCGTACACGAAGTGACGAGAGCCGCCGACATTACGATTGAAATCGCTTTTTTAAATTTAGTGTTCATATTGACCTCCGTATTTTATTTATTGTTTATTTTATTTACTATTTCTTCAACAACCGCTTTCAAATCAACATCCGTGTTCTGCGTGTTGCTGTTCTCCTCGGTCAGAGGAACGATTGTTTTGTCCTCCTGATTATTATAAAGGAACTGCGTGTATCCGTCAACGCCGAAAACATCGGGCTGAGTCTTTGACTGCGCAAGCTTCCATGTGAAATCGTAATAGCCCGTCGTGTACCATGTGTGCATCATATCCTTGATAAACCATGTGTATTCCGGATACATACAGGTCGACGCGTCAATCACGTTGTCACATGAGAGATGGCTGTGACCGTCGGCGACTTTCTGCGTGTATCCGTCACCGAGCGTTGTACCGAAGTCGGCGCAGGTTGCTCCGAGTGAGGTTCTCGCCGTATCAATAAGAAAATCGCTTTGATACAAGTCATTTGAATTGACAGGCACAGCCGCCTTGCCGTAATCGGAAATGATTGCAAGCTTCATACCCTTTGCCGTTGCGCCGTCAAGAATCTCCTTCGTGTTAGCCATAACGCCGTAATGATAAGCGTCAATCTTCTTTATTATAGCGGCGTTTTCCGTTTCGTCGAGCATATAAGCCTTTGCCTCTTCATAGTATTCGTTCGGCACAAAAGTCCATATACCCGTGAGATTCCCCAAAAGATCCCTCAGGCAGTTTTCATAGATTATGTCCTTGCCCCTTGTGAACACCGTGTCAAGCTCGCCGCAGACAGGGTTAAATACAAATCCCGCAAGGGTCTTGTAAAGGAAACGGCAGAGCACCGTCAACGGGTCATTGCCTTCAATGAAATTGCCGACGTAATCAACGACCGATTTTGACTTTATATTTATGTCGCCCGTAAAGAGTCCGCCGATAAGGCTTATTCCGTTGAACGCCGAGGACTGCATAATAACGGTATCGACACTGTCACAGCCGTATTCCTTTAAATACGTCATAACAACCGCACCGCCCATGCTCTCACCCTTGAGAACGACCTTATCGTGACGGGTGAGCTCCTTGGTCTTTTCAATGTAATCGTTAAGCTCCGCCGCGATTTCAAAAACGTCCTCGCGCCAATCGTAATTGAAGCGGTTATCACAGCGGTAGCCGTGGATTGCCGTCGGGTCAACTCTGAATTTGATGTCAACGCTCTCGTTGAGAGGATCGCCGTTGTCGTCACAGGCAGCGTCCTTCATCATAACGTTGAACACGCTGCAAAGCGAGCCCGCAAAGGCTTCGTAGTCACCCGTCATTCTCAGCAGAACCGTCGGAACGATAAGCTTTGTAACAGCGGTCAGTATCGCCGATTTTTCAGGCATAAAAACATTGTACTGCTCATCCGTTCCGGGATTGGCAACCAAATCCGTTGTTGCAAAGCCGGTAACGAACACAACCGGAGTTGTTCCGCAGCTGCATTTGTCGGCAGCATAGGAAGAAAAAGTCGCCGCGCTGACGGAAAAAGCCATTATAAATGCCAGCACGACCGAAAAAAGCTTTTTCATAATATGTCCTCCTCTCAGGTCACTTTTTTTAGGGCAATACCGCACAATTGAGGCGTGCGGTATTGCCTTAGTATTATATCATAATAAAATTCCAATATCAATTCTTATTTTATTGAATTTGTCATAAATATTTATACGGAGTGGTGCAAATGACAAACGCAAAAAAGCTTCTGACAAACACGCTTTTGCTGACCGCAACAGCGTTCCTGATGAGAACGGTATCTGTCAGCTTTAATGTTTATCTGACAAATAAAATAGGTGCGGACGGAATCGGACTGTTTCAGCTTATCACAACCGTCTATGCCATGGCGATAACCTTTTCTGTCGCGGGTATACGTCTTGCCGCCATGCGTCTTGTCGCCGACAATACGGCTCTCGGAAAGTACAACGACAGACAGATTATGCGTCGATGTCTTGCCTATTCCTTTGTCTGCGGTGCCGTTATTGCCGCCCTGCTTACGGGCTTTTCGGCACTTGTCGGTGAAAAATGGATCGGAGATGTGCGAAGTGTTCCGTCCCTAAAGGTATTGAGCCTAAGCCTGCCGTTTGTTTCAATGTCCGCCGCTCTCAACGGCTACTTCACGTCGGTCGGAAAAATCGTCCGCTATACCGCCGTTCAGCTCGCCGAGCAGATTTTCAAAATCGTCATCACGGTCATCGTCCTGAGAAACGCCCTGTCTCACGGGCTTGAAGCCGCCTGCGTCTCAATCGTTTTCGGTATCACCGCCGCCGAAATTTTTTCTCTGTGCTGTTCCTACACCCTCTATCGCTTTTCCGTGTGCAAGCCCGTACAAAAAGAAAAAGGAACCGATATTTGGAAAAGAATTTTCCGAATATCAATTCCCGATACCGTCGGCTCCGAGATGCGCTCCGTGCTGATGACGGTCGAGCACCTGCTCATTCCGGTCGGATTCAGAAAATCCGGCAGCGACCCTCAGTCCGCGCTTGCAACTTACGGCGTTATACACGGAATGTCGCTTCCTCTTGTTCTCTATCCATCCGCTCTTCTCTCTTCGCTTTCGGGTCTGCTTGTTCCCGAAATTTCCGCTCTGCACATTTCTGGAAACAAGCCGCGCATCAATTATATGATTGCGCGGGTGCTTCACCTTACTCTGATTTTTGCAATAGGAACGGCAGGAATAATGTATTTCAACGCAAAAAGGCTGTCATACGCGGTTTACGGCAATGACAGCGCTTATATTTATATTCAGATTCTTTCCCCGTTGATACCGATTATGTACTGCGATATGGCTGTTGACGGAATGTTAAAGGGTCTCGATCAGCAGATGAGCTATATGCGTTACAACATAATTGACGCCTCACTCTGTGTAGTTCTTGTATATATTTTGGTTCCGATATTCTCTGTAAAAGGCTACATAATCGTGGTTTTCGTCAGTGAAACGGTTAATTTTCTCCTCAGTTTTCGTCGCCTTACAAGGGTCAGCGACGTACAGCTTTATTTTTTCAAGGACATTTTCGTTCCGTTGTTTTGCGTAACAGGCGCAAATTTATTTAAAAATCTTGTTTTTTCCGTAATAAAAACGGACAGCTTAAAGCTTGCCGCTTCTGCCGAAACCGTGACGGCAGTCGTACTCTATACAGCAATGATAATCGCATTTCATTCCATTGACAGGGAGGAGCTTCGCTGGCTCCGTTCTCTGGTAAAGTAGCTTCAAGCAGGGTGCGCGTCACAATTTGTGCGTTGTTGCCTTAAGAGGCCTTGAGCTGAAGTCTGAGCTTGTCCGCAATCATGGCGATAAACTCCGAGTTTGTCGGTTTACCTCTTGATGACTGTATCGTATATCCGAAATATGAGCTGAGAACGTCAACGTCGCCCCTGTCCCATGCCACTTCAATCGCGTGACGTATTGCTCTTTCCACCCGCGAAGAGGTGGTCTTGAAGGTCTTGGCAACCGTCGGATAGAGAAGCTTCGTTACCGAGCCCATCATCTCGGTATTGTTTATTGAAAGAATAATCGCCTCTCTGAGATACCGATATCCCTTTATGTGCGCCGGAACACCGATTTGATGCATTATCTCCGAAACAACAACCTCAAGATCGTTGCTTGTCCGCTCTGCCGTGTTTGAATTTTTCCAGCCGGAAAGCTGCGATATACGCTGTGCGATTATGTCGGCATCGACGGGCTTCAGAAAATAGTAATCGGCTCCGCCGTTAAGTATTTCACTTTCAAATCTCATATTGTCAACACTTGAAAGAACAATTATCATCGGCTTTCTGCCATCCGCTGTTTCCTTAATTTGCTTTATCACTCCGAGAGCATCTATGTGCAGCATGAATGCGTCCATTATTATAACATCCGGTTTTTCCTGCTTGAGCTTTGTCAGCACCTGTGCGCCGTCCTTGTCGGTGAGCACCACATTGTACCCGTGGGACGACAGAGTTCTGACGCAGCTCTGTCCGAAATCATTGTTTTCCGCAATCATAATTTTGACTTTATTTTCCATAAACAATTACCTCCGTGAATTTATTTTCACCAGTATATTACCATTTAATGGTAATTCTGTCAATAGATTTTTACCATTTTTTACCAAATTTTTTCAAGGCGGCAAAAAACAGACAAACAAGAAGCCTCACGGAAAGCAAATATCGCTTCCGAGAGGCTTAAGGCAATCCCGCACACCTCAATTTGTGCGGGATTGCCTTAATATTACGATGCCTTTAGGTAATCTTCAACCTCCTTGGCAGTATCGGTCATATTTTGTGCAAAAATGCCGTATCCTTCGGTCGGATCGTCCACAAAAACGTGGGTTACGGCACCGACAAGCATACCGTTTTGGAGTATCGGGCTGCCGCTCATACCCTGCACTATTCCGCCCGTTTTTTCAAGCAAACGGTCGTCGGTTATCCTCACGACCAGATTTCTCTGAGTGTCCGTCGTGTTAATTATTTTCTCTATCTCAATGTCATATTTCTGCGGTCCGCCGTCATCAACGGTACATATTATCTGGGCAGTGCCGGTCTTGACCTCCTGTCTGAGCGCAACGGGTACGACATTCTCATTGTCTTCCACCGAATCCATAATGCCGTAAACTCCCGTTTCGCCGTTTATATAGAGGCTTCCGATTGTCCCGGAGGAAAACACTCCGCACAACTCGCCGGCACTGCCGCCTGTGCCCTTGTAGCAGCCCTTTATCCGTGCTTCGACCGCGTCGCCGCCGGAAAGGGGCATTATCTCTCCCGTATCCGTGTCGCATACGGCATGACCGAGACCTGCAAAAATTCCGTTTGTCCTGTCATACCATGTTATTGTTCCGATTCCTGCCGTGCTGTCCCGAATCCACAAGCCGCCCTTGAACGCCGAGTCCTCCGAGCATTTCACCGGAGTAAAGGATATTTCCTTTCTCTTCGAGTCGCGCTCAATGACAAGCTTCAGTGCCTTTCCGCCGCTTGATGCAAAAATTGCCGAGAGCTCACGGTTGCGGTATACATCGACACCGTCAACAGAAATAATCATATCTCCCTCTTTCAGTCCCGCGATCTTTCCGGGACTTGCGCTGCCCGATGAGGTCGTTACCTCATCAATGCGGATAACCATCACGCCTTTTGTATACAGGCGAATACCGAAAGCGTCGCCGCCGGGGACGACGTACCTGCGGCGGGAGACCTTAACCTTTGCAGATTTTATGGGAAAAATATTAAAGAGCTTAACGGAGGTTGAATATTCGGTTTCAACGGAAGAAGCATCGTCTCGGCTGTAATTTACAAGAGCCTGACAGACGTATGTTTTTCCGACGTTCATTTCGTCATACTCACTTATCGTCATCTCGTCCGGAATACGTACATACCCGACGGTTACGAGCATAAGAATAATGCAGCACGCAACAAAACAAACCGTACACAGAATCCGAATACACAGCTTCAAAGAAAAAGCACCTCCGGTTTTAATTTGACCCGAAGATGCTTAATTATTCAATTTTTTAAAAATTTCAATCCGTTATCGGCAGACTTTCTATCATACTTATCATTCCCATGTAATAATCAAGAAGTGCCTCCTCGGTAACACCGATTCCTATGGCATTGCCGTGGTCTCCTATGCTCAGCGGCATAACATTCCATATACCGGGCTGAATATCCTCGGCGTTGTAGTCAACATGAGGATCGTCAAACGGGTACTGTGCCGCAACAACATTGACAAGTCCGTCATTCGGCGTCCATGTTTCGTCAATCGGATACGGCGCAGCGGGATTAT
This sequence comes from Eggerthellaceae bacterium, assembly GCA_963616775.1. Taxonomy (GTDB): domain Bacteria; phylum Bacillota; class Clostridia; order Oscillospirales; family Acutalibacteraceae; genus CAG-488. The sequence continues at coordinate 6,658 of CAVELL010000036.1, read as the reverse complement.
ACCTGTAAAGTCCCATCATCTCCGAGTACGGACGGAGAATCGCAAGCGTGCTCGGCAGAGCAAGCTGCACCTTGCCTATCACGGGGTCGTCAACCGTTGTTCTGAATGCGTATGAGAAATAATAAACATTGTCGTCCGTTCCGATTCTGTTGTTCAGAGCCTTGGCTCCTTCGCAGGAAAGGTCATAAGCAACGTTGTCATACTTCTGGTCAAGTATTGTGCTTATCGCCTTGTATATCTTATTGACCGTTGTCGGCTCGCCCGGAACGTATGTAAGTCCGAATTGCTCAAGGTGAAAATCGACATATCCGTTTATCGACGAGCGACCCATAATCGCGGCATAGAGAAACAGAGCCACTTCTCCGATTTCAATAAGGTTGAAGTCGTCTGCAATGTACGCAAGCGTCGTGCCGTTGTTCGGACTGCATATAGTTGTTATTGAATTGACGTAATTCGCCTTGCCGCCGGTAAAGAGCGGTGAAATATCATCGGGGTCCGTTGCGGCAATTTCGTCGGGATCGCCTTTTGAAAGAAGTCCCTGCAAAAGTCTTATCGTGTTTCCGCCGAAGCTGTGACCGATAAGATTTATTTTGTTGAGGTGTCCGTCCTCGTCAACGCTGCCCCAGTCATCTACAATTGACTGAGTATAAGTTCTTCCGTATCTGAGGTGATTGTGCTTCGCCGAGTGTGCGGCTCCGTAATCAACCCTGGTTCCGGTGAGCTGAGCGTAAAGCTCGCAGGCGCGATCCCAGTTGCTTGAAAAGGGACCTACCGAAGCGTCGCGGCACTCAATCCCGTTTTCTCTGAGCTTTTGCATAAGGTGGCACGAGGTTGCTCCCCAGTATGAAAAGTCCTGGTCGATGCCCTCGTTCTCTCCCCAACCGAGGAAGCCGTGAACAAAAATGTACGGATAGCTCTTGTCGTCCTCGCCCGATCTGTCCTCCGGCACGACAAAGCCGGGAACAAAGCTCACGAATGCCATAACAAGGGAAACCCATACTGCAACTAAAGACTGAAACATAAAAACACCACACCTTCTCTTAACATATACTGATTTTATTATACACACATTCTTTTGTCAATAAACCGTTAAAACAAAAACACTGCATAAAGAAAGGAAGAACACATCAAAACACCTTTAGGGCAAGGCGTGCGCTTCAAATTGTGCGGCATTGCCTTAGATATCAAAGATGTTTATGCCGATTTTCGGGTCTGTACGGCGTTCCACCGTATCGGGCAGTGTGTTCACGAAAATCTCTGCCGTCACTCCGATTATCGCCTCGGTCAAATGACCTCCGACCACCTCGCACCTTTCGTTTGAGAACGACGCATGGAGATGAATGTACGGCTCTCCGTTTTTTCTCGTGATATTTCCCAAAAGAGATACCATTTCCATCGGCTCTTCAAAGGTATTCGGCTTGTATTCGCCTTTATCCAAATCATAGAACCCGACCGTTGCGCGGCTCACCGCACCGATTCCGTTGACCTGCGCACAGACGATATTTTCCATACGGCACAGCTCCGTCACAGCCTTTACGATATCCTCGCCGACGCTGAGTCTGACGACATAAGCCGAGCCGTTCCTTTTGTAATTCATAAAAAATCCCCCTTTCCGATAATTGATATATTCTCAAGTAGATAATAATATATATTTAGCATAAAATCAAGGTTTTTTCGCGAAAAAAGCAATAAAAGTATGTAGCCGCAGCGATTACGATGTTTGTTCCGCTGAAGCTGCGGAGCTTCAAGCACAAGGTGCGTAGGGCTACGGAGTCCGTCAGAGTTAATCCGCTTTCCTCGGCCGATTCCTTGTGAACACATTAGGCATTGACAAAAGCGAAAATAAATTATATTATTAGATAAACAAATAGGGGGTATTTGAAATGAAAAACGAAGTCAAAAAACAGCTTATTCAATCGGCGGCAGCGATTATTTGTGTTGCGGCAGTATGTATATCGGCAATAACCTCGGTTGACAAAATTTCGGGAGCTATCAAGGATACCGCAGCTCACGCTTCGGTTCGGCAGTCCGACGGTCAGCCTGCAAGCGGAGACGCGTCCGGCGACAGCGCAATAATTCCCGACGGCGGAGTCGATTCCGCAGTAACTCCCGACGCATCAAGCGAGGAGCAGACCCAAGCTCCCGACGCCGCCGCTTCAACAGGTGACAGCGGCACGGGCACGGCTTCCTCATCGGTCGCTTCAAAAACTCAGCCGTCCGCGACCAAGGCCTCAAGCGGTCCACAGACAAAAGCTGAAATCATAAGCTACTGCAACACCGCCCTCAACAAGGCAAAGGCGGCAAAAATCGGATATAACAAGAAGATGGTAAGAGAGGTCAAGGGCAGCACGGACGGTATTTCTCCGAGTCTTATCAAGCTCGTTGCCGCCAACAAGAGTACCACCATGAAAAAGGGCAGCGATGATATCAAGGACGATTTTCCTGCAGCCGGCTACGATTGGTCAAGTAAGCTCAGGGAGCAGGACGTTGCCACGGCAACAATAAAGACAAGCGGTCAGTATTATGAAATCAAGCTCACGCTCGGCAAGGAGCAGAACCCTGCCAAGGGCGAAGCCAGCAGCTACGGCAGAGTAATGTCCGTCATCGACGCAGCGGAAGCAGGCAAAATGGTGCCGGGAATCAAGTCTATAAATATGAGCTATCACGACGGCTATGTCTACGCAAAGGTTGATATAAAGACCGGTAAGCTCGTATCCGCCGAGTTCTCCGCCGCCGCAGATATTCAGGCAAGCATCACAATTTTCGGCAATGTTTCGGTCCAGGATATTGTGAGCACGGAAACATTCACGAATATCGTTTGGTAAAACAAGTCTGTAAGAACGCTTATTAACTTAAAGTAAAAGCTATAATTCACAGCCGACATTTTTCTTGCCGAAATGTGAATTATAGCTTTTTGTTATCTTGTTTTCAGTCTGATTAAATGTAAAATCTCTTTTGTTTTGATAGTTTAAAGTATTGCTTTGTATAAACAGTTTGCCGCCCCTTTAGTGGAGTTGGCTTCGGCGGTTTGCGCCGAAGTCGGAGGGGTTAAATAACAGAACAAATCTGCTCTAAAAAAACAAAGATTAAAGACGCAAACAAACCCATGCCTCCCCTTGACCTCAATCAAGGGGAGGTGTCTCAAAGAGACGGAGGGATAAAGAAACAATGAAAACAAATGATTATCAATATTTAAATGAATAACGGTACGATGCCTACATCACACCGTGAAAAAATGAATTTTGAGAATATTTATATATGAATATAATCCATAAGTTTCTTCATTTACGGATTTATCTATGTGTCAGCTCTTTTTTTTATGCCTGCCGCGACAAGGCACAGTGCCGTTGCAACGGCTGTCAGCAAAATCAGAAGCAAGACGTTTCCATTGGTATAGGTTTCCCAGTCGGTGAAGTTAATTCTCATATCTGCCGGAACATTAAAGGCGTATCCGACAATGTAGTTCACACAATAAGTAAATCCGCCGAAAACCGCCGTACAAATTCCGCCCTTGATCAGTCCGTTCATTCTCAGGCTGACAATTATTCCCGTTATCAGGAACGGAACAAAGCAATATGCCACCAGCAGTTCTGCCCTGCCGACGTTGATGGGAGTTAAAATATTTACCGTTGCTACCGTCAATGCCGTCAGAACAAAATCCGCGAAAAAGCTGACGAGCGTTTTGTGTGTCGAGACAAAGCCGACCCTTGCATATTTGTTCAGAACAATCGGCAAAAGTATCACCGCATATCCGAGAAGCGTACCCGAAACTGCCGTCGGCACCCACGCAACGCCGCCTGTCACCGCTCCGCATACAATCAGCAAAATCACAGCTCCTGCCGCCGAGGTGGCTAAGTAAGCAATCAGCTTGCGATCGCCGAAAAAGTTTGTAACAGACGGAAAAAACAGGAACGCACACAGAAGACTTGCCAAAACTATCAGCAGAGTTGTGAACGGCATGGCTCCCGCAATGGTGCATATTGAGCAGATAAACACAGTCAGCAAATACGCCGATGTCGGAATCCGGAACGTGAGCTTTTTGATTTTCTCGTATTGTGCCGACTGCTTTTTCATCTGTCTGTACGTCGTGTCGTCCGACGCCGTTATCAGCTCCTTTTCGCTGATGTTCAAAACGCAGCAGATATCGGATATCATTGTTATGTCGGGATAGTTGACTCCCCTCTCCCACTTTGAAACAGCCGATTCGGTAACGAAAAGCTGTTCGGCAAACTGCTTTTGTGAAAGCCCGGCTTCTTCCCTCTTTGCGCGAATGAATTTTCCGAGCATATTTTTCTCGATCATCAGGATCAATCCTTTCAAAAAGTGGAGAATGACAGCCGAAAAACAATCCGACGGACGGTGACTGTTCGCCGCAGTATTTTCGGTCTTTCACCTTGCCGTCATTCTACTCCCACGGCTTCCAAAAGTCAATGGACTCTCAGTCAAGTGACGTACCTGCGCGGTTTCAGCACAAAAGCTTTATTAAGCGGGCAATATTTATTTTATAAGCTCAAACACACAATTATCTTTTAAAAAGTCCTTCGTTCTTTCGGATTCCCGGCGTTGCAAAAAAATCTTAAAAATTTTTAAAAAAGCCCTTGATTTTACATTGATTATAGTATATAATGTTCAAGCGTTGTCGGGGTGTAGCGCAGATGGTAGCGTGCTTGGTTCGGGACCAAGAGGCCGTGGGTTCAAATCCCGCCACTCCGACCACTTAAAAAGAAGCCGAAAGCCTTATTTATCAAGGGTTTGCGGCTTTTTCTTTTTCTCAAATTCTTGTTTTTGGGGTTTATTTGGGGTTTATTGCTTCAAAAAATTTATTTTTTCGGGGTTCATTTTTATTAAAATATCCGAGCTTGCAAGCTCGACAAATAGCAAAAATATAACGGTACACTTTCTGCGGCGTACCGTCTTTTTTATGCCTGCTTTGCGCTGTCCTTTTTGAATGGTAAAGCGTTTGCGATCGTTTCACTCGCCCTTGCTTGCGCCTCTTGGAAACTGTGGGCATATATATTCAATGTCGTTGTTACTTGGCTATGTCCGAGAGTTGCCGAAACGGTTTTAGCGTCAACGCCGTTGATTATAAGCAATGAAGCGTTGAGATGTCGAAAACTATGTATTGTCGTTTTCGGTAGATCGTTAGCGGCACAAAATTTCTTTAACCATATATTTGGTGTGTTTTCGCCCATTGGCTGACCGTCCCACGTTGTAAAAAGTCTGTCGTTGTCAATCCACTTATCACCGATCCACAAACGTTCCCTTGCCTGCTCCGCTTTGTAACTCTTTAAAAGCTCGAATACTTCCGTCGGGAGCTTCAGGCTTCGGGTTGAGCTTTTAGTTTTCGGTGTGCCGGTTATCATTCCCCCGCTCTCTCTGTCTCGTAAAGAGGTACGAACAACGGAAATAATGCAGTTATCAAAGTCGATATCTTTCCACTCGAAACCGAGAAGCTCACCACGACGAAAACCGCCATAAATGGCAAGAGGGAAGAAAGCACGATATTTTAACGGTGCTTGCTCCGTCAGTAAATCTAAAAAGCGTTGTGTTTCTTCGAGATCATAACAAGTACGTTCTTGCTTCGCTGCACCGTTTAAGTCAATGTCTTTGCACGGGTTATCAACGGCAATACTGCATTTACGGGCATAAGTGAAAACGTCGGAAATATAGTTCAGATAATGCCGCTGTGTCTTTTCTGACAGTCCGCCGCCTGTATGCTGATTTATGCCGTCCTCTGCGAGGTTGTTAATAAAATCTTGTATATTTCCTCTCGTAATATCCTTTAGCCTTTTATGTCCTATTGCTTTAAATGTCCGAGCTTGGCACGCTTCAAGCCGTTGAATTGAAAGCGGTTTCATTTTGCCCCTCTGCTTAACGTAATCAAGCCATACAGCGGCAAACGCTTCAAATTTTATATTGCCGTCGTACTTGCAGCCGTCACGCTTTACCCGTTCTTCAAAGTCCGTAACAAATTTGTTCAGCTCTTTTTCAAGCCTTTTCGGCGTTAGGTTTTCGGGCGGCTTCCACGTTGTTTTCCGTCGTACCTGTTTACCGTCGCTGTCATAGCCTGCCGATACCGTAATACGGTACGTTTCCCCTCTTTTTTCAATCGTTGCCATAAGATCACCGCCTTTGTTACGTTTTTGTTGCAAAATAAAAATTCTTTTATGTAAACATACAGAATATTTTATCTTTTAAATTTGTATAGCTAACAGCAACCATATTTAAGAATAGTGTTTTTTAGTGATTTTTTGAAAAATCCATTTTTAGGTGTGTTTTATATGCTTTTAAAATGTCGTTAAAATCGTTTGAAAACTGTTTATTTTGACAAGTTCGACAAGGTGTCAGATTTGAACAATTCGAGCATTTAATATATGATGATATCGTAATTGTAACACAAGGTTTCACACCTTGCAATAAAAATATGAAAGGAGCAGTTACAATGAAAACAGCAAACCTCGAATTGAGAAGAACAGCAAAGGCGAATGGTGTTTCTTTATGGCAGATTGCCGACAAGCTCGGCATAAGCGAACCCACAATGACACGCCGCTTGCGCATCGAGCTTCCCGAAGAAGAAAAGAAAAAGATTATCGGCATTATCAACCCAACTTCCCCAAGAATTAACCTATACGCCTATACGAAGCATAAAAGAATGGCT
>CAVELL010000035.1:0-2722 GCA_963616775.1 Eggerthellaceae bacterium | reverse complement strand
GTATAAGGATATTGAACATTTTTCTGTTAAATGTGAATTGTCACAAAGCATAACATATCGGAAATTTGACCCGGAAAAGCTTTACAAGAAATTTTCCGAAAAAAACATTGAGCTTGATAAACAGCGTAGAAGTATGGAGTATGATGAGGATTATCTTGAAGAAATTAAAAGCATTTACGGCAAAGACAGCGATACATACAAATCCTACAGAAATTCCTATGAGATAGAGAAGTTGAATTTCGAGATAAAAGAAAATGAATACAAATCGCAGATAACAGAAATGGTTTCAAGCTATGAGCAGGCTTATGCAGAATATCTTTCCAACAGGGAGTATAACTCGGTGCTTGCGGATAAGCTTGATATTCTTAAAACTGCTTATGATACAGGAAATATGAGCGAGCTTGATTATCTGAAGCAGTATGCGGAGCTTTCCGCAGAAATGAACAAATCGAATAATGCGCTTGCTCAGGCTGATCTTCTTTATGACAAACTTTGTCTTATTGAAGACGGGGCAGATGTCGTTATAAATAATTATTAATGATAGATTGTCAAGTCAAGTGCAACAAAATCAACAAAAAAATTTATAAAGCACTTCGAGGGGAGTACGAAAGCCAAGGCGTTTACGAGGACGATTATTGATGAGATCAACAATATGCTGTAAATCATCATCGGAAATGTTGGCAAAGGACGTTCCTTTGGGAAAGAATTGACGAAGCAGACCATTAGTGTTTTCGTTCGTGCCCCGCTGCCAAGGTGAATAAGGGTCACAGAAATAAACCTTCATTCCGGTAGCATCAGACAATTCTTTGTGTGCAGCAAATTCCTTGCCATTATCCACAGTAAAGCTCTTTTTGAGCTTATCGGGAACAAATGAAAACGCCTTAATTGTGACAGTATTAAAAGCATTATCCTGCCTGTCATCAATTCTGAAGGCAATCAGATAACCCGATTTGCGTTCAACATGAGTTCCGAAACAGCCTGTTTTACGCATACCGAGAACGGTATCACTTTCCCAATGACCATATCGTGAGCGATTTTCAGCACCTGCGGGACGTTCGCTGATTGGTGTGGTATCAGGAATTTTACCCCTCTTGTCCTGTCCCTTGCATTTCTTATGCTTCCATTTGAAACGCATGATTTTCTTTAGCTGCGGCGGTAAAATGCCGGTATCAATTGCACGATAAATCGTTGGAAATGATATGCTGAATGATTTCTTGTCACGCTTGGCTCGTCCGGCTATCTGTTCGGGAGACCACCGCAAAGCCATTTTTTCAAGCACATAATCACGAGCAGCACCGGCTTTGAGTTTTGGCTTTCTGCCGCAGTTTTTCCTACGTTTTTGATAAAGCTTGTCTGCGTGATGTGCCGCATATGTACCATCTGAATAGCTATTTCTTCGGAACTCTCGGCTCACTGACGACGGCGACCGGTTAAGCATTCGGGCAATTGCCCGAATGCTTAACCCTTGGGCTTTCAAAACTCTTGACAACTCCCGTTCTTCTGTGCTAAAATGAGTGTAATGACACATATTGCTCCTCCTGTTTGTGGTTGTGTAGTTACTCCCATTATAACACGAGTTGCTTTATGTGTCATTATTTTTTTCGGCTGTTGCATTTATATTGTAAATCTATCAATAAAAAACAGGTTCGGCGGCAGGGGCTTTTATGTTCTTGACGAGCCGGAAGCTGCCCTTTCGCCAATGCGGCTTATGTCTCTGTTTGTGATAATAAACGAGCTTGTGAAGAATGATTCTCAGTTTATCATTTCGACCCATTCGCCCATACTTATGGCATATCCCGATGCTCATATATATGAGCTGAGCCAAAGTGGCATAGCATCGGTGGATTACCGTGACACCGAGCATTACAGGATAACGAAGCAGTTTGTTGAGGCACCCGATAAAATGATACATTATCTTCTTGATGATTAGGCGTTTTCCGAAAAGGGAGACGCTTAATTTATAATTTGACAAAAAGTCTGTAACGAACGGCGTTTTTCTGCGTTTAATATATGAAAAGGAAAGGAGGACACCCGATGAAGCAGGACGAAATTTACAGGGAATACGCCGAAAGGGTGTATAAATATCTTATGAGTCTGAGCGGCGGGAACGAAAATCTTTCCGAGGAGCTGACGCAGGAGACCTTTCTCAGAGCCATAACCCACGCAGACCGCTTTGACGGCAGGGTGAAAATGACCACGTGGCTTTGTGCCATAGCCAAAAATCTTTTTATCAGTCATATGAGAAAAGAAAAGCGGCGATGTGACGCTGAGTGCGATGAGCTCCCCGCAAATACTGATATTTCGTGGCGAATGGACCAAACGGAGATATACAAGGCTGTTCATCGGCTCCCCGAGCCATATCGTGAGATAGTTCTGCTGAAAATACACACGGATATGAGCTTTTCTGACATCGGAGAGATATTCGGCAGGTCGGAAAACTGGGCGAGAGTTACATTTTTCAGAGGAAAAGAGCAGCTTAGAAAAATACTTGAAAAGGAGGACATCATATGAAAAAGGACTGCGATGTGATAAGAGATCTTATGCCCCTTTACTCGGATAATATCTGCTCGGAAAGCAGCAGAAAGCTTGTTGAGGAGCACTGCGCAGAGTGCGGGGAATGCAGCAAGATGCTGAAAGCTATGTCGGCGGAGCTGCCGAAAGATGTGGGCTCATCCGGGGCGAAGGACCCGCTAAAAAAAACAAGACGGCATTATCTTAAGCT
>CAVELL010000034.1:0-17053 GCA_963616775.1 Eggerthellaceae bacterium | reverse complement strand
CTCCTCCGCTACGCTCCGTCGTTCACTCTCTCTGCCCCGAAAAACATATTCTAATCAACTCTTTTTCTTTTTTCATTTTTTTGGTCTCACATCATTGACTAATGTACAAATTTTGAGTTGCTCAGGGTCGATATAATGGCTTTCATTTTAAATAATCGAAAGTTAAAGCAAAAAGCCACCTTAAACGGGCGGCACAGTCTGCCGAGCTTGCAAGCTCGGATATTCTAAGAAAAATAAACCTCGAAAAATAATTTTTGCAGTAATAAACCCCAAATAAACCCCAAAACCGCAAAAATCGCCGTTTTTTACTGCTTCAGATCAGGCATGGAAAAAGCCGCAAGCCGTTGATATACAAGGGCTTGCGGCTTGGAGCTACTGGTCGGACTCGAACCGACGACCTGCTCATTACGAATGAGCTGCTCTACCAACTGAGCCACAGTAGCACATAGGCTGATGTCAACGAGAGATATTCTAATATATTTTGAGCAAAAAAGCAATAGTTTTATGAAAAAAAGTTGAAATTTTTAGCGCGGAAAGGAATCGGAATATTTCAGGGATAGCGTTTGCGTTCATCGGTGACGCCGAGCAGGTAGTCGATGCTGACATTGTAAAAGTCGGCAAGCTTTATCAAAACGGAGGTGGGCAGATCATTTTCGCCGGTCTCGTACTTGGAATAGCCGGTCTGAGACATACCGAGAATTTTGGCAACCTGAGTCTGATTCAAGTCGTTATCCTCGCGAAGATCCCGGATTCTTTTGTACATAAATCTCACCTCTCGGAGATTATACATTAACCTGTTTCAGGGTATCGACATTTAACCTGAAATAGGTTAAAATCTTCTTGGCTTTTGGAAATAAAAGCAGTTAATACTGTTCTGAAAGGATTGATTTTATGAAGAAAAGGGTCAAACAAATCTTGTCCGCAATTCTTGTGGCGATTATGCTGGTAGGTACGGCAACAATAACCTGCACCGTCACCGATTCCAACGGCAACACAGTTCAGGACACCTGCAAGGTCACCGTCAAATACTCATTCGGTCAATGGCTGATTGTAATCCTGCTCTTCGGCTGGATTTGGCATTGATTTCCGCACGGGAAAATAGGGAAATTGGAGTTTACATTCATATATAAACATTCTCATAATTCATTTTTTCTCGGCATGATGTGAGCATCACACTCTACGAATCAGGTTTCATCAAAACTCGTCGTAGGGCACGATGACCACATCGTGCTGTGATTCATTTTAAATATTGATAATCACTTGTTTCTTTATCCCCACCGTCTCTTCGAGACACCTCCCCTTGACCTCAATCAAGGGGAGGCTGGATTTGTGCAAGTCTTTAAATTTCACATAATTTGTTTTGTTTTTTAGCTAATGGATTACTCTACATTGGCGGTAATCTGTTTGTACAAAGCAAGCAATACTTAACAAGCAAAACAAAAGGGGTATTACATTCAATTAGATTGGAAACGGGATAATAATAAAAGCTATAATTCACGTTTCGGCAAAACAAGTGTCGAATGTGAATTATAGCTTTCGTTTTATACTGATAATGAAGGCAATACCGCACAATTGAGGTGTGCGGTATTGCCTAAAATGTTTTTGCCTGCGTTGAATGCCGCAGCCTCTTTATCTTTTGCTGTATTGCGTAATAAGCTCGTTTTTGATGTTCCAAAGACGTTGTGAGAGGTCAACATAATAGTTATGCGGATTCTCAAATCTTGTGACCTCGTCCCAAAGCGTATCGACCTGAGACAGACAGTAGCTTTTAATGTCGTCGATATTCTGATATTCGTAAACCCGCTTGCCGCCTATGAACAGCGGCTGAAGCAGCTGACGGGCGGTGAAGTTGTAAACATTCTTGCGTTTCCATGTGTAATCGGGATCGAAGATTTCATAATCGTGGCTGTCGTCAATGGTCTCGTCCTCAAGAGTAATAACATCGGCAAGAGCCTTGCCCGACTCATTGTCGTAAAGTCTCCACAGCTTTTTTGCGCCGGGAGTCGTAACCTTTGCCGCATTTTCGCTGAGCTTGATTTTCGGTACCGTTTTTCCGTCCTTTTCGACCGCACAGAGCTTGTAAACTCCGTCGAAGACAGGCGCGGACGACGCTGTGATGAGCCTTTCTCCGACGCCGAACGAATCAACCCTTGCGCCCTGGTGAAGCATATCGCGGATAATATATTCATCAAGTGAGTTTGAAGCGACAATCTTGACATCCTCAAAGCCTGCGTCGTCGAGCATTTGACGCGCTTTTTTTGAAAGATAGGTTATGTCGCCGCTGTCGATACGGATTCCCTTGGGACGGAAGCCGCGCGGAAGAACCTCGCGCTTGAACGCCTCTATCGCATTCGGTATACCCGACTTGAGGACGTTGTAGGTGTCAACAAGCAGGGTGCAGTCATCGGGATAGGTTCTTGCGTAAGCACAAAAGGCTTCAAGCTCGGAATCAAAAAGCTGAACCCAGCTGTGCGCCATTGTGCCGAGAGCGGGAACACCGAACTCACGGTCAACGATGGTACAGGCGGTACCTGCGCAGCCTGCGATATATGCCGCCCTTGCTCCGTACACCGCGCCGTCAAAGCCCTGAGCGCGCCGTGAACCGAACTCCATAATCGGGCGACCCTGAGCCGCGCGAATGATTCGGTTTGTCTTTGTCGCAATAAGGCTCTGGTGATTTATCGCCAAAAGAACCATCGTTTCAATGAACTGTGCCTGCATAACCGGTCCCTTGACGGTTACAATCGGCTCGCGCGGGAATATCGGGGTTCCTTCGGGAACACTGTAAACATCACACTTAAATTCAAAGCTTTTGAGATATTCGAGAAATTCCTCACAGAAGCCTCTGCCCCTGAGATATTCGATATCCTTGTCCGCAAATCTGAGATTTTCAAGGTACTCAACGAGCTGTTCGACACCTGCCATAATGGCAAAGCCGCCGTTGTCGGGAATCGTTCGGAAGAACATATCAAACTGAGCCGTCGTGTCTCCCTTTCCGTTGAGAAAATAACCGTTCGCCATGGTTATTTCGTAAAAATCGGTAAGCATTGTCAGGTTTCTTTGCTTCATATCGTTCATTTTCACACCGCCTTACTGATAATAATCGTATTATAACATCATAAATCAGCTTTTTCAATCCCGAAAAGAGCTAATTTGTTATGTTATTTATATAACAAAAAGACAAAAAAAGTATCAAATATTGTAAAAATGCATAAAATAACGTTCGATGATAAAGACGCAAGTCTCCAAATGCATAAAAAGTGTTGTATTACTCTTAAAACATTGTTTTTAGCCTGTCGATATGATATTATTACTGTGTAACATTAGTTATTTTGCATTGCAAATAGGAGGAAAAATATGAGAACAAGAAAGCAGGCGCTCGGCGACATGAACATTATCGGCGCCAAGGTTGAACAACAGAGAAAAGCAATCGGAATGAAGCAGAAGGATCTTCTTGCACAGCTTCAGATAAGGGGAATTGACCTCAACGCATCGGGCTTGTCAAAGCTTGAGGGTCAGCTCAGAGGAGTTTCCGATTACGAGCTTAAAGCAATCGCAGATTCACTTAACGTCAGCCTGGAATGGCTCCTCGGCTGCGAATAAACTCATCGGATTGCCGCATTCAGCGCAGACCGGAGAATAAAACAGCAATAAAAGCTATAATACACATTTCAGCCGACATTAAAGCCGATTGTGAATTATAGCTTTTACTTTATGCCGATGATAATTTTTCAAAAAGAAAACACTTGCCGTCTCTGAATACGATCGGATCCGACAGAGCCGTTTCTTTGATGAAAATATTGACAAACAAACAACACATATAGTAAAATTACAGCATAAAACAAAAGGAGAAGTGATCCCAATGGCAGCTTTCAGACCTTTTAAGGCTATCAGACCGATACCGGAAAGAGCCAAAGATGTTGCGGCTCTGCCGTATGACGTTATGAACAGTGACGAAGCAAGAGAAACGGTAAAGGGAAACCCTTATTCTTTTCTTCATGTTGATAAGGCAGAGGTTGACCTCGACCCGTCGATTGACCTCTATGACGAAAGGGTTTACCTCAAGGCAAGGGAAAACCTTGACAAGCTTGTTGCCGACGGTGTATGTAAGCAGGACGAAGCACCGTGTATCTACATTTACCGTCAGATAATGAACGGCAGAAGCCAGACCGGTCTTGTCGGCTGTACCGCAATCGACGACTATATAAACAACGTTATCAAAAAGCACGAGCTCACAAGAGCCGATAAGGAAGCCGACAGAATCAACCACGTTGATTACTGCGACGCAAACACAGGTCCGATTTTCCTCACATACCGTCCCGATGCGTTCATCAGCAAGACCGTTGAGGATTGGAAAGCGGCTCACGCTCCCGTTTATGACTTTGTCTCCGAGGGAGTGCAGAACACGGTGTGGGTAATCGACTGCCCCGAAACGGTCAAGGCTGTAACGGACAGGTTCGCTTCCGTTGATTCGCTCTATATCGCCGACGGTCACCACAGAGCGGCTTCTGCCGTCAAGGTGGGCAAAAAGCGCCGTGAGCAGAATCCGGACTATACGGGCGAAGAGGAGTTCAACTTCTTCCTTGCGGTTCTCTTCCCGACCGATGAGCTTGAAATTATGGACTACAACCGCGTTATGAAGGATCTCAACGGGTATTCAAGCGAGCAGTTCCTTGCAAAAATCGGCGAGGTTATGGATGTTGAGACTTACGGAAAGGAAGCTTACAAGCCTGAGACGAAGCACACGTTCGGTATGCTCCTTGATTCGGTTTGGTACAAGCTGACCGCAAAGGACGGTACTTTTGACGCCGACGATCCGGTTGGTCGGCTCGATGTTTCAATTCTTCAGAACAATGTAATTTCTCCGATCTTCGGAATTGACGATCCGCGTACCGACGAAAGAATCGACTTCATCGGCGGAATCCGCGGACTCGGCGAGCTGGAGAGAAGAGTGGATACGGATATGAAAATTGCGTTTTCGATGTATCCGACAACGCTTGACGACCTTATGGATATCGCCGACGCGGGCAAGATTATGCCGCCGAAATCCACATGGTTTGAGCCCAAGCTTATGAGCGGTCTCTTTATTCACAGGCTTTCATAAAATTGAATAAAGCATTGCAGCCTTGCGGATATCAAGGCAATACCGCACACCTCAATTGTGCGGTGCTGCCTTAATCCGCGAAGGCTGTATTTTTACGGATTTTATTAAGCCGACGTCGCCAATCCGCGCGGGAGAGGATAGGTGACTGTATTTTGCGGCTGAAGGTTTTATGTATGGTAACAGTCCGCAAATCACAAATACACAAAACGAGCAGAATTAACAAAAACAATTTATTTCAGGGAAATAGGTTGAATTATTCTTTATATTATCGGCAGTCGTGTTTTACATTATCGCCGGTATCGTATATTGCAACAATTCCGTTCGGATGATATAATGAAAGAAAAACGGACACGGGAGAGGTTTATTTTGAAAAAAATTATTGCGGTTTTTCTCAGTGTTGTAACGGCTTTGACCCTGAATGTGCAGACTTTTGCCGTTCGGGCGGAGCGCGAGGAATTTTACCCCATAATCATTGTTCCGGGTTATTCCTCGTCGGGTCTGTGTATCCGAAACGATGACGGAACAAAGACTCATGTTTGGGGAATAGACACAAAGCTTATTTTCAAGCGCGTTCTTGCACGTTCGGTCGATCTTGCGAAGGGCATCGGAGAGCTGACTAAGGGCAACGCAAAATATATCGCGGACACAGTCGGCACAGAATTTGCGGAAATGTTTGAGCTTATGCGCTGCAATCCCGACGGAACGAGTGTTTACGATGTCTCGACCTACACCTCGACTGCCGCGGATTCAAGCAATACATATTTGCTTGCCAACGAGGACGGCAGGTTTATGTACGAGCAGGAGATTATGGGAATGTACGGCAGCTACATCGGCGACGATTGGAACGATTATATTTTCAACTTCAGCACGGATTTCCGTATGAATGTTGAAAAATGCGCCGCAGACCTGGACAAATACATTGACAGCGTACTTGAATACACAGGCGCGGAGAAGGTCAACCTCTACTGCGTGAGCCACGGCGGTCAGATCGGAGCAGCATTTCTCAATATTTACGGCGAAAAGAAAGCCGACAGGCTGAATAATGTTTTGCTGACAGTGCCCGCAATAGGGGGCTCGCCGGTTGCTTACGGCTTCTTCACGGGTGATATAAAATTCGATGAAGAGAATCTTTTGTATTTCATTGAAAACGGAATGATGTTTGAGAACGATTATCATTGGCTGCTGGCTGACGAAAATCTTGCATTTGTTGATGATATTCTGTTCTATTTCCTCCCATACGTGCGGTACATAATGGGTTACTGGGGAAGTATGTGGGATTTTGTGCCTGCCGAGGAGTATGATAAGGTGCGCGACGGCTGTCTCGATTCCGAGGAGTCCGCCGCTTTGATACAGAAAAGCGACAGATTTCACCACGAGATTTACCCATCAATGACTCGGAAGCTTCAGGCGTGCGTGGACGCGGGAATAAATGTCTACATAATCGCCGGAACGGGCAACCGCGATATAATCGGGTATAAAACGACGGGTGACGCGATAATTTCCGCTCCGTCCGCAACCGGTGCGACCTGCGCCGACTACGGCAAGAGATTTAATGACGGCTATACCGTTCGCGGCACGGAATGTAACGATAAGACGCACAACCACCTTTCCCCGTCGATGGAGGTGGACGCCTCCACCTGCTATCTGCCCGAGTACACATGGTTTGTTGACGGCTTCTATCACGGAATGACGATAAAGAGCGACTACAATACCGATTTGATTACCACGCTCATGTATACGGACGAAAGGATAGACGTTCACACTTACAGCGAATTTCCGCAGTTCCACGCGGATACGAACAGATGTCAGGCGGTTTTTGCAAAATTCAACAACAGCGTCGAGGGTTATGTTTCGGACAAGGACAATGCGCTCACGGTTGAAAACTGCTCAAAAAAATACAAGCTGAGAATCGTATCGGTTTCGTGCAGAGAAATGAAGTTGGACTTTGACAGCACCTTTATGAAGGAGGTTCCCGTTGGCGGAAGCGTTGAAATTCCGTTCAAGGGTAATGTGCCCAAAGCTTCGGGAGTGAAAACAGAGATCACGGTAAATTACGTCCTCGTCGGTGCTGTTACACCCGTCGGTTCGCGAACCTTTGATTTCACGGTAATGAACGGCGATAAGGTCGAATATGACGCAAATAATCCCGTTGTAAACAGCGGCGCACAGCCTGATTTTCTTCTTTCGCTTATCAATTCGTGCGTGCCGTCGCTCGGCTTGCAAAAGCTTATCGCAATGGTATATAATATGACAAAAGCATTGCTTATCAATATTTTCTAAGAGGTGTTCATAATGAAAAGCAATATCACAAGGGAAGAAGCCTTTGCTCTTCTGAAAAAGTACAACAGCGAGAGATTCCACATTCAGCACGGCTTGACCGTCGAGGGCGTTATGAGATGGTTTGCCAACGATCTCGGTTATGCTGATGATGCCGACTTTTGGGGCATTGTGGGTCTGCTCCACGACATAGATTTTGAACAGTATCCCGACGAGCATTGTATCAAGGCTCCCGAGCTTCTTCGCGAGGCAGGCGTCGGCGAGGATATGATTCACGCTGTTTGCTCCCACGGATATGAGCTGACAGTCGATGTCAAGCCTGAACACGAAATGGAAAAGGTGCTTTACGCAACGGACGAGCTCACGGGACTTATCGGCGCGGCGGCACTTATGAGACCGTCAAAGAGCGTTGAGGATATGGAGGTCAAGAGCCTCAAGAAGAAATATAAGGACAAGAAGTTTGCCGCAGGCTGCTCGCGCGAGGTCATAGAAAAGGGTGCGGCTATGCTCGGCTGGGAGCTTGAGACACTTTGGGAAAAGACGCTTGAGGCTATGCGTTACGGCGAAAAGCAAATCGCCGAAGAAATGGAAAAAATCTAAGGCAATACCGCATAATTGAGGAGTGCGGATTGCACAGTAACGGAATCAAAAAAAGACTGCTCGGTTTCGATCGGGCAGTCTTTTTTTGTCGCTAAAGGGCAGAAATTTCCGAAAAAAGCCATTGTTTCGTAAAAAGCTTTTTTGGGATTTATTATGTGTGTGTCGGTTGCGGTACCGATGAAAAAATGTACGGGAGGTTGAAAAATGCACAACATTTCTGAAAAACTTATCTCTGTTGAGGAGGCTGAAACCGCGCTGAGATGTATGAGACTGAGCGGACTTTCCGAAAAGGAGGCTCTGGAATCCTTGGACGACTTTGTTTTCAGAATACGCGACATCACAATGTCGAAGCTCGTTGAGAACATAATCGAAAAGGAACTGACCGAGCCGCAGCGGCGCGTCATCAAGCTGTACCTTTATGACGGAATGAATACGGTCGCCATCAGCCGTGAGCTGGAGGTTTCGCAGGCAAACGTCCACGGTACGCTGTCAAGAGCCAACGAAACCATAATACGGCTGATGACTCCGCTCATAGAGTATCAGAACGACATACTCAGCGCATACGAGGTGCCGCTGCGCGTCGGCGAGCTTGAAAAAATATGCGCGGCGAGAAACAGCAACGCACGTGAATTTTGCGCTCGACTGAGAAATCTCCGTCTGTCCTTTGCGCTCGATGAGAAGAAGCTTGCGGCAAACCTGAAAATCACTCCGAGGGAGCTTTCGGACATTGAGACGGGCAGAAAAATGCCGTCGTTTACGACGGTGATGAGATATTCGGTTCTTTTCGGCGCGGAGATCGAAATGAATTTTAAGAACGGAAAGGGTGTCTACCTGTGCCGAAAACCTTAGAACAGCTCGGCGACGAATATCTTGAAGCTGCGGAGCAGCTTGACAGCCTTATCAAAAAATACAGAGAGATACTCAAGGAAGCGTACAGGTCGGGAAACTACCTGAAAACCTACGAGGTCAAGCGGAAGCTTACGGTCTTTTACGACCAGAAGCGCGACGCGGTCTCAATAGGAAAAAAATTAAAAAATTACTATAACAAGGAGAAAAAAACTGATGAATTATATTAAGCTTTCTGCTGAAAACAACAAGCTGAAAATCACGGAGGACTGCTTCACGACGGGAGGAAGCATCAATTACGACGCATGCAGCTTCACCTTTGACGATAAGTGGGACGGCTTTGTCAAGACCGCGGTGTTTTCGATAAACAATGAGGATAACTACCGCGTACCGATTGAGGACGACACCTGCGTTATACCGTCGGTCTGCATTGAAAAGGAGGGAATACTGCGCATCGGCGTGTTCGGCGTGAACGACAGCAATGTGCTTATAACCACGAACACGGTCGCGCACCGCGTTGAGGAGGGCGTGGAGAACGCAGGCGAATGGGTTGAAGAGGACAGTGCTCTTGTCATGGACGCGATAAAGGAGTTGAAAAAGTACGCCGAAGAATACACAAAAAGGCTTTCCGAAAGAGTGTCCGAGGAAATTGCGAAGCTCGGCAATGGCGGCAAATCCGCCATTGTGTCTCTGCCGCCGGATTGGTTCAAGCCGGAAGCATTCGAGGTGACGGATGAGGTGCGCACGCTGGCAAACGGAAGCGTTTCATACGAGCTTTATCTTGATTTTGTATTCAACAAGCTTGTAAATGATTTTCCGGAGTATGTAATACGCGAGGAGCTCGGCTCGGACACAAACGGAACGAACAAGATTTACAGCTATTCGTTTACACCGTCAAGGTACGACAAAACGATGGTTCTGCTCAGCGGAATGAACGGCGGAGAGAGGGGTGCAATTCTTGCTTTGTCGCATTTTTTCAATATGCTGTGCCGCAGCTGCGACGAAGATGAAACCCTCGGATATCTCCGAGATAATGTTAAATTTGTTGTTGTTCCGATAGCGATACCCTATGCGATTTCCACGAGCTCCGCATACAATGCCAACGGCGTGAACGTCAGGATAAACTTCCCTTACGGCTGGGACGAGTGCACCTCGACGGTCAAGGGTTCTGCGGCAGGGGATCAGACGGAGACAAAGCTTTTGATGACCCTGCTTGAATCGCTTAAAAATGACAAGCTTTGCGCCGTGATGCAGTTTCACTCAAGCAATTTGATTTATGCGGGCAGAACAATTTACTATCCGCGATATCATGCGGGCTGTGCGGCTGCGCTGGCGGATCTCGCCAACAACTTCAATTTTGACTATGATTACACCGATTATACGGACAAGGCAGTGCTTGCCGCATCGTACAATCCGAGCTTTTGCAACTATTCGGCGGATAAATACGGAGTGAACGCCTGCGAGCTTGTATGGACGTCGAATCTTTACGGCGGAGCCTTCACGGATTACTGTATAACAAAGTATTCGGAGTTTATCGGCAACGCGGTTTCCGTTATGGCAAGGAACAGCAGATACCTGCCGAAAAGAAAGCCGCAGCCGTTTATTAAGCATATTTCGTGGCGTAAGAGCGTCGACAGTGATGTGTTTACAATCAATTCGACCTCTTCTCTTGAAAAAATGGCGATATCGGCATACGAAACGGAGCTTGATTCGCCGTACAATATTTCGCTCAACGGTTATGTTCAGCTTGATGTTTTGTCCGAATGCACGGTGACGGTAAATCCGGCACTGTATCAGGGACTTTCGCCCGAGCAGATGCTTGAAAACAGAAAGGCGGCGACTTCTTTCTCTCAGCAGCTGACGCTCGGCGCGGGAAGTCACATTATCCCGATTTCAAGCGTGCTTCAGGGTTATTACACAAGCTACAATTTTTCGGACGACAGCAAGTTCTGCGGAGAATTGATGTTTTGCCTTATGTTCGGCTCGTCCGTTGCGGGTGCGGCAAAGGTCAGCGCGTTTTCAGTCACGCTTTGCGGAGTTCCGAGCGATTCGGCGAAGCCTGTGGAGGTGACGCGTCCGACAGGACTGGCTTCCGATTACATCGGCGACGAGATTCCCGTGCAGACGGTTGTTTATCCGCTGGGCGAATACACTAAAATGGATAAGTGCTTTGAATACTGATTTAAAAGAGGCTGCGTATAGATGAAAAAAGTGATGAATATATATTTAGAAAATCCTTGCGTGTTGAAAACAATGTGTCGGAGGGTGAGCTCTTGACTGAAATTGCAGTTTCACTCATTGCCTTTGCGGGAACGCTTGTCGGGACGCTCGGTGGCATTTTGGCGGCAAACAAGCTCTCTCTTTACAGAATCGAACAGCTTGAAAAGAAGGTGTCGAAGCACAATAACTTAATAGAAAGGATGTTCATTGTCGAAAGCTCGGTCAAGTCGGCTCATCACAGGATAGATGAGCTGCGAAAGGAGATAGAATGAACAGACTGAACCTGAAAGGCGTTACCGTCGAGGTGTGGACGCGCACGGGAATACTTCTTCTCGCATTCGTCAATCAGGCGATTGTGACGCTGAGAATAAGGAACGGAGAAACGGACGCCGATTCGTTTGCGGTTTTCGCATCCTGCGCTCTTGTCATGATCGGTGCGCTGTGGTCGTGGTGGAAGAACAATTCGTTTACAAAGAGGGCACAGAAAGCCGACAAAAGAATAAACAAATAACAAATGGGCTGTCGTCGGTTGATAACGACAGCCCATTTGCTTGAGGCTATAATGATAAATTGAAATATATTATTGCTTTTCGATATAGAGAACCATATCGCAGCTTGCCTTTTTTCCTATATAATATGTTCCGGCGAGTGATGAAACAAAGCTGCCTTCCTCGGTATATTCGCCCGTGAGGGGATTGAACCACTTGTAGTTGTAGGTCTGCTTTCTTTCAAGATTTCCGACGGTTCCGGTAGCGGTTCCGCTGAAGGAGCCGGAGTTGGGGATCTGTCCGACAGAGCCGTCGCTGAAAGAATAGAAGTACACCACAATCTCGCTGTTGTCGGAATTGCTTGCGTATGAATACAGAACATTTCTTGACGGAACGAAATACGACTTATTGTTGAATCTCGGAATCAGATTATACCATTCGGTATTTTTGAAGAAATTTATCATATATCCGCATTGAAATCCGCTTTCGTATGCAAGCGAATCGAGCCATGTTGCGTCAATTTTCTCCTGAGAGGTTATTGTATCGACGCCGTCTGTCGATGTGTTCTCCTCGTCATAGATATTTGTATAGCTCCATGTATCGTGTCCGCCCCAGCCGTAGCCGTACATTCCGTTGAGATAGGCGCACCAGCCCTGCATACGGCTTCCGAAATTCTTTGTCCAAAGTCCGCAATAGGCACCCTCATAGTTTACGACGGGTTTTCCCTGCGAGTTGAACCAATAATCCTTTGTAACGCCGAAATCAAGCTGAGATGTCTTTGACGGAGTCCACTGTGCCGCATACCATGTGTGAGCTTTAATATCGCGGAATGCGGAAGAGGGAACCTTTTTGTTATATACCTTGCATTTATCCGTTGTGCCCTCTCCCGAACCGTAAGCGGAGGTTGCACCGGTGTTTTCCTGGTGGGCGGAAATGGGATGATCATAACAATCATACTTGTCAATATATTCGGCAACGAGCTTGTAAGGATTATTAACATAACCCCAGTCCGCGTGGTTGTCGGCTGACCAATAGAAGTCGTTATCGACCTCCTGACCCAATGTCCAAAGAACGGGGAATGCGGAATATCTTGCAACCCAATAACGGGTCAGCTTTTCGAGATACTCTTTAACGCCGTCGCTCAAATCGTAAAATTTTACCTTTTCCCTGCCGATTTTTATTTCCGTATATTCTTTGCTGTAGCCGCCGAAGGTTGAAATAAGAGTATTCATATCCGACGGGTAGAAAAATTCGGCATTCGCATGAACAAAACCGTTTTCTGCAATTGTTTTGAATTTTGCGTCATAGTCGGCAAAGCCTGCCATGTCATCCTCGGTAACGCCGTTTTCAAGATGAAATTTTGCGCCGATCGGCTCGGACTGAAAAACAGTAAAGCCCTGCGCATACCTTGTTTCGCAAATAGTTTTTACCATATCTTGAGTTTCATCGCCGAGACTCCAGTGTGTGTCGCCGAGATACAAAAACGGTGTGCCGTTATCATAAGTAAAATACTTTTTTCCGTAGTCAGTAGTTATAAAGCCGTTTTTGTAGATTTCGCGGTCGCCCGAGTAGGCTTTGCAAACGACCTTTCCGGTACGGTTGTGAAGCTTTGTGTTGCCTGTGTCCGTGCAGACCGTTTGATAGTACCACGTTCCGGCGGATGGGCAAACAAATCGAATCTTCCATGTGTTGCCGCCGTACCAGAAGCCCGGCACGGTATAACGTCTGCCGTTTCCGGAAAGAATCAAATCAATGTCCGCGTCGTTAAAATTGTCGCTATACGACTTTTCGCTTATGAAGGTCAATTCGTTCATAACCCATGTCTCGGTCTCAAGCGTACTTTCGACATTTTCGAGAACAAAATTTTTGTCAATTTCCTCCCAAGCCTTTTCGTTTTCTGCCGCCGTGTCAATGTCGCCCTCGTCCGTTCCGAAAATCCTGTTGAAAACGCGTGAAAATACGCTCACGATTTTGCCGCCGAACTCATCGGCACCGTAAACGAGCTTGTCTTTTCTTTCAGAGCTTAAGGCAGAGCTTCCGACGCAGCTTGAAAAAGCAATTATCACGCTGAGCACAAGTGAAATGATTTTTTTCATAAAAGTCCTCCGTTTTTTGATTTTACTCAAGTCCGAAATATTTTGAAGAGTTATTGAATGAAATGTCGCGGACAATTTCGGGCAGAAGTTCAGAGCTGGGATACAGTCCCTTGTCCACCCAATCGCCGAGCAGTCCGCAGAGTATTCGGCGGAAATATTCGTGGCGCGGATAGGATAAAAAGCTTCTGGAGTCCGTGACCATACCGACAAATTTTCCGAGAACTCCGAGGTTAGCGAAGGTCTTTAGCTGTTCGCGTATACCGTCGATGTTATCGTTGAACCACCACGCCGAACCGAGCTGAAGCTTTGAAGCGGCGTCGCTGTTCTGAAAGTTGCCGAGCATTGCGCCGAGAACATAGTTGTCCTTGGGATTGAGTGCAAAAAGTATTGTTTTGGGCAGGCAGTCCTCCTTGTCCAGAGAATCGAGCATACGGGAAAGTCCGAACGCAAGGCTTGTGTCGCCGATTGAATCAAAGCCCGTGTCGGGACCGGTTTTTTTAAACATTTTAGTGTTGTTGTTGCGCATTGCTCCGAGGTGGATTTCACAGCCCCAACTGTGTGAGGCATACTCGCGGGCAAGGAAGCCGAACAGCTCCGTGCGGTACTTGTCGCAGTCGGAAACGCTCAGAGCCTCTCCGTTCAGTGCCTTTCGGAATATCTTTTCAAGCTCACCGTCAGTCGCCCTGACATAGGGCATATATCCGAATGAGTGGTCACTCGCAAGACAGCCGTTTTGAGCGAAAAAGTCTATCCTTTCCCTCATCACGCAGGTCAGCTTTTTGTAGCTGTCAATCTTTTTACCGCAGATTTTTTCGAGCTCGCCGAGCCACGGAACGAATGTCGGCTGTTCGATGTTGAGAGCCTTATCGGGGCGAAAGGCGGGAAGAACCTTGCATTTGAAGCTCTTGTCCTGCGCTATCAGACGGTGATATTCGAGCGTGTCGGCGGCATCGTCCGTTGTGCAAAGGCAGACAACCCTCGAGCCTTCGATAAGCTCGCGCGGAGTGAATCCGCCGGAAGCAATTTTTTCGTTTGCTTCTTTCCATATTTTGTCGCAGGTGCTTTCGCTGAGTGTTTCACAGATTCCGAAATACCGCTGAAGCTCAAGATGAGTCCAATGGTAAAGCGGATTGCCGACGCAGTAGGGAATAACCCTCGCCCACGCCTTGAACTTTTCGTATCCCGAAGCGTCGCCGGTTATGTATTTTTCCTCAATGCCGAAGCTTCTCATTGCGCGCCATTTGTAGTGGTCGCCTCCGAGCCAAAGCTCCGCAATGTCGGCCGGCTGCTTGTTTTCGTATATCTCTTTCGGTGAAAGGTGGCAATGCCAGTCGAAAATCGGCATCTGCTCGGCTGCGCCGAAAAACAGCTTTTTCGCCGTGTCGCCGTATAACAGAAAGTTTTTGCCCATAAACTCAGACATAATATTCGCGCTCCTTTAATCAGTGCGCTTTCATTATATCTCACGGCGTGAAAAAATGCAATAGTTCGATTTGTTGTTAAAAAATCTTGCATTTGATATTTTAATATGTTAAAATTAAATAAATATTGCAAAAGGTGGTTTGTTTATGTCGAAAGAAAAAGGATTTATTGCGGAATTTAAGAAGTTTATTATGAGAGGCAATGTCATCGACCTTGCAGTCGGTGTTATCATCGGCGGTGCGTTCCAGGCTATTGTCAATTCACTCGTCGGCGACATCATAACGCCTCTGCTTGGAATCATTCTCGGCAAGGTCGACTTTTCGTCGCTCGCCGTTAAGATAGGCGATGCGTCAATCAGCTACGGCAATTTTATAACGGCAGTCATAAACTTTTTCATCATGGCGTTCGTTATCTTTGTCATTGTGAAGAGCATAAACGATGTTTCGGACAGAGTTCGTAAGAAGGACGAGGAGGAGCCTGCTCCCACAACCAAGACCTGCCCGTTTTGCAAGTCGGAAATTGACATCGAAGCGGTCAAATGTCCGCATTGCACGTCCGACGTTGAGTAATAATATATATTTTAAGGAGCTGTTTCTGTAATGCAGGAGGTAATTCTGAAAAGGGCGGTCGTCGGCGGTTATGACTGCTTTGAGGTTATGAACCGAATAAACGCCTTGCAGAAAAAACTTAATATTGCAAAGAGGGAAGCGGAGAAGCTTTCGGTTCTTCAGACACAGGCTGATTCGCTCCGCACGGAGATTGCTCAAAGGGACGCGGAGATTGCCGAGCTTGCGCAGGTTCTCGAGGATTTCAGAATCAATCATTCGGAAAAGCTCTATGCCGAAATGCTTGCCCAGCAGACCGATGAATATGCCGTGAATTACGTTGAAACGGCGCGTTCGCTTGCCGAATCCGTTACGGATATGACCAACAAGCAAATCAGCGACGCCAAGAATAAAATCGAGGTTCTGCAGGGTTGGCTTACCGAAGTCAACGATATGATCGGCGAGCTTTACCTTTCCCTTGCCGACCTCAAGAAGGAGTACAGAAGCTTCAATAAAAATTACAGGAAGCTTGTGAACGAAACCGCGGACAATAAAAAGGAAACGAAGAAAAAGAAAACCGCGGCTAAAAAGACCGCAGCAAAAAAGAAATAAATATCCAATCGGGAGGCTGTCGTGTGAAAATGCGGACAGCCCCTTTATTCGTCGAGCCGCAGGGTGATTTCTCCGCCCGTCAGCTTTACAATTTCACCGTTTTCGCGCACAAGCAGATTCGCGTTGCCGTCGATTCCGACAGCCTCGCCGTGATGCTCCGTGTTGCTGATAAAAAACTTGATTTTCCTGCCGATGACGCAGGATTTTTTTCTGTAATATTCAAGGTATGTCCTGTCCGAGGTGTTGCGGCTGAATGCGAAGAGCCTTTCCGCAACCTTTGCAACGAAAACATTTTTGTCAATGTCCGTGTTCAGCGAGCCTGCGGTTGCACCGAGTCCGTCGGGAAAGACGGAGGTGCTTATGTTTACGCCGATACCGACGACGATGCCGCAGATTTCTCCGTTCTCGACGACCGACTGAGCCAAAATTCCGCAGACCTTTTTGCCGCCGACATAAATGTCGTTTACCCACTTGATTTGCGGATTCAGCTCAGTCATTTCTTCGATTGCCTCGGAAACGGCAACCGCTGCGGCGGAGGTGATGCTCACAATGTCTGCGAGCTCTCCGTCGGGGTGCAGAACGACCGAAAAGTAAACTCCGCTTTCTGCGGGGGAATAGAAGCTTTTTCCCTGCCTGCCCCTGCCGTTTGTCTGCGCGTTTGCTGCGACGAGAATGTTGCCGCCGTGACTGCGTGCGAGCAGCCTTGCCTGAGTATTCGTTGAATCCGTTATGTCAAAGACCGTGACCTCCGTGTCGGGGAGAAGAGATGAGAGCTTTTCTCTGTTAAGCATAGTTATGACCATTCCTTTCCGCTGTGCGGAAGGCACAAAAAGGCATGAAAAC
>CAVELL010000033.1:0-75564 GCA_963616775.1 Eggerthellaceae bacterium | reverse complement strand
CATGTGACCGCTGTGTGCGTTGTATGGTCGCCGACGCTGTTTTCGCCGCCGCAGACGCAGTGGGTGTGGACGTCCTCGGCAAAGGCAACCGTCGGCATAAAGCCGAGCACCATGCACATCGCAAGCAGGACGCTTAATAATTTTTTCATCATATTCTTTCCTCCGATATTGTAGATTTGTCCGCTTGTTTTTACCGTCGGCAGCGGACGCACCGAGAGAAACCGTTTTCGCCCGAGGGCAATGTCATTAGCTTAACGTTTTTAGTCAAAAATTCTTGGGTCGAGTAGGCATCGTGCCCTACCTTCTCTGCCTCCCCTTGAAGCAAGGGGAGGTGTCGCGTGAGCGACGGTGGGGATTTAAAACAGCTATGCATAGAACCTTAGATTAAGGATAAAGCTGTGTATGTTGCCTTAAATAAAAGAATGTCAAACTGTCCCTTATCCCCTCCGGCTCTTCGAGCCACCTCCCCTTACAATAAGAGGAGGCTGACAAGACTCCAGTTGGTAGCTTTTTCTGCCTACCCTTACAAAAAGGGGAGGCTCCTGCCTTAGTCAATTTCATCAAACTTTCTCGGCACGATGTGGACATCGGGATAGACTTTAGATTGTAGATTTTAGACCGTCTGTAAATTAAACGCTGTATTTCCCGTAAACAATATCTAACATCTGACATCTAAAATCTAACATCTATCTTCAGCCTCACCTTGAAGCAAGGGGAGGTGTCGCGTGAGCGACGGTGGGGATTTAAAACAGCTATGCATAGAACCTTAGATTAAGGATAAAGCTGTGTATGTTGCCTTAAATAAAAGAATGTCAAACTGTCCCTTATCCCCTCCGGCTCTTCGAGCCACCTCCCCTTACAATAAGAGGAGGCTGACAAGACTCCAGTTGGCAGCCTTTTCAGCCTCCCCTTGCTTCAAGCAATGCTGTCAATAAGGGGAGGCAGACTCAAATCCCCACCTTCGAGATAGATTTCAGATGTAGATGTGTGCAGACTCAAATCCCCACCGGCTCTACGAGCCCCCTACCCTTACAATAAGGGGAGGGCGGCATCTGCATTACCATAAGGCATCACCGCCTTTTGCGTACAAAAAAAGCCGAAGCTCGGGCGCAAACAACCCCGACTCCGGCAAAAATACCTTTGAAATTTTTATGAAATACGCTTCTGAAATGCTTATGAGATATGACCTGACATACCGAAAAAAGGGCGTCATTCTCCCGCCGAACGGAACAAACCCGAACGGAACAAACCACCCGAACCGAGCAAATCTGAACCGAACGAAGTCGAACAAAACCGAACCGATAGGATTGTCACAGCTGCCTCTTGTCATTGTCAAGCCCTCCCTCCGTAGCTTCGCGGCGAAACGGTACAATAACCCTTGACCAATAAATATATATGTGTAGTATAACATATTTTCCGCAAGCTTTCAAGCAGTTTTCGGGAAAATTTCCGGTTTCGGAAAAAAATAAGACAAATTTAAGGCAATATCGCACAATCGGGGTGCGGTATTGCCTTTACGTTTTGTTTTTCGGTTTGCGACGGATTTTCACTTTAGACAATAAGGTCGCTGACCTCCATCGACTTGAAGCCGTCAAGCAGTGCGACAATAACTCTGCTGACCGAGGTATCCTTGACCTTGACGGTCATCTGGGTGGATTTGCCCTCGGAATTGATTGCCGTTATGGTTGCGGTTCCGCTTGCAATGCCCTCAATAACACCGTCCCGGTTTACGAGCGCAATACCGTCGTCGGACGAAACCCAGCTGACTATTTTTTTGCCGCCGTTTACCGTCGGTGTGTAGCTTTCCATATATGAAAGCTCAACGCTCTTTTCGGCAAACTCGAAGGGGATAACCTTCGGCGCAGCCTTTTTGACAACCGGCTTGACATAAGCTTCGCTCGAGGTCGATCTGTAAAGCGAAACTCCGTAGGTGACGTCGCTTATATATTCATAGGTGATGTAATGAACGGTGCAGAGATAGGGCTCAACGTAGTTGCTGTCAAAAACGTAGAAGCCGTTTTCGTCGCAGGAAAGGAAGATTGACGAATGCTGCGAATATGCCGTTGCCCACTGAATGTAGTCGCCCGACGCCGCCTTGTGCATAATGCTGTAAAAATCACTGTAGCCTGCCGAGCTCAGCTTTGCAATTTCGACCGCTTTTCTCGGCTCGGGAACATAGTAGCTGTAGTATCCCGAATTGTACGCGCCGACGCCGCCGTTGCCGTAAAGCTCGTTGAACATCATATCGGCAAAGCCCTTGCAGGTTGTGGCGGTTCTGAACGTACCCGTCCAGTATACGCCGTCCCACTCGTTAATAAGCTGCTGAAGCTTGGAGCTCGTACACTTGTAATCGCTGCCTGTTGCGCTGAGCGAGCCGGTCTTGTTGACGGCGGCAGCCGTTATTATCAGAATGAATGCCGTCAGCACGGGCAGGATTCTTTTTGCTAATCGTTTCATAAATTTAACTCCTGTCGGTATTATTTACACAACGGACAGGAGTATACCACAAAAGGTTACAATTGTCAAACAAAGCCTCTGTTTTTTGCGCAAAACAGAGGCAGAAATCAGCTTGTTAGCCTTAAAAAAAGGCTGTTTTTTTGTAAGTAATCGACTATATGCGATGTTATTTTTATTAAACAGATGTGCGATTTTCACAAAGTTGAAAAAGTTACAAAAAGTTACAATTTGTAATCATTTTGACCGTGAAATTCGGTTATATATATTTAATGTAATCTTTTTTGCGCGGTGCCGCAGGCTTGGGCTCCGAGGACGGGAAGCCGAGGGCGACGGAACCCACTCCGCGGAGTGTTTCGGGAAGCCCCCATTCCTTCAAAAGAGCTTTGCCCTCGTCGCTGTCAAAGATTTCGCGCTCGCGGTGAATCCACACGGTGCCGAGATCCTCTGCGGCGGCGGCAAGCATAAGATTTTCAAGCACACAGCTTCCGTCCTCGACAAAGGTGTTGGCACCTCCGTCGGCAAGAACAAGGACGATTACCGGTGCGCCGTAGTACGGGTCGCTGTCCGTGCCGAGAATACCTGCGTTGAGCTTCGACACTCTGTCACGATAGTTTTTGTCCGTTACAGCTATAATTTGGGGCGATTGCTTGCCCCTGCCGGTCGGCGCGTAAGTGCCCGCTTCGAGTATTCTTGCAAGCTTGTCCTCGGGTACCGCGTCGGGCTTAAAGCTTCTCACGCTTCTGCGCGACTTGACAATGTCGTAAAAATCTTTCATAATCATACCTCCTTGACGGCTGACGCGAATTTTATTCAACCGTACTTAAATTGTACCACTTATGTCAAGATATACAAGGCAATAAATTCGGATTGATTTTTGTCAAATAAATTCGGATTGATTTTTGTCAAAGGTATTGATTTCCAAGCACAAGGAATGATATAATGACCTCGATACCGCACGGTATACTTAATTAAACCGAGGAGGAAAGATATGATAATCAATTTTATGCAAAAGCTGATTGCCCTTATTCTTTCTGCTCTCATTTCGGCAGGAATAATTGCTCCCGTGCCGTTTCCGTCCGACGGAATAAAGGCAAACGCAAATTTTATGTTTGAAAATGAGGAAGCAGGCTCGGCAGAGGGCACAGCGACGGTAAAAGCAAATTTTGACGCTACATACGAGCTCTACTGGGGCGACGCCGACGGTGAAAAGCTGTCAACAAGATCCCCGTCCGGCAGGGAAATCCCTTACAGCCGGTTTGCGACGGTTGACGTAAAGAAAGGCGAAGGAACCAAGGAGACAAATTCGTTCCTTGCAATTCCCGACGGCGCACAGACCATACTTCTTTACTATGAGGATCAGCTCCTTGACGTTGACAAAATACCCGAAGAGAATCTTCCGGATTACGGCGATATGACATACAGCTTCGGCTCGCTGAGCGACGTACACTTCGGCAGATATTTTGACGACGAGGGCAACGATTGGTCGGACACCTCATATCCGCGCGCTCTTAATTTTCTCGATGATCTGGGTGCTGCAATAGTCGGCGTTTCCGGTGACCTTTCTTACGAGGGAGAGACATCGTCTTACGAGTCTTTCCGCAAATACAACGATCAGCACAGCTTCAACGTGTTCTCATGCAAGGGAAACCACGATTGCAGAGATAAGTTTGACTATCAGGCTTGGAAAGACAATGTGAATGTCGGCGTATTCTCCGACAACAAGCCGGCGGGTGTTCTTGACGTTGCGGACAACGGCTACGACTTCGTATATTCGGGCGACGAGACCAATGGAGATGTATTCATTTTCTTCAGCCAGATTAAGGACGCCTATGTTCCGTTTGTTCAGATCGTAACCGACAAACAGCAGGATTGGCTTGAGTCTATGCTTGAGAAGTATAAGGATAAGAGAGTTTACCTCTATTTCCACACATTCCTCAATGCTCCCACGGGCAATCCGTTCCTCGGAGAGGGCAATATCTACAACGATTGGGGCTTTTTCTACACGATTCCGTACTTCAAGGGCAACAAGGACGAGAGACGCTTCCGAAAGCTTCTTGAAAAGTACAAGAACGTTATCTTCTTTAACGGTCATTCCCACTGGGCATACGAGATGGAGTGCTACAACCCCGACCTCAACATCTCCGATTACGACGGAACAACGGCAACAATGGTTCACGTTTCAAGCTCTGCCGCTCCGAGAACAACAAGCTTTACCCATCCGACAAAGAAAAACAATCCCGGAACGATGTCCGAGGGTCTTTATGTTCAGGTATACAAGGATTTTGTTATCACGAACGGCTGCGATTTTGTAAACGGTCAGTTCCTTGCAAACGCAATATACAAAATTGATAACAGATAACTGCCTTAAAGGTGCTGTCGCTGATGCGGCGGCACTTTTGCAATATCCTTACTTCTTGCCGCGGCGTTGTATGTAGGTGAAAAGAATATCGAGAAATTCCGAAACGGTCGGGGGAGACAGCAAGGGATAGCCCGCCATACGCTCAAGCTCCTTTGGGTTGATTTCCCACGCGCGGAAAACAACGGTT
The DNA here is from genome assembly GCA_963616775.1 of Eggerthellaceae bacterium. Taxonomy (GTDB): domain Bacteria; phylum Bacillota; class Clostridia; order Oscillospirales; family Acutalibacteraceae; genus CAG-488. The sequence continues at coordinate 70,561 of CAVELL010000033.1, read as the reverse complement.
CTCAGATTTTTCTCAACCGCCGACGGTGTGGTGCCTGTCCTTGCCGCGATTTCTCCGTAGATGGATTTGGTAACGGAGCTGAGCCGATCCTCGTCCTCCAGCGCAAGCCGAACGGCAAGAAGAGCGATTTTATAGCCCCTGTATGTGCTGCAAATTCCGAGACATCTTAAAATAATTTCAACTTCCATGGTTTTACCTCCGCTTTATTTGAAGATATTATAAAAAGCAGAAAACGGTTTTTCGGAACGTCGGCCTTTTAAGAGTTGATTCGAGCAAATTATTCATTTTTTTCCAAAATCTGACAAAAAGCATAATTGCTTCTGTGATAAAACAGAAGTCCGAAATAAAACCACGGAAAGCAATATATAAGCAATTGCATACAAATGAAAATCAATTTCACCGTTGCCTGCCTGTTTTTTGATTACGGAACCTGAGGCTCTGATTTTTAGTTTTCGACTTTTTTCGACAAAATATGCAGATAAATAATACCACAAAGACAGAAGATAAGCTATTGAAAGACACGCTGCCGAAAAAAACGGGGGATATGTAAAGCCAAAAGCATTTTTGCCGATAATTGCACTTCGTTTTAATCAGCGGTCACTTAACTTCGACCTTTTTTGACTTTTTGCGCGGTGCGGCAAAAAAATAATTCCTCAAATGGGAAAAATTTTTAAAAAAGGTATGGAAAAAGCCGAAAACATCTGCTATAATACAAAAGTTAATAGGTATTTGTGGGAGTATGTACGCTCCCGAATACCACACAGGAGGAAGTTTTTAATGTTAAAATCATCTAACAAGACAGAAACAAACATCTACACTCTTGAGGTCTCCGTAAGCGGCGAGGACTTCAGCAAGGCTATTCTCAAGGCTTACAATAAGCAGAAAAATAAAATTCAGCTTCCCGGCTTCCGCAAGGGTAAGGCTCCGCTCAAAATGATTGAAAAATTCTACGGTGAGGGCGTGTTCTATGAGGATGCACTTGACATCGTATATCCCGAAGCTGTCGGCGACGCCATCAAGGAAGCAGGCATTGAGCCTGTTGCCGCTCCCCATGATCTCGATGTAACGAAGATCGGCAAGGACGGAGTCGAAATGACGATGAAGGTTACCGTTAAGCCGGAGATCTCAATCGCAAATTACAAGGGAATCGAAGCCGACAAGGAAGATGCTTCCGTTGTTGCGGACGACGTAAAGAGAGAGCTTGCTTCAATGCAGGAGAGAAATGCCCGCGTTGTTACTGTTGATGACAGAAAGGCAAAGAAGAACGATATCGCCGTTATCGACTTTGAGGGCTTTGTCGACGGTGTTGCTTTTGACGGCGGCAAGGGCGAAAATTACGAGCTCACTCTCGGTTCGGGTCAGTTTATCCCCGGCTTTGAGGAGCAGATTGTCGGTCACAAGACCAGCGACGAGTTCGACGTAAATGTTACGTTCCCGACCGAGTACACTCCCGAGCTTGCAGGCAAAGACGCTGTATTCAAGGTTGTTCTCCATGAAATCAAGATGAAGGAGCTCCCGGCTCTTGACGACGATTTTGCAAAGGACGTTGACGATGAAGTCGATACTCTTGCAGAGCTCAAGAAGAAGATCAAGGCGGAGCTTTCCGAGAAGAAAAAAGAGGACGTCGAGAGGAGCTTTGAGAGCGCGGTTCTTGAAAAGGTTGTTGATCTCGTTGAGGGCGAGATCCCCGAGGTTATGTACGACAGCAAGCTTGAGGACGACGTAAAGGACTACGAGAACAGACTTGCACAGCAGGGTATTCCTCTTGACACATATCTGCAGTATATGGGTATGGACAGAGACAAGTTCAAGGAGAGCATGAGGGACAACGCCGTTAAGCAGGTTAAGCTTCAGCTTGCAGTCGAAAAGATTGCCGAGCTTGAGAAGATTGAGGCAACCGACGAGGAGGCTGACGCAAAGCTTCAGGAGATGGCTGATATGTATCAGCTTGAGCTTGAGCAGGTCAAGAAGTGGGTTAATGTTGAGGATGTTAAGAAGGACGTCGTCGGCAAGAAGACCGTTGATTTCCTTGTTGCAAACGCTAAGGCTATCGTAGCGGAAAAGCCGAAGAAGACAACAAAGAAGGCCGTGGCAAAGAAGGAAGAAGAAAAGCCGGCAGACGCTGAATAATTCGACTTTAAAATGATTATAATTTAAGCGGATGGATGGCTTTTGCCATTCATTTGCACTATTATGACACCGAAAAAAACACAGAAAAAACACGAATGGAGGAATAAATATGGCTTTGGTACCCTATGTTATTGAACAAACCAATCGCGGCGAGCGTTCATACGATATTTTTTCAAGACTTCTCAGCGACAGAATAATTGTTCTTTCCGACGAGGTCAACGACGCAACGGCGAGTCTTGTTGTCGCACAGCTTCTTTTCCTTGAGGGTCAGGACCCGGATAAGGATATCAGCCTTTATATCAACAGCCCCGGCGGTTCCGTTACGGCAGGCTTTGCGATTTATGACACAATGCAGTACATCAAGTGCGATGTTTCGACGATTTGTATGGGTATGGCGGCTTCGATGGGAGCTTTCCTGCTTTCATCAGGAGCCAAGGGCAAGAGAATTGCCCTGCCGAACAGCACGATTATGATCCATCAGCCTCTCGGCGGAGCACAGGGTCAGGCTACAGAAATTAAAATTGTTGCCGATCAGATACTTAAGACAAGAGAAAAGCTCAACCGCATTCTTGCCGAAAATACCGGCAAGCCGATTGAGCAGATCGCGATTGATACCGAGCGTGACAATTATCTCACGGCTCAGGAGGCAATGGATTACGGCCTTGTTGACAAGGTTCTTTACAAAAGATAAATCAGAGGTGTAACGATGCCACGAGATGATGAAAGACGTGAAAAGAGTGTCCGCTGTTCCTTTTGCGGCAAAGATGACAGGCAGGTCGATAAGATAATCGCCGGTCCGGGCGTCTACATCTGCAATGAATGCGTAGATCTTTGCGGTGCAATAATGGCAGATGAAAAAGCGGCGGCGGACAGAGCCAGGAAGAAAAAGGCAAAGGACTTTCGGCTTCCGACTCCGATGGAAATCAAGAAGGGTCTTGATGATTATGTCATCGGTCAGGACGACGCCAAGGTCGCTCTGAGCGTCGCAGTATACAACCACTATAAGCGCGTGTTCAAGCACGACGAATCCGATATTGAAATTCAGAAGAGCAACATTCTGCTTCTCGGACCGACGGGCGTCGGCAAGACGATGCTTGCGCAGACTCTTGCGAAAATCATTGACGTTCCGTTTGCCATTGCCGACGCGACCACACTCACCGAGGCAGGCTACGTCGGTGAGGACGTCGAGAACATCCTTCTCCGTCTTATCCAGGCGGCGGACTTTGACATTGAAAAGGCAGAGCGCGGAATTATCTATGTCGATGAGATTGACAAGATAGCGAGAAAGTCGGAGAATCCGTCCATTACCCGTGATGTAAGCGGCGAGGGTGTTCAGCAGGCTTTGCTGAAGATTGTTGAGGGCACGGTTGCAAATGTTCCGCCTCAGGGCGGAAGAAAGCACCCGCAGCAGGAGTGCATTCAGGTCAACACCTCAAACATCCTGTTTATCTGCGGCGGAGCGTTTGACGGAGTCGAAAAAATCGTTGAAAAGCGAATCGGCGGTTCTGCGCTCGGTTTCGGTGCGGATATAAAGGATAAGACCGCATTTACGGTTGAAAATGCGATGTCCAAGGTTGTTCAGCAGGACATCACAAAGTACGGGCTGATACCGGAGCTTGTGGGACGACTTCCCGTTATCGCAACTCTGCGCGAGCTTGATAAAGATGCGCTTGTCCGTATCCTTACGGAGCCGAAAAACGCTATTGTAAAGCAGTATAAGTCACTTATGGAAATGGACGGCGTGGAGCTGAATTTCACTCCCGAGGCACTCAAAGCGATTGCGGAAAAAACACTTGAAAAGAAGACCGGTGCGCGTGGTCTCCGTTCGATTATGGAGAGCTTGCTGATGCCGATAATGTACGCTGTGCCGAGCGATAAATCAATCGTCAGCGTGCAGATAACCGAGGACTGCGTGTTAAATGACACAGCTCCTTTGGTTGAACACAAAAAACGGGCGAAAGCCGACGCATAAACAAAAACGGGGGCTGTGACAACCCCCGTTCCGTTTTAACTAACGCCTGTCCAAGCACATAAGACTGATTTTACGGAAAAAATAAGGGGCTGTTCCGACACACGGGACGGCCCCTTGAGTTTATTCAATTAAAACACGAATATTCCGACAAGGGTGATTGCAATGTAGATTACAAGACCCAGGGCATATTTTTCAAGCCAAGCCGAAACAAGGAAATATACCGACGGAATGAAAGCAAATATCTTCGCGAAAATGTTTGTTTTCTGTCCCTTGCCATAGAGGAGATCCCAATTGTTGAGCGCGTCCTCAAAGAGAGGAGCGTTGTTGCACAGGAGGGAAGCTCCGAGGTAGTACAGCACAACGTAGAACCAAAATGCTATGGATTCGCTGTCAACGTGAAGGTGGAACAGACCGAGGAATCCTCCGGCAAACATTCCGTAGCCGAACAGACGGTTCATCATACCGGGAAGATAGTTGATGAAAAACGTTGAGGGCTTTGTTTTGGTAAAGTCGTGCTCAACGTGACCGCAAAGCTCGGTTGCCTGGAGATAACGCGCGTCCGAAACGGGAATGCCGAGAATGCGGCAGAAAAGATGTTCCCAAAAGCCTTTAAGAATCGAACCGATAACGGTGATGTATTTTGAAATGATATAAATTACTGTCATGATACTTCACCCGATCCTTTCATAAAGATATCCTCAAAGGTAATATCTCCCTTGATACATTTCTTGACGCTGTCGTCAAGCTCCATGCTCTGCTGCTCAAACATTGAAACGATCTCGTCGTAGGTTTCCGTGTCACCGCATATAAAGCAGATAAGCGCAACTGTGTTTACCTCTTCGAGCGCAACTCCGTTGGAGGTGTTCTGCATTGCCAGCTCGTAGGACTGCTTGATTGCTTCAAGTGCATTTTCCTTGTCGCTCATGAGCAGGTATGCGATTGCCTGCTGACGGTAAACCTCCGGGTCGGAGCCCTTAACGATGCCCTTGCGGCAGATTTCGACTGCGTCCTCAAACTCGCCCTTGCGGCGGAGAATCTCGGCCTTTGTGCTGTAATAATCAAGGGTATCGGGGTTGGCTTCTTTCATCTTCTCGCAAAGCTTATCGGCTGAATCGAAGTCCTGTCTGTTGACATAAACCTTGATTGCATAGTAGTAAGCCGATGTGTCATTTGCGTTGAGCTGCGCGGCTTTGTCTGCGAGGGCGATAACCGTGTCGTATTCCTCATACTGCCAGGCAACCGAAAGATAATCCGACAGATAAAGATAGCCGTAATCACCGGCGGCATCGTAAGCGTTTTTCATAAAGCCGACTGCGGTTTTGCCGTCTTTCTGTGCGTAGTAAGCCGTCCAGAATTTAAAGTATTCGATATAGCTTTTCTGCATATCGTTCTTTGTTTCAACGGAATCAAGATATTTAATTGCATTGTCGTAATCGGCGGTGTAGCTTCCGTCCTCGGTCTGAGTAATGAAGCTCTGCCACTTTTCAACAAATGTGTCGGCAAAGGAGTTTACGTCCTTGACGATCTCGTAAAGCTTTTTGATGTCGGCATTTTTAGGATCATTGAGCTGAGCGTCGGTAAAATACTGCTCAACAGAGGTGATATATGTTTCGCAATTGTTGGGGTTGAGCATCATTGTTTTGGTGTAGCAGTCAAGGACTATGTGAGTGGCCTTTGAGCCCTCGCTGAACCACTCAAGACTGCGTGCGTTTGAGTTGACGCCCTTGACAACGGCATTAACTCCGCTGTTGAGCTTGTCGATGGTGTCCGTTACCTCCGAGCAAAGGTCGAGTGCATCGTCATATCTCTTTTCGGAGTATGCCTGCTCGGCTTTGAAAAGCTTGTAGGAAACAGTGCCTGTTGCGGTGAAGATGAAATAGCCGAGTGCGGCAACAATGACCATAACGAAAGCCAAAATGATGTGACCGACGCCGTAGTTTGTTCTCAGGAACTTTGCACGGCACACATTGCAGTAAAGGTCGCTCGGACTGTTGCCTCTCGGCTTGCCGCAGACAATGCAAAGTCCGTCGTCATCGGATTTCTCTTCGGGAGCTTCCTCCTCTTTTTCATCTTCCTTTTCTTCGGGTTCCGCCGCCTCTTCGGGTGCGGTTTCGCTGAACTTTACCTCAGCGGTCTGGAGCTCGTCGAACGAGATGTTGCTTGTGTCTGTCTGCGGAACAGCCGCATCCCAGTCCCAGCCGTCGGATTTCTCTTCGGGTTCTTTCGGCAGGGTCTCGTCGGGCAGCTCTCTTTCTTTATCATCTGCCAAGGAAATTCCTCCTTACTTGTAATGTAATAATAACAATAATAACACGAATCACAGTAAAATTCAATCAGTATTGCAAAATTTACAGAATGATAATAATTTGGTGAGTTTCTGTATTTTACGCAATTTTAAAAAAACTATTGACAAAACGTTTGAGCGGTGATAGAATACTCACACAACAAAGTGGAATGGTTCGTTCCCACCTTAACGGTTTTGTCCGTGCGGTCAATAATTTTCGGGTTTTCCCGGTAGATTTGCGCGCACGGATAGGTTCGTTCCCATCCGTGCTTTGATTTTATTATTGAGCATTTGGAGGTGCTTGAACATCGGTACGAAAGAAACTCAGATCAATGAAGAAATCCGCGACAAGGAAGTCAGAGTAATTGATTCGGACGGAACTCAGCTCGGCGTTATGCCCATCGCAGAGGCAATGCGTCTTGCGGAAGAGAAAAACACCGATCTTGTAAAGATCGCGCCGCAGGCAAAGCCGCCTGTCTGTAAGATTATGGACTACGGCAAGTATCGCTTTGAACAGGCAAAGCGTGAAAAAGAAGCCAAGAGGAATCAGAGGGTCATTGAAGTCAAAGAGGTTCGTCTGTCGCTTAATATCGACACACACGATTTTGAAACAAAGGCCAATCAGGCGATTAAGTTCCTGAAGAGCGGCAACCGTGTTAAGGTCTCTATCCGTTTCAGAGGACGCGAGATGGCTCACCCTGAGAACGGTCTTGTCACCATGAGCGATTTTGCGGATGCCGTCAAGGAGTATGGCACGGTTGAAAAGCCGGCAAAGCTTGAGGGACGATCGATGCTGATGTTTATTGCAGCCAAATCATCTAAGTAATTCATAAGGAGGAAAAAACCATGCCTAAAATCAAAACTCACAGCGGTGCAAAGAAGCGCTTTAAGATGTCTAAGAACGGTAAGCCGATCAGAGGCCATGCTAACAAGTCTCACATTCTTAACAAGAAGACAACAAAGCGTAAGAGAGGTCTTCGTCAGACAGTTGTCGCCGACACAACAAACGTTAAGCAGATCAAGCGTTTGATTCCGTACAAATAATTAAGAAGTTAATTTTAAATTGGAGGTAAGTTACCATGGCTCGTATTAAAGGCGCTACCATGTCTCGCAAGAGAAGAAATAAAGTAATGAAGATGGCTAAGGGCTACTACGGCTCAAAGTCAAGTCTTTTCAAAACAGCTAAGCAGGCAGTTATGAAATCAGGTCAGTATGCTTATGTCGGACGTAAGCAGAAGAAGAGAGATTTCCGCCGCCTGTGGATCACAAGAATTTCCGCAGCCTGCAAGCTTAACGGAATGAACTATTCAACCTTTATGAACGGTCTCAACAAGGCAGGTATTGAGCTCAACAGAAAGATGCTTTCGGAGATTGCAATTGCCGACCCCGCTGCGTTCACGGCTCTTACGGAAAAGGCTAAGGCAGCACTTAAATAAATAATTATCACGCTCCTTTTTATAAAGGGGGCGTGAATTTGTCTTTTTGCGGCACCTGTTCGCCGCATAATTTTGCGATGAAAAGCCGCAAATAAAGGCTTTGGAACAAAGCCGTAAAGGAGGCAAACCGGTGGATATTCTGTCCGCAAAGAACAACGAAAAGGTTAAGCTTGCCGTCAGTATTCGCGACAGTGCCAAGGCGCGGCGCGAGAACGGAATGTTCTTCCTTGAGGGCGCACGTCTGTGCTCGGATGCCGCCGAAAGCGGGACGGAAATATTCAGAACATTCCTCAGCCGCAGAGCTGCGGAGAAATATCCGCAGAGGTGCGAGCGGATAATTTCCGCTTCTCGGGAGGTCTATGAAATTTCCGCCGAGGTTGCGTCAAGGCTTTCCGACACGCAGAGCACGCAGGAAATTTTCTGCCTGTGCCGTATGCCGAAGGACGGCAAAAAAAAGAAAGGGCTCCGCGCCGACGGAAAATATCTTTTGCTTGAGGATGTTCAGGATCCGTCGAATCTCGGAGCGATAAGCCGAACGGCGGAGGCTCTCGGAGCGGACGGACTGATAATCTGCGGCGGTTGTGACATCTACAACCCCAAGGCTCTCAGAGCGTCAATGGGGTCGGCTCTCCGTCTTGACATAATCAACCGTGAGGATGCCGCAGAAACGGTTGAAGAGGCGAACGGCTTAGGTATGCTGACGCTCGCCTCAACACCCGACGGAGACAGCGAGAAGATAAACGAGATTGATATGACCTCTGGAGTTGTTTGCGTTGTCGGCAACGAGGGTAACGGAGTGACGGAGAAAACCATGAACGCCTGCTCGAAGAAGGTTACGATACCGATGGGCGGCAGAGCGGAATCACTCAATGCCGCGACGGCGGCGGCAATACTTATCTGGGAAATGGTGAAGAAATGAACGACAGAGTTTACTGGGTGTGGGCGCAGAATGCACTCGGAATTTCAAGAAGCGTCAAAACCGATGAAATCGTCTCGTATTTCGGCGACGCAAAAACGCTTTACTTTGCCGGTGAATATGAATGGAGAATTTCGGGAATATTTACCCGTGGACAGCTCAATAATCTTACGGCAACATCTCTTGAGAAGGCGGAGAAAATTGTGTCGGACTGCGACAGATGCGGAGTGAAAGTCGTCACCCCGGGCGACGGGAATTACCCGTCTATGCTTTTCAAATTGCCTAATTTACCGCTGGTGCTTTATGTTCGCGGAGATTTAGACTGTTTGAAAAACAAAATTTCAATCGCAGTTGTCGGCGCAAGAAAGGGCAGCGATATCGGCAAAAGAATTGCCGGAGCACTTTCCGCTTCGCTGTGCCGCTCGGGTGCGATGATTGTCAGCGGAGCTGCCGAGGGTATCGACTCCGCGGCTCACAGAGGTGCTCTCAATGTCGGAGCGAAAACGGTTGCGGTTCTCGGCTGCGGATTCGGCGCGAGGTATCTGCCGGAAAACGAACCTCTCAGGCGTGAGATTGCTTCAAACGGTGCGCTGGTTACCGAATATCCGCCGTACACACCGACATTCCCATCCAATTTTCCGTTCAGGAACAGGATCATTTCCGGTCTTTCCTACGGAACGATTGTCATTGAAGCAAATGAACGCAGCGGTTCGCTCAGAACCGCAGAACACGCGGCGGAGCAGGGACGCGACATTTTTGCCGTGCCGGGCGATATAACGTCGAGCATGAATATGGGAACCAACAGACTTCTGCGCGACGGTGCCAAGCCCGTGTTCAACGCGATGGATGTGCTTGAGGAGTACGCCGCAAGATTTCCGGAGCTTATTGACGCCGAAAAGATTGAAACCGAGCTGACGATGACGTCGGCAGAAAAACCTGCTGCAACCGGAGAACCTGAAATCGAGAACGCGAAAATGACGGTTCCGCAGGGAATCGGCGAAAACGCAAGACTCATCTGCGAGGCTTTTACGGAAAAGACGATGCAGGCGGAGGAGCTTATACTCAAAGCCAAGCTTTCAACCGTCGATTTCCTTTCCGCAATGACGGAGCTGGAGCTTCTCGGAGTTGTTGAACCGCTTGCCGGTAAGAACTACAAAAGATTAAAATAATTTTTTAACAATTAGGATGATGTATTTATGTCGAAACTTGTCATAGTGGAGTCACCCACGAAGGTCAAAACCGTAAAAAAATATCTCGGCGACGGCTACAATGTTACCGCTTCGATGGGTCACGTCCGTGACCTTCCGGCGGCAAAGCTGAGCGTCGATGTGAAGAATGATTTTGCTCCCAAGTATGCCGTTATAAAGGGCAAGGAAAAGCTCGTCAAGGAGCTGAAGGAAACGGTTGCCCGTTCGGACGGTGTTTATCTTGCAACCGACCCCGACCGTGAGGGAGAGGCGATATCGTGGCACCTTGCAACATTGCTCGGACTCGATATGAACGAAGCCAACAGAATCACCTTTAACGAAATTACAAAAACAGGCATTGAGAACGGGATGAAATCGCCGCGCTCAATAGATATGAACCTTGTCAATGCACAGCAGGCGCGAAGAATACTTGACCGCCTTGTCGGTTACAAGCTCAGCCCGTTTATTTCCCAGAAGATCCGCAGAGGTCTTTCGGCAGGACGAGTTCAGTCCGTTGCCGTCAGACTTGTTGTTGACCGTGAGAACGAGATCAGAGCGTTTGTTCCCGAGGAGTACTGGACGCTTGACGCCAAGTTCACCGCACCGAATCGCAAGAGCTTCTCCGCAAGCTTCTACGGCGACGAGACAGGCAAGGTGAAGATTACAAACAAAGATCAGGCGGACGCATACCTTGCAAGGCTTGAGAACGCCAAATACAGCGTCACTTCGGTCAAAAAGGGAACAAGAAAGAAGAATCCCGCACCGCCGTTTATTACCTCCACTCTCCAGCAGGAGGCGTCGAGACGTATGGGCTTCCAGGCTCAGCGTACAATGCGCGCCGCCCAGGAGCTTTACGAGGGCGTTGATATCGCAGGCATCGGAACGACGGGTCTTATAACCTATATGAGAACGGACTCCCTGAGAATTTCCGAGGAGGCAAGAGCCGCAACAAACAGCTTTATTCTCCAAACCTACGGCGAGAAGTATCTCCCCGACAAGCCGCGTTATTTTAAGTCGAGAAGCAATGCGCAGGACGGTCACGAGGCCATAAGACCGACAAATCCCGCACTCACGCCGGACAGGGTGAGAGCAAGCCTTTCGTCGGATCAGTACAAGCTTTACACGCTTATCTGGAAGCGTTTTGTTGCCAGCCTTATGGCGACATGCGTTCAGAACACGGTCAAGGCGGAGATTGACGCCGTGACGGAGGGAGTTGACGGCTACTGCCGCTTCACCGCCGCCGGCTACAGCATCAGGTTTGACGGATTCACCGTACTCTATGAGGAGAGCACGGACGACGAGACAGAGGCGGAGGGCAAGCTTCCCGAGCTGAACACGGGCGACAAGCTCAAGCTCAAGGATCTCAAGGGAAATCAACACTTCACACAGCCGCCCGCAAGGTATACGGAAGCGTCGCTCATCAAGGCTCTTGAGGAGAACGGAATCGGACGTCCGAGTACCTATGCAACGATAATCACGACGATTGTCAAGCGAGAATATGTAAAGCGTCAGCAGAAACAGCTTTACCCGACAGAGCTGGGCGAGGCGATAACCAAGCTTCTCAAGGAAAAGTTTTCCAAGATAGTGAACACGAAATTTACCGCCGGAATGGAAACGAAGCTTGACGAGGTCGGCGAGGGCAAGGAAGATTATATCGCCATGCTCCACGATTTCTATGACGACTTTGATAAGAATCTCCAAAAGGTCAAGGCGGAAATGAAGGACGTCAAGATAAGGCTTGACGAGGACGTGACCGACATTCCGTGCGAAAAGTGCGGCAGAATGATGGTCATCAAGGTCGGCAGATACGGCAAATTCCTTGCCTGTCCCGGCTACCCGGAGTGCAAGAATGCAAAGCCGCTTGTTACAAAGACAAGCGCAAAGTGCCCCAAGTGCGGCGGCGAGGTTATCGAGAAAAAGTCGAAGCGCGGATTCCCGTTCTACGGCTGCGGCAACTGGCCGGAGTGCGATTTTATGACATGGGATAAGCCGACGGACGAGACCTGTCCCAAGTGCGGCAAGTCGCTCTTCAAGCGCAGAGGCGGACTGATTGTCTGCCTTGACGAGAACTGCGGCTATGAGCGCAAGGCTGAAAGAAAAAGCAGAAAAAAGGATGATAAATAAATGAACAAGGTCCTTGTTGTCGGCGGCGGTCTTGCCGGCGTCGAGGCGGCGTGGGCTCTTGCAAACAGAGGAATACCCGTAACAGTTGCCGAGATGAAGCCCGAAAAGCACTCACCGGCGCACAAAACGGATATGCTCGCCGAGCTTGTCTGCTCCAATTCGCTCAAGGCACAGCGCATCGGTTCCGCGGCGGGACTTCTCAAGGCGGAGATGGAGCGTTTCGGTTCGATTTGCGTTGAGTGTGCGAAAAAGTGCAGTGTTCCGGCAGGCGGTGCGCTTGCGGTTGACCGTGATGAATTTTCCCGTATGATAACGGAAAAAATAAAATCACATCCGCTTATAACCGTTGAGTGCCGTGAAGTGACGGAGATTCCCGACGGCAACGTTATCATTGCCGCAGGTCCGCTTGCTTCCGACAGTCTGGCAGAAAAAATAAAGGAGCTTTGCGGCGGTTCGCTGAGCTTTTACGATGCTGCTGCGCCGATAGTTACGGACGAGAGCATTGACAAGTCCTGCGCCTTTACCCAGTCACGCTACAACCGCGGCGGCGAGGATGATTACCTCAACTGTCCGATGAACAAAGAGGAATATGAAAGCTTCTATAACGAGCTTGTCAACGCCGAGTCGGCGGAGCTTCATTCGTTTGACAAGAAAAAGGGCGTTTATGAGGGCTGTATGCCGATTGAGGTTATGGCGTCGAGAGGTGCCGACACAATGCGTTTCGGTCCGCTGAAGCCCGTCGGGCTGAGAGATCCGAGAACGGGACACCGCCCGTGGGCCGTGCTTCAGCTTCGCCGCGAGGACGCGAGCGGAACGATGTATAACCTTGTCGGATTCCAGACAAACCTCAGGTTCGGCGAGCAGAAGAGAGTTTTTTCAATGATTCCCGCGCTGAAAAACGCCGAGTTTGTGCGCTACGGAGTTATGCACCGCAACACCTTCATTGATTCGCCGCGTCATTTGAACAAGGATTTTTCGTTCAGAGAACGTGATAATCTCTATTTTGCGGGACAGATAACAGGTGTTGAGGGCTACATGGAGTCTGCGTCGTCGGGCATACTTGCCGGAATCAATATGGCGAACAGGCTTGAGGGTAAGGCTCCGCTCGATTTGCCCGATTTCACGATGATGGGCGCACTTTCAAAATATATAAGCAACGAGAGCGTGACGGATTTCCAGCCGATGGGCGCGAATTTCGGAATCCTGCCGCCGCTCGATGAAAAAATAAGAGATAAAAAATTGAGATACGAAGCACTCGCAAGGAGAAGTCTTGATTTTTTCAACGAAAGGTTTGGTGAATATGAGACCTGATATTAAAGAGCTTCAACAGAAGATAGGTTATGCTTTTAAGGACGAGACGCTTTTGCTTCGCGCACTTTCCCATTCGTCCTATGTCAACGAGAATCACAGCACCTGCAAGGGCTCGAACGAACGCCTTGAGTTTCTCGGCGATTCGGTTCTCGGATTTATAACCGCAGAAAACTTTTTTATGAACTACACGGATTTTCCCGAGGGAGATTTGACGAAGCTGCGTGCGGCAATGGTGTGTGAAAAATCGCTTGCATCCTTTGCCCGTGAAATTCAACTCGGCAAATACCTCATGCTCGGCAAGGGCGAGGTTGTCACGGGCGGCAGAGAAAGACCGTCGATTCAGGCGGACGCTTTTGAAGCGGTGATCGCCGCGATCTACCTTGACGGCGGCATGGAAGAGGCGAAAAAGTTTGTTCTTAAATACATCGACGAAGCGATAAGAAAGCACCGCTCGGTCAAGGATTACAAAACAATGCTCCAGGAGGTCGTTCAGCGTAATCCCGGCGAGGTTGTCGAGTATGTTCTGGCAGGCGAGAGCGGACCCGACCACGACAAGAGATTTGAGGTTGAGGTTCATCTCAATTCAAACGTAATCGGCAGGGGCGTCGGCAAAAGCAAGAAGCGCGCCGAGCAGGAGGCTGCAAGGGAAGCCTTGGAGCTCATGGGACTGTGAGACACATAAATGTCGGACTCTTTGTCCCGCACAACGGCTGCCCTCACCAATGCACGTTTTGTAATCAGCGAGCAATATCGGGTCAGAGCAGGCAGGTAACGCCTGCCGACATTGATGAAGCGGTCAGGATTGCAATGAAAAATCCCGACAGCCGCGGAGGAGAAATCGCATTCTTCGGCGGAAGCTTCACCGCGATTGACAGAACGGTGATGACGGGGCTGCTTGACGCGGCTTACAGGTATGTTAAGGACGGCAGCTTCAAGGGGATAAGGTGCTCCACACGTCCCGACGCGATAGACGATGAAATTTGCCGCATACTGAAAAGCTGCGGCGTTACGGCGGTCGAGCTCGGAGCGCAGAGCATGAACGACGGGGTTCTGCGACTCAACCGACGCGGACATACCGCCGCCGATGTTGTCAGGGCGTCCGAAATGCTGAAAAGCTACGGCTTTGAGCTCGGACTCCAGATGATGACGGGGCTTTACGGCTCGACCGATGAGGACAGCATAGACACGGCGAGGAAGATAATAGCTTTGCAGCCGCAGACGGTGAGAATTTATCCGACTGTGGTGATAAGAAACACGGAGCTTGCCGAGCTGTACGAGAGCGGAGAGTATGTGCCGCAGACGGTTGATTCGGCGGCAAAGCTCTGTGCGGAGCTTCTTCTGATGTTTGACGAGGCGAAGATAACCGTCATCAGAACGGGTCTTCATTCGGGCGGCGGAGTGGAAGCGGACTACGTTGCGGGAGCCTATCACCCTGCGTTCAAGGAGCTGTGCGAGGGAGAAATTTATTTCAAGCGTGCGGTTGAGTTCATAGAACATAACGGAATACCGCAGGGCGATATTACGGTTTCGGTTTCGCCGGACGCTGTTTCCAAAATGACGGGACAGAAGAAAATAAACATACAAAAGCTCAGTGAGCTGGGCTATAACGCCAAGGTAAAAGGCGACAGCAAAATTCAAAAGTACAAAGTTTACATATTAAGGAACGAAGAATTATGAGATTAAAAGCGCTCGAAATGCAGGGCTTCAAGTCCTTCCCCGATAAAACGGTGTTCAATTTCAACCACGGAATGACCGCCGTTGTCGGTCCCAACGGTTCAGGCAAAAGTAATATTGCCGACGCCGTCAGGTGGGTTCTCGGCGAGCAATCGACGAAGAACCTGCGCGGCTCAAAAATGGAAGACGTCATTTTCGGCGGCACAAAGGTCAGAAAGCCTTTGGGCTTTGCCGAGGTTACGCTGCGCCTGGACAACACGGACAGAACGCTCAACAGCGATAAGGACGAGGTGTCGGTAACACGCCGCTACTACCGTTCGGGCGAGAGTGAATATATGCTCAACGGTCAGGTAGTCAGACTACGCGACATACACGAGCTTTTTATGGATACGGGTCTCGGTCGTGACGGCTATTCCCTTGTCAGTCAGGGCAGAATCGCCGACCTCATTTCATCAAAATCGGGTCAGCGGCGCGATATGCTCGAAGAGGCGGCAGGAATTTCCCATTACAGATACCGCCGAAACGATGCCAACAGAAAGCTTGATCAGGCGGAAGAGAACCTTGTTCGTCTGAGAGATATTCTTTCCGAGCTTGAAAGCCGCGTCGGTCCGCTCAAAACGCAGAGCGAAAAGGCGCAGAAATTTCTTGTTCTTGCCAAGGACAAGAGGGAGCTTGAAATCGGACTTTGGCTTCACACGATCGACACCTCAAAGGTTAAGCTGAGAGAACAGGATGACAAGCTGGCAATCGCTCAGGGTCAGTACGACTCAACGGAAGCGGCTCTTTCGCAGATTGAGGCGCAGACCGAGGAGATCATTGCCAGAAGTCAGGAAATCACAATTAAAATCGACAATATCAGGAACAACTCCACAAGCTACGAGGAAAAAGCGGTTCAGCTTGAGGGACAGATTTCCGTTGAGAAGAATACAATTCTTCATAATGAGCAGACGATTGAACGTATCAGACGCGATATGACCGACGCTTCCGACAGCGAAAACACTCTCAAGCAGGAGGTTGAACAGGCTCGGGCGGAGATCGCCGAGCTGCTTGACGAGATAGAGGCTAAGAAAAAGGAGCTTGACGTTGCCGCCGCAGGCATTGCCGACGCAAGGAGCGAGACGGGCGAGTTCTCCGACCGCATTGCCGAGCTTTCGCAGAAGATAACCTCGCTCACCGAAAAGGTCAGCGAGAAGCGAATAGAGGAGACCACCGCAAATTCCTCGATTGAGGAAATCCGCGGCAGAGTCAGCAACATAGACGGCGTGCTTTCGACAAGGAACGGATACATCACCGAGCTTGAGGAAAAGCACAATGTCTGTCAGGCGCAGCTTGACAAGCTAAACGACACAGCCACCGAGATTATGAACGCCGTTTCGGGTTACAGCCTACGAGTTCGGTCGCGCACAGAAAAGGCGGAGAAGCTCAAATCGGAAATAGACGCGAGAGGTCTTGATATCCTGCAAAAGAAGGACAAGATCAGAATGCTCGACGATATGGAAAAGAATATGGAGGGCTACTCCGGAGCGGTTAAGGCGGTTGTCCGCGAGGCTAAGGGCGGAGCACTCAGAGGAATACACGGTCCGCTTTCACAGCTTATCAGCGTTGAGGATCGCTATGCCGTTGCCGTTGAAACCGCACTCGGCGCGGCGATACAGAACATTGTAACGGACAGCGAGAACGATGCAAAGCGTGCGATAAATTTCCTCAAGGAGAAGAAGGGCGGACGCGCAACATTCCTGCCTCTGACATCGGTAAAATCAAAGCCGTTCACCGAAAAGGGTCTTGACGGTTGCTACGGCTTTGTCGATATGGCGGACAAGCTTCTGGACTACGACGGAAGGTACGGCGAAATTATAAGCTCCCTTTTGGGCAGAACGGCAGTCGCAGAGGATCTCGACAGTGCAATAGTAATCGCAAAGAAATATTCATACAGATTTAAAATCGTTACTCTTGACGGTCAGGTTGTCAATGCGGGAGGATCGATGACCGGCGGTTCAAGGGGACACAATGCAGGCATTCTCAGCCGAGGCAACGAGATGGACAAGCTGCGTGAGCAGGTTAAAAAGCTCACCGCTGAGCAGGAAAGGGACAACGGCGAGTTTAAGACTTTGAGCGTTGAGCTTTCAGCCGCAAAGGCGGAGCTTGACGCTTCACAGGCCGACCTCAAACGAACTCAGGAGGACGTTATCCGCAAGGAGAGCGAGCTTGCCCTCATCGACGGAAAGCTTGACACCGCAAACGCCGCGCTTGAGGAGCTCCGCAGGGAGAAAAAGTCGGCTTCTATCAGAATCAGCGACCTTGAAGCGATGAAAGCGGCGGCTCAAAAGGAAATCGACGGCATCAACAAGGAAATGGGCGGCGTTCAGGCTGATCTTGATGTTATAACTCACAGCAGAGAGAAGTCCGAGGAGAAGAAAGAGGAGCTTGCACAGCTTGAGGCGAAAATCAATCTGGACATACTTGCTCTCGAAAAGGACATTGAAGCAAAGCGAGAAGCGGTTGATTTGCTTAACCGCCGTATGGCAAGCCACGAGGGCAGACTTGATGACCTCAACGGTGAGATTGCCGTTATCGAAAACGCAAACAAAGAAATTGAAATAAAGATTCAGGAGCTTGCAAAGCAGGCAAATGAGCTTCACGAGCTCGGCGCAAGCGCGAAGAGCGATATTGAAAATCTTATCGGCGAACGAACGCAATGCGACGCAAAAAGCGCACAGCTTCGTTCGGAGGAACGTGCAAAATCAGCCGAACGTGAAAAAATCAGCGGCGAGCTTGCCCGCTTGGAGGAGCGCAAGACTCAGATGGAGCAGCAGCTTGAGAATGCCGTGAACAAGCTCTTTGACGAATATCAGCTCACAAAAACAGAAGCTGAGGAGCTGAATATTGTCATTGAGGATTATCAGCAGGCGCACAGAACATTGCAGGAGATAAAGGGTAAAATCCGTGCACTCGGCAATGTCAATGTCGGAGCGATTGAAGAGTACAAGGAAGTCTCGGAACGCTACGAGTTTATGAAAGCTCAGCTTGAGGATATCGAACGCTCGCGCGAGGAGCTGAACAAGCTCATTACGGAGCTGACAGGCAAAATGGCGGAGCAGTTCAAGGCTCAGTTTGTCCGAATCAACAATTATTTCGGAGAAACGTTTATCGAGCTCTTCGGCGGCGGCAAGGCGGAGCTTTTGCTTGAAAATCCGAACGATGTGCTTGAATGTAACATAGAAATCAAGGTTCAGCCGCCGGGCAAAAATGTTCAGAATATCGACCTGCTTTCCGGCGGTGAAAAGGGACTTGCCGCAATCGCGCTTCTGTTTGCGATTCTCAAGGTGGCACCGTCTCCGTTCTGCATTTTTGACGAGGTTGAAGCGGCACTGGACGACGTCAATGTTGCGCGTTATGCGCGCTATGTTCGCAGAATGACGGTGAACACACAGTTTATTCTTATCACTCACCGCCGCGGCACGATGGAAGAAGCCGATGTTCTCTACGGCATCACGATGCAGGAGGAGGGTGTTTCCAAGCTGCTTGAGCTCCAAACGGCGGAAATGGCAAAGAAGCTCGGTATAAGCTAACGGCTGGAGGGGAAAATTATGATTTTCAGACAATTTTCTACCAATGAAATAAAAGCTACGGGCTGGCTCAGAAATCAGCTCGAAATTCAGGCGAAGGGACTTTCCGGCAATCTTGACAAGATGTGGAACAGCATCAGAAATTCAAAATGGATCGGCGGCGATGACGAGGGCTGGGAGCGAGTTCCGTATTGGCTCGACGGCTTTGTGCCGCTCGCTTATCTTCTCGACGACGAGGATATGAAAGCCCGTGCGAAGAGATACATCGACGCTATCCTTGAGCGTCAGTGCGAGGACGGCTGGATATGCCCGTGCGAAAAGGAGCAGCGCATCAACTATGATGTCTGGGCGTGCTTTATAATCTGTAAGGCTCTTGTCGTTTATGCCGATTGCTCCGGTGACGGGCGCATCGAAGACGCCGTCAGCCGTGCACTGCAAAATCTCAGCTTGCAAATGAATGTCCGAACTCTCTTTGATTGGGGCTCGGCTCGCTGGTTTGAATGCCTTATTCCGCTTCTTTGGCTTCGTGAAAGAAAGCCGGAGGATTGGCAGCTTGACCTTGCCGATAAGCTCTATATTCAGGGTATGGACTTTAAAAAGATGTTCAAATCATGGCATTATGCCGAAAGGCGTGAAAACTGGAGCTTTATCAATCATGTTGTCAACATGGCTATGATGCTCAAAAGCGAAGCACTGATGACGGAGCTTATCGGCGGAGATCCGAATGAATTTGCGAAGCAGGCGATGGAAATTCTTTTACGTGACCACGGTATGGCTTGCGGACATTTCACGGGCGACGAATGCCTAAGCGGAACAAGTCCCGTTCACGGCTCTGAGTGCTGCTCGGTTGCCGAGGCAATGTATTCCTACGAATGGCTCATTGCGTTGACGGGCGACAGCTATTGGTCGGAGCGGTTGGAAAATGCGGCGTTCAATGCCTTTCCTGCGACTGTGAGCCCGGATATGTGGACTCATCAGTATGACCAGCTGACAAATCAGCCTCAGTGTTCACGCTTCCCGGACGGCAAGCAGCCGTTCGATTCAAACTCCGAGGAGGCGCATCTCTTCGGACTTGAACCGAATTTCGGTTGCTGCACGGCAAACTTCAATCAGTCTTTCCCGAAGTTTGCAATGAGTACGATGATGAAAACGGAGAACGGCGTTGCGATATGCGCCGTTGCGCCGAGTAAGGTCGAAACGGAGATCGGCGGCGAAAAATTTTCCGTTGAAATAGTTACAGGCTATCCGTTTGAGGACGGATATAAAATCAAAGTGAAATCGGATTCGCACGATGAGCGTGAATTACTCGTCAGGATTCCCGAAAAAGCGATTGGGGCGACAATTGACGGAAAGGACACGGTCAACGGCTTCGTCAAGGTCAGCCGAGACTTTTTCGGCGAGAGCGAAATTGATGTTCGTTTCAGCTTTGATGTTGAGATGACAAAGCGACCGAGCGGACTTTACTGCGTCGAACGCGGCAACCTTGTTTTCTCGCTCCCGATTGGCGAGCGATGGGCAAAGAGAGAGTACACGCGCGACGGAGTTGAAAGAAAATTCCCGTACTGCGACTATGAAATTTTCCCGACAACGGACTGGAATTACGGATTCTGCGCGGACAATTTTACGGTCGATTTCCGCGAGGTCGGCGATACGCCGTTTTCACCCGACGGCGCACCGATAAGGTTGAAAACGAAAATGGCAAGGGTCGAATGGAAGATGGTTGACGGTATATGCGAAGAGCTTCCCTTGTCGGAGGTCGCTGTTTCCGAGTCCGTTGAAATGACTCTTATCCCTTACGGCTGCACCAATCTGCGTATGACCGAAATGCCGAAAACGGAAAATGTATAAAACAAGTAACCGCCGATTAAATCATTTTCGATTCAATCAGCGGTTGGTTGTTTTGAATTTATGCCCATTTGAAATCCGCATCGCCTGCGCCGATTTCAAAATGATATTTGACTATTCCGAGGTCAATTTTTGAATAGAATCCGCGCAAAGCTTTTGCGTGAACCGTATCGTTGTCAAGGGTTATGAAAAATTTTTGTTGGTTTACAGCGGTGGGTGCAAGCATTGCGGCTGTCATTCCGTTCCTGAACCAGTCGGGCATTTCTCCGTCAGCCCCGCAAAGCTCGGACATACTTTTCGATTTGTGCGCCGTTCCCTGATTTTTGCCGTAACCGAGAGCGATTACGGCGTAGAGCTTTTCCCCATGAGCAATACTGCAGGGAACTTTTGATTTGCCGTAGCTCAATGCGACCCAGCAGGAATTCAGCCCGAGCTGCTGCGCCCTGATGACGATTTTTTCGCCGTAGTAGCCGCAGTCCTCGTCGTGACCCTTTAAGCCTATCATTGCGATGTAATTTTTGCAGCCGCTGAAGCTGCCGTAATGAGCCATTCGGGTGGAAAAGGCGTTCGGCTCATCGAGCACAAGCTGAATCCGAAAGCCGCTTTGACGGTTACATTCTTTTATATAGCTCTGCAGCTCGACAGCGGTTTTGCCGTCAATTTTTTTGTCGGTAAAACTGCGAACCGAGTGCCGTGCAGTCATTGCTTCGGAAAGGGTCATCTGAAAACCTCCTTACGGATGCGGTTGACCGTCGCGGTATGCATCCATAACGCTGCGGAATATTTCGCCGTTCGACGGCGGTGTCCATGTGATCGCATTCGCCCCGGCTTCGATGGTCTTTCTGATTGAGTCCTCAGTCGGACCGCCGGTTGCGATAATCGGGATGTCGTGAAAATTCTTGCGGATTTTTTCAACGATTTCAGGAGTGCGTGAAGCGGCGGAAACGTTGAGTATTGCCGCACCTGCGTCTATTCGCGCCTGAATATCGTCCTCATCACGCACAACGGTAACAATTGTGGGTATGTCAATGCTTTCACTGACATGTCTTACAATTTCATTTGAGATAGGGGCATTGAGAACAACGCCGAGCGCGCCCTGCATTTCCGCATAGGTCGAAAGGTTGAGAACTCTCGTGCTGCTCGTAAGGCCTCCGCCGACTCCGGCAAAAACGGGAATATCCGAGGCTGACAATATAGCCTGAGTAATGACAGGCTGAGGGGTGAACGGATAAACGGCTATTACCGCGTCAGCATTGACGTTTTTAATTATAGCAACATCTGTCGAAAAAACGATTGATTTTATCCGCTTCCCGAAAACAACAATTCCGCTGCATTCGCGAATAACTTCGGGAACACGCAAGGAAAATTTCCGCAATGTTCCGTCAATCGGCTTGGGCAGAGTTTTTGGCATTTACACCACTCCTTCATTTTCATACCTGCATTTTACCAAAAAAATGTGAATTTCCTGTGAATAGATTTTTAATTGATTTGTTCGCTATACAACTATCGTTAATTATATATTATTTTACTTGAAAAAAATGTCGGTTCATAGTAAAATGACTTGCAACAGTTATTTTAAGGTGGAATGTTAATGGA
Organism: Eggerthellaceae bacterium; assembly: GCA_963616775.1. Classification (GTDB taxonomy): domain Bacteria; phylum Bacillota; class Clostridia; order Oscillospirales; family Acutalibacteraceae; genus CAG-488. The sequence continues at coordinate 48,520 of CAVELL010000033.1, read as the reverse complement.
AAGATCGGTGAGCAAACAATATAATGCAGTAGATATTGCAAAACTGATAATGGCTTTACTGGTTGTAGTTATACATAAGCCGCTTTTTTCATCTGATCAAGTTTTTGCTAATTATTTTTTGGGAAAAATTATTGCGGCAGTTGCCGTGCCTTTCTTCTTTATTGCGTCCTCATTTTTTTTCTTTAGAAAGCTTGATGGAACAAAGGAAGATAACAAGCGCTTTTGGAATTTTGAGAAAAGATTGTTTATCGTGTATTCCGTTTGGTCTGTTTTTTATTTTCCCATAAACCTTATCAAATTTTACGGATTCCCAATTTCGGACATTACTTTGGACAATTTCATTGTGAATATGAAAATGCTTCTGTACAGATTTTTCTTGTCACAAACGTTTATTCACCTTTGGTATATATATACCTTAATGATTTCGGTTGCAATTCTGTTTTTATTAAAGAAAAAGTTGTCAAGTAAACAGACCTTTTTTGTGGCTGTTGTTTTATTCTTGGCTTATAAATTAGCCCCAATGTTATTTGGAATATTCACGTTGGCTGAAACAGTTTGGAATATGATTCCCGGAGTGTTATCAAATGTTTTTGGCAGTGAAATGGGAAGCGGTATTTTTTGTGCCGGCTTAGGAATGCTGTTTTGCGATGTAAACATTAAGAAAAGAAGTATGCAGTATATTGCATTTCTGATCTCTGCCATAATAATGATTTTTTTCTCTGTTTTTGCTTTTGAAAAAGAGAGTATTGCTGTGAAAACCGTAAAATTCATACTTGTGACTATATGTGCTGCCGCTATATTCATATTTTGCAGAAATACGGACTTGAAAGATTCAAAAGTATACGGTGTGCTTCGTGAATACAGTTCGCTGATTTACTTTTCACACTTGTTTATGACAACAGAATTTTTTGACAGCTTTTCAGAATCAACAGGCATTGTTGCATTTTCTCAAAGCGGAGTTTTAAAATATTCGATAACTTTATTAGCTTCGGTTGTATTCTCAACAATTATAATTTTATTGAGCCGAAAGAAACCTTTTAAATGGTTGAAATATCTGTATTAAGTAACGAGGTAGATTATGCTTTCAACAAAAATCGAAAAAATTCTGCAAGAGGTTCAGAAGCCGGGACGCTATGTCGGCGGCGAACTGAACAGCGTTATAAAGGATGCGAAAAAAATTGATGTAAGGTATGCGTTCTGCTTCCCGGACACATACGAGATAGGAATGTCGCATCTCGGCATGAAAATTCTCTATTCCGTTGTCAACAGGCTCGACTATGCGTGGTGCGAGCGTGTGTTTGCGCCCGATGTCGATATGGAAGAAAAAATGCGTGAGAACGGCATAAAGCTTTGGGCACTTGAAAGCGGCGATCCGCTTGATGAATTTGATATGCTCGGCTTTACGCTTCAGTATGAGCTGAGCTATTCCAATATTCTCAATATGCTTGATTTGGCAGGTATTCCGCTCTATTCCAAGGACAGAACCGAGCTTGCTCCGCTTGTTGTCGCAGGAGGTCCCTGTGCCTGCAACGGTGAACCGATTGCCGATTTTATTGACATTTTCATGCTCGGCGACGGCGAAGAAACGACAGTTCAGCTCGTTGACCTTATAAGAAAGCATAAAAAACTCGGCTCGCCGAAAATTGAGCTTTTGCGTGAGGTCGCACAGCTCAAGGGCTTCTATGTTCCTGCGTTTTATGACATTGAGTATAATGAGGACGGCACGATCAGGAGCGTGACGAACAAAGAAACCGCTCCCGAAAAGGCAACCAAGGCGATTGTAGAGGACATGGACACGGTCTACTATCCCGAAAGCTTTGTTGTTCCGTCGATCGAGGTTGTTCATGACAGAGTTACGGCGGAGATTTTTCGAGGATGCATAAGAGGCTGCCGCTTCTGTCAAGCGGGATTTTTGTACAGGCCGATCAGAGAAAAATCCCCAGAGGTAGTCGAGGAGCAGTGCAGAACGCTTTGCGAAAGCACGGGCTACGACGAAATTTCCCTTTGCTCGCTGAGCACGAGCGACTACACGGGGCTTCAGCCGCTTTTGACTTCAATGCTCAAATGGACAACGGAGGAGAATATAAATGTTGCGCTTCCGTCGCTCAGAGTTGACAATTTCTCGGACGAGCTTATGGAAAAGCTGACCGAGGTTCGCCGAAGCAGCCTGACCTTCGCCCCCGAAGCGGGAACTCAGCGTCTGCGTGACGCAATCAATAAAAATGTAACATACGCCGATGTAATGAAAACCGTGAATATGGCGTTTTCGGGCGGATGGACGGCGGTCAAGCTTTATTTTATGATAGGTTTGCCGACCGAAACTCTTGACGATGTGGCAGGTATTGCACAGCTCGGTCAGCAGGTCGTTGACGAATTTTACCGCAATCCCGACAGACCGAAGGGCAAGGGCGTGCAGGTAAGCATAAGCGCATCGTCGTTTGTGCCTAAGCCGTTCACGCCGTTCCAATGGGAGCCGCAGGACACCATGGAGCAGCTTGAAGAAAAGCAGAAGCATTTGTATGCAAGCGTTACGACGAAGAAGATAAGAATTTCAACTCACCTTACCCCGACAAGCTTTCTTGAGGGCGTGTTTGCGAGAGGTGATCGCCGCCTTTCAAGGGTCTTGGAGCTTGCATGGAAAAAGGGCTGCAAATTCGACAGCTGGGACGATCATTTTGATTTTGAAAAGTGGATGGCTGCCTTTGATGAAGCAGGACTTGACCCGAGCTTTTACGCAAACCGCCGCCGTGATTTTGACGAGATTCTTCCGTGGGATCATCTTGACTACGGCATAAGCAAAAAATTCCTGATGAACGAGAACAAAAAGGCGCACGAAAGCGTCACGACTCCGCATTGCAGAATCAAATGCGCAGGCTGCGGAGCAAACCGGCTCAACGGAGGTGAATGCGATGCGCGCAGTGAGGCTTAATTTTTCAAAAGCAGGCAGGGCGATATACATTTCCCACCTTGACATAAACCGAATGATGACCCGCGCGGTCAGGCGTGCGAAGCTGCCGATGTGGTACACCGAGGGCTTCAACCCTCACCCGTACCTGACCTTTGCGCTGCCGCTTTCTCTCGGGCAGTCGAGCGACTGCGAATATATGGATATCCGCATCGAGGGCGATATCACCGATGAAGAGATAATGAGCAGGCTCAACGACGTTCTCCCCGAGGGCGTGAAGATTCTTTCGGTTGCGGCTCCCGTTTTCGACGCAAAGGAAATCGAAAAGGCTCTTTATTTTGTGAAGCTCATTTTCGGAAACGCCGAAGCCGCAGCGGCTTTCGCCGAGAGGGCAAAGGCTCTGACCGAGGGCGAGGAGCTGATCGCGGAAAAACGCGGCAAAAAGGGTCACAGAAAAGTGATGAAGCAGATAAATTTGATAGAATTTATATACGATATAAAATTTTCAACGGCGGAAAATATCGTAAATCTGCAATGTGTTCTCGCCGCCGGCAACACAAATAACCTCAACCCGACGCTGCTCGTCGAAACGCTCGAAAGACAAATCGGCGTTGAGCATGAGATGATGTATGCTGTTCGCAGAAAACTGATAACAAAAAGCAATGAGGGTTTTAAATAAATTCGAGAATGTTTGAATCGAGGAAAATAAAATGAAGCTGAAAGAAAAAAACAAATCCGATATTGTATTTACCGCCATATTAACCGTGCTTCTGCTTGCGTTTTTTGCACTGATATTCTATGTAAATCTGAGCTTTAATCCCGACTACTATGACGGGGATATTTACTGCGATATAAACTATGCGAGAGAAGCATGGAAAGCAAAATCCCTTTTCCCTGCAAACTGGGTATTCGGCAATCAGGTCTATGTCATTGCCACGCCCGTGGTTGCGGCACTCCTTTGCTCAATTACCGGAAATGCCATTACCGCGATGGGCATAGCGTCCTGTATTATGACCGTTTTGATTTTTCTTTCCTATGATTGGATGATGAAGCCGCAATATTCATACAATCAAAGAGTTACGGGATTTCTCGCAATGGCGGCGATAATTTTTGCAAAGGGACATATAACTCAGAATCAGAACGGCGCACAAATTTTTTTCACGATGGCGAGCTACTACGCCTGCTATTTGATCACGGCATTCATTGTTTACGGCTGTTATGTCAGGATTAGGAGTAAGGACAAAAGCAAAAAATATGCTCCGATGTGTGTGACGGCAGCCGTACTCAGCTTTGCAACCGGAATGCAGAGCCTGCGGCAGACTGCGGTTATGATTTTGCCGCTGGTTGCCTGTGAAATTTTTTTTACAATTGTTTATTCCGTGAAGAGCAAAAAGCTTTCCGTCGGCGGAACAACGCTGTTTACGGCTTTTGTTTCGCTTGCAAATATCGGCGGAATCGTTGCGATGAAATTTATAAAATTCAATCAGAAAACCGTGCTTGAAAAAACAGAAATAACACGCAGTGTTAAGGAAATCGTCGGAAAATTTTTGAAATGCATAGGCTTTATGGAAAATAATTTTCTTCTGAAAAATTCATCTCGGACGGTGTCGCATATTGCGTTTTGGATCTGCGCTTTGTTTGTTGCGGCAGGCTTGATTATCGGATTTGTTGAGCTGATAAAATCCAAAGATAAGAATAATGAAGCGCTTTCCCTGCCGCTGCTGTTTGCGCTCGGAAGCATACTTGTTTCACTTGCCGGTTCCTTGACAACTCTGACGACCCGACCCGTATACTATTTCACTATGTTTCCTCTTCTTGCGGTATGCGTTTCTCTTACGGCAAAGAGGCTCGGAAAGAAAAAAGGAAGAATTATTTTTTCGGCTGTTGCCGTCGCCTTTGCCGCTGTTACCGTGCTGAGATTCGCTTCGACGGAAAAAGAAATAACATTCGGGAAAAGTGCGGACAACCCCGACAGACAGGCGGCACAATATATGCTTGACAACGGGTACGACACGGTATATTCCGTTTTCGGTCTCAGTGGCAGACGTGAGGGCGGAGAAAGAATTGCAATCGCATCGGGCGGAAAGATATCGGTGATATTCTTCGGCGAGGGTGACTATGAACCGATGTTTATGCCGGTAAAATATTTGACCGTTAATAATGACCGTTACAAGACCGCGGATCCCGAAAAGAGTCTTTATTTTACTCTGGAGGGAAGCGCACGACAGTTTGAACAGGAAGCAAAAGAAAAAGGCGTTGAAGTAACTGTCGCGGCGCAGTTCGGCGACCACATACTTTATAAAGCGTCGAAAAATATATGCGTTGCGGCTGAAAACAGTTAACAGGAGAATTTGAAATGACGTCGAGACTTAATCGGAAAAACAAGGGGAGCACAGCGTTAACGGTGATATTGACCGTGCTGCTTCTGGCATTTTTGGGACTTATATTTTACATAAATCTGAGCTGTGATCCCGAATTTTACGACGGAGATGTATACAGCGACATTAACTATGCCAAAGAGGCGTGGAAGGCAAAATCGCTGTTCCCGAAGACATGGTCGTTCGGCAACCAAACATACGTTGTCGCAACTCCTGTTGTTGCGGCACTGATATACGGGATAACGAAAAATGCCGTAATGGCTATGGCGGTTGCGTCTTGCATTATGAGTGCTTTGATTGTTCTGACTTATGACTGGATGATGAAAACTCTGTGCAGCTACAACGAGCGAACGGCAGGGTTTTTGGTGATGGCGTCGCTTATCCTTATCAAAAGACATGTTGCCGTCAACCAGCACGGAGCGCAGATACTTTTCACAATGGCAAGCTACTATGCCTGTTATGTCATCACGGCGTTTATTGTTTACGGCTGTTATGTAAGAATCAGAGACAAAAAATTTACAAAAAAAGATATACCGATTCTTGCGGTTTCAGTTGCTTTGAGCCTCGGCACGGGTATGCAAAGCTTCAGACAGACGGCAATTATGGTTTGTCCTTTACTCGTCGTTGAATTTGTAATGATAATTATTGATTCCGTCGGGAACAAAAAATTCACTCTCACAAAATCAACGGCTTATACCGCTGTGGTTTCCGCTGCAAACATCGGCGGTCTTGCGGCGGTGAAACTCATTGACTACAGTCAGACGACGATTTACGGCGACACCTCGCCGAAGCTTGTTTTGTCGCAGCTTTTTACCAATGCTTACAAGTGCGTTTACAATATGCTGAGAAATTATTGGCTGAACAATGTTCCGTCGGTTGTAATGCATTTGATTTCCGCAGTTTTTATAGCGTTCATCTTTGCGGCGTTCGGTTCAGAGCTGATAGATTTTATAAAAAGCAAGGGAAAAAAAACAACGGAGCTTGCGGTTACGGTGCTTTTTGCTCTCGGCTGTCTCGGAATTTTGGCGGCGGATATTTTCACAAGCATGAAGGTCAGAACGGTTTACTATATTATGATGTTTCCGCTCCTGGCGACAAGCGTTTCTCTGCTCCTCAAAAGACTGAAGGGTAAAATAAAAATTCCGTTTTACTGCGTTTTTGTTTTGTTTACCGCGTTTACTCTCGTGTTCAAGGGCGTCGGCGTATATCGCGAAATAAACCGCGATAAATCTCCCGACAGCAACCCCGATTATCAGGTGGCGGAATATATGGAGGAGAACGGATACGATACGCTTTATTCTATTTTCGGGTTTGAGTGTAACGGTCCCGAGGGAATAGCCGTTATTTCCGGCGACAGGATAAGGGTGCTGTATTTTAACGATATAGCGAGCGGCAGTCCGTTCACACCGATAAAATATCTTTGTGTGAAGGACAGCTACAAAAACGCCGACAACGGCAAGAGTCTTTACCTGATAAAAAAATCGGATCTGGCGTCATATATGAAAGTGACCGATGCTTACGGAGTTAAGCTCGAAAAGGTTGCGGAGTTCGGCGACGAAATTACGCTTTGCAAGGCGTCGGATAACCTGACCGTCATAGCCGACGAAGCGCAGAACAACAGTTGAATCCGTACAAAAATAGTATATGAGCGTCTAATCGGCAACTATATATTGTAAAGAAAAATTTATCGCCGAAAAAAATTGTGATTTTTCTCATAAATCATCAAAAAACACTTGAATTTAATCGGACGATATGTTAGTATATTAAAGCATTTGTGACCACCAAGGCGGCAGTCTGTCGGTTTGGCGGGGTTTAATGCCCAACATTAAAGCGGACGGTCCTCTGTCGGTTTAACCGTTAAGAACGCCTGAAATCTTATGGGAGGTGTCTGTAATGGACGCACTTAAGCTTATCGCTCAGGACAGCCTCAAGGCTGATATTTCTGAGGCAATCAAGGTAGGTAACACTATCAAAATCTGGGTTAAGATCCGTGAAGGCGAGAGAGAAAGACTCCAGGCCTTCGAGGGTACCGTAATTGCCATCAAGGGCAGCGGAGTTTCCCAGACATTTACCGTTCGTCGAGTTTCTTACGGCGTTGGTGTTGAGAGGGTTTTCCCTGTTCATTCACCCAATGTTGACAAGATCGAGCTTATCAGAACAGGTAAAGTACGCAGAAGCAAGCTCTACTATCTGCGTGACAGAGTCGGTAAGGCTGCCAAGGTTAAGCAGAGTATCGGCTGATGTAATCATTGATTACAAAAACGAGCTGAGGGGTATGGCGGTGGTTCCATGCCCTTTTGTTTTTTAAGGCAATACCGCACAAATTGAGGCACACGCCTTACTGCGCTATTCGCACACCTCATTTGTGCGGCATTGCCTTAATGAGCATCAAACGATTGATTATACTAAACGTTTTAAATAGGAGGTAATTCAATGTTATTAAGCAAACGCAGTATTCAGGAAGACTGGCACGAATACCTCAAAAACGGGATGACGCCCGAACAGGCGAAAAAGGAGCGTACACGCTGGATCAAGATATATGACCTCTTCGGTTCGGTCGTTACCGCGCTTGTGCTCATATTTATCGTATTTACTTTCGTTTGCAGACCGGCAAGCGTTGTCGGAACCTCCATGGTACCGACTCTCCAGGACGGTGACTGGCTTGTCACCATGCCCAGGAGCGAATACAATTACGGCGATATTGTTATTATCACACAGCCCAATGTGTTTAACGAGCCCATTGTAAAGAGAATCATTGCGACGGAGGGACAGACGGTTGACATCAATTTTGTCTCCGGTCAGGTCTTTGTTGACGGTCAGGAGCTGGATGAACCGTATATAGCGGAGCTTACCAAGCGTTCGGCGGACGTGACCTTTCCGCTGATTGTTCCGGAGGGTAAGGTCTTTGTTATGGGTGACAACCGAATGCACTCTACGGACAGCCGAAGCACGGATATCGGATTTATTGATACGAGATACATACTCGGCAGAGCTATGTTCCGTGTGCTTCCTTTCGGCAGTATGAATATTTATGACAACTTTCAGCAGAGCGAGCAGTAATACGCACTTGCTGCGCGGTGAAGGGAATGAAGCTTGATGGATGAAACGAATATGGGCACCGTAAAGGACGAAGCGCAGGAACCGAAAGAGAAAAAGAGCTCGTTTCTTTATGAAACAATATCGGTTTTTGTTACCGCGCTCGTGATTATCGCGATAATGTTTACGTTTTTTGTCCGTTTTGTCGGCGTGGACGGTCGTTCCATGGTTCCGACGCTGAATAACAATGACTGGCTGGTTGTTTCGGTAATAAACCGAGAAATCAAGGCGGGCGATATTGTAATCAGCACCCAACCCAACGAGTTTAACGAGCCTATCGTTAAGCGCGTCATTGCCAAGGGCGGACAGACGGTTGATATTGACTTTAGCAAGGGCATCGTTTATGTTGACGGCGTTGCGCTTGACGAGCCCTATATTGCCGAGCCGACATACGCAATGGAGGGAAACACTTTCCCGATGATCGTTCCGGAGGGCAAGGTCTTTCTTCTGGGGGACAACAGAAACGACTCAACGGACAGTCGCTCACCGATGGTCGGCTGCGTTGACGAAAGATATATTCTCGGCGTCGTAAAATGCAGACTTTTTCCGAATTTTACGGTGTTTGAGTGAGTTTTAGGAGCTGTCGTATAGTAGACATTTTTCTGTCTTTATGCAACCGCTCCGTTTTTTAAAACAATTATTATGGGTGAGACAATGAGCGATTTTCAGAAACAAACGGTTCAATGGTTTCCGGGACACATGGCAAAAACGAGGAGACTTATCAAGGAAAGTCTTTCGCGCGTGGACTGTGTGACGGAGATACTGGATGCCAGAATCCCTCTTTCAAGCAGAAATCCGGAGATCGGAGAGATAACGGCAGGAAAGCCGCGTATAATCCTGCTTAACAAGTGCGATATGGCGGACGAAAAAGTAACCGCAGAATGGGTAAAATATTTTCGTTCCGCAGGAGCGGAGGCTATGGCTGTAGACTGCCGTTCGGGTAAGGGCTTGAACGGATACACACAGCTTGTGCGGAAGGTGCTCGCCGATAAAATCCGGCAGAATAACGACAAGGGCATGGTTGGCAAAGCACTGAGAGTTATGGTCGTCGGAATACCGAACACCGGCAAGTCTTCTTTTATAAACAAAATGGCAGGAAGAGTCCGAGCCAAGGTTGCCGACAGACCCGGAGTTACGACGAGCAATCAATGGTTCTTCATCGGAAACGGAATCGAGCTTCTCGACACCCCCGGTGTGCTCTGGCCGAAGTTCGATGATCCCGTTGTCGGTGACCGACTTGCCTTTATCGGTTCGGTCAAGGACGCGGTGCTCGATGTTGAAACCATGGCGGTGCGCTTGATTGATGTTCTGCGTGAGGGCTATCCCGAACGTCTTGCCGAAAGGTATAAGCTGACGGATTTTGAGGAGCTTCAATCGTGGGAGATTCTTGAAATGATAGGCAGAAAAAGAGGAATGCTTATCAGCGGCGGAGAGGTGAACACCGAGCGAGCCGCAGTAATGCTTCTTGATGAGTACAGGGGCGGAAAATTAGGCAAGATAACAATGGAATTTCCTCCCTTGACGCAGCTTTTTCCGTGATACGAATTTTATCCCTCTCGGCATATAAGAATATAGCCAACGAGAAATAGAATCCGTCTAACAAAAAAATCTCTCGTCAATGATGAAGATATTTTGCGAAAAGCCTGTTAAAATCAAAGCGTGCCGAAACGCTTAATGAAGTTTAAAATTGTACAAAACGGAGGTTAATATGTTATTTAATTCATATATTTTTATCTTCGCTTTTTTCCCGATATGTATTGCGGCTTGGTATTTGCTTAACCATTTTAAAAAGTATACGCTTGGAAAAATATCGTTGCTGATTTCTTCCCTGATTTTTTATGCATACTACAATGTAAATTACGGTCTTATAATAATATCCAGTATATTAGTCAATTATTTGCTCAGCCACATAATGATATGCAGCACAAAGCAAGTTCTTCGTAAATTTGCTTTTGCGTTCGGACTGCTTTTTAATATAGGGCTGATTGCTTATTATAAATATACGGATTTTATGATTGACAATATCAATCTCCTGTTTAAAACAGATTTGCCGCTGATGCATATTCTTATGCCGCTGGGTATCAGCTTTTTCACATTTCAGCAGCTTTCTTATGTAATCGACAGTTATAAAAAAGATATACCTAAATACAGCTTGTTGGACTATTCGATTTTTGTACTGTTTTATCCCCAGCTTATAGCAGGACCGATTGTCCTGCATGACGAAATAGTACCGCAAATATCCTCAAAGACAAATAAGGCTTTCGATTTCAAGATTTTTTCAAGAGGATTCTATCTTTTCACGCTCGGCTTGGCAAAGAAAGTGCTTGTTGCGGACTTCCTGTCAAAGTTCAGCAGCTTTGCGTTTGACACGACTTCACAGATAACGAGTATGGACGCTTGGATAGGCGTTTTGGCGTATACGTTCCAGATTTATTTTGATTTCAGCGGATACTGCGATATGGCAAGCGGTATAGCAAATATGTACGGTATGGAATTGCCGATGAACTTTAATTCCCCATACAAGGCTGTTGATATTATAGATTTCTGGGACAGATGGCATATAACCCTCACCCGTTTCTTCACAAGATACATATACATTCCGCTGGGCGGAAGCAGAAAAGGAACGGTGAGAACATACTTAAATATACTGATAGTATTCTTGGTGAGCGGTATATGGCACGGAGCCGGATGGAATTATATTTTGTGGGGTCTTTTGCACGGCGTCGCAAACATACTGAACAAAATATTTAAGAAGCCGATTAAAAAGATTCCGATAATAAGCAGGATAGCTACCTTCGTTTTCGTTTCGATCACCTGGGTTTTCTTCCGGGCAAAAAATGTTTCGTATGCTTTAGAGATGCTAAAGAATATGTTTAGCTTCAGCTCTTTTGCCGTGTCGGACACAATTAAGGGCAATCTGTCATTTGTGCCGGGATCATGGTACATAATCGCACTTGCTTTGATAGGTATAGTAATCTATCTTTCAATGTTTTCAAAGAACGCTTTGGAAAAGTCAGAGAAGTTTACACCTAAATTACTCAACGGTGTGATGACGATTATTTTATTTGTGTTCTCTGTTTTGCAGCTTTCTCAAGTCAGCGAGTTTCTGTATTTTAATTTTTAGGATGAAAAAATATGAAGTATAAAAAATGGACTATATCGGTAATCGCATTGATTCTGTCCGCACTTTTGGCTGTATCGTCCTTTGTTTTTGTTGTAGATCCGTTGACACACTATCATGCGCCGTGGCTCGGGCTTTATCCTCTTGTTGAAAACGAGAGATATCACAATCCCGGCATTGCGAAAAATATACGGTATGACAGTGTTTTAGTGGGCTCGTCGATGGTGCAAAATTCAAGGGTAAGTGATTTTAACAGGGAAATGAATTGCACGACCGTTAAATTATCTTTTGCGGCAGGCAGCTTATGCGAATATAATGAAATTATAAATTTGGGCTATAAAAATCATAACCTGAAAAATATTTTTTGGGGACTTGATGTTTACTCGTTGATGGAAAACGTCAAGGATGATGAAGACACGCTGAAGTCTCTGCCTCAATATCTGTATGATGAAAATCCGTTTAACGACGTGAGCTATGTGCTGAATTATGATATTTTAAAGCTTTCCGTGAGAACAGCATTAAAAATGTCAACGGGCGGAGAAGAATATCTTGATAATGCATATTATTTTGCCGATAAATATAAGTTCGGCAAGAAATACACCTTAGAGGGTTACAGCGAGCCCGAAAAGGAAGAGGAGAAGCCGACATCTTTTTACGAAGAGTCCTGTAAAGACCTTGTAAATAAAAATATTGTTCCTCTCGTGGAGAGCCATCCCGAAACAACATTTTGGTTTTTCTTCCCGCCGTATTCGGTTCTGACCTGGAATAATTACAAATGCGACGGTCGGCTTTCGGCGGCATTGAATGCCAAAAGGGTCGCTTATGAGATACTCGGTAAATTCGATAATGTGAGGATTTTTGATTTTCAGCAGCTCACCGACATTACAGGTGATTTGGAGCTTTACAAAGATTTCAGTCATTACAACCCGGATATAAATTCGGCGATGGTTTCGTGGATGACCGAGGGCAAATGTGAAATCAAAAATGAAGAGCAGATGATAAATTCAAACGATATAATTTATCAACAGGCGATAAAGTTTAATTTAGAGGATGAAAAAAATGAAGACCGAAACTCAGATTGACTGGCTTAAATATGAGCGCGAGGCGAAGGAGAGCGGCTTTAACGTTGTCTGCGGAATCGACGAGGCAGGCAGAGGGCCGCTCGCGGGACCGGTATGTGCGGCGGCAGTCATTCTTCCCGACGGCTGTATTATCGACGGTGTTAACGATTCAAAAAAGCTTACGGAAAAGAAACGCGAGCAGCTTTTTGACGTGATAAAGGAAACGGCGATAGCCTATTCCGTTGCAACGGCTGATGAAAAGGAAATTGACGAAATAAACATTCTCAATGCAACATATTTGGCGATGAACCGCGCGTTTCAGGGTCTGAAGGTTAAGCCCGATGCAGCACTTGTGGACGGCAACCGTGACCCCGATTTGGGCGTCCCGACAAGAACCGTTGTCAAGGGAGACGCAAATTCAATGTCCATTGCCGCAGCGTCGATTCTTGCCAAGGTGACGAGGGACAGGCTTATGCTCGAAATGGACAGGAAGTATCCCGAGTATCAGTTTGCGAAGCACAAGGGCTACGGCACCAAGCTGCACTATGAAATGCTGGACAAATACGGCGCGTCCGAAATACATCGAATGACGTTTCTGAGGAAATACTATGAAAATAAATAAGTCGGGAGTGTGGGGCGAAATTTTTGCCGCAAGGTATCTGAGAGATAACGGATACAAAATCGTTACGGGAAACTTTCGTTCCAGACTGGGCGAGATAGATATTATTGCACAAAAGGGAAAATATATATGCTTCGTCGAGGTGAAAACAAGGGGACAGAACAGCCTTTATGAAGCGAAAGAAGCGGTTGACCTGTCCAAGCAGGCGAAGCTTGCCGCGACGGCAAAGCTTTTTATGAAGGCATATCCGAGCGGTAAGCAGCCGCGCTTTGACGTTTGCGAGGTTTACCTGGACGATAAATTCAAGCCTTTGAAAACCAATTATATTGAAAACGCGTTCACGCCGAGTGAATGATAAGGAGAGCCGAAAATGACAATCATTGATACTTTTGACAACCTCACGGAAATTTCCGATTCCAATCAAATAATTGTCAATCCCGAAAAATCATTTTTGCAGGACAGTACAATAAGCTTTGACGGAAAGAACAACATCGTTTACGTTGAGGACGGCGTGAAAATTGTTGACAGCAAAATCAAGTTTGTCGGTGACAACAGCGTGCTTTATCTCAGCTCAAACTGGCACAATTATCTTGTTGATTTGAGTCTCAATAACCAAAGCACCGTTTATATCGGAAGAATGACGTACTTTAACGAACGGCTGACGGCAATCACCTCGGAGGGACGCAATATCATCATCGGCGATGACGGGCTTTTTTCACGCGGCGTATGCATCAGGGTTGCCGATCCGCACCTGCTCTACGATGCGCAGACCAAGGAAAGGATAAATCCGTCAAAATCGGTTTTCATCGGCGACCACACGTGGATCGGTCAGGACGCAATGCTGCTCAAGGGCACGACCGTAGGCTCGGGCTCGGTTATCGGTGCGGCGTCGGTGGTTTCGGGCAGGCGCATTGAGTCGAACACGGTGTATGCCGGCAATCCTGCGAAAAAGATTAAGAGCGGCGTGTTTTTTGAAAAGCCGTGTGTCCATCAATGGACAGATAAAGAGACAGAGGCTAACCGAACTTGTGATAAAACGGAACACATATACGGCTCCGAGGGTAAGGGCATTATAAACACAGCCGAGCTTGACGAAAAACTGCACAACGCCTTTTTTGCGGATGCAAGGCTTGAGATTATAAAGAAAGAGCTTGTTGCCAACCGGGCTGCGGACAGATTTTATATTCCAACGGAGGAGAAATCTTCCAAAAAGAGAAATCTTTTCAAAAGATAACATTGAATTGTTTTTTTACTTATGATACAATAAAGTCAGATTCACCGAAAAGGAGAAGAAAATATGTTTTACACAAGCACCAGAGACAAGAGCATAAGGGTAACTTCTTCACAGGCTATCTCACACGGCATTTCTGCCGAGGGCGGACTGTTTGTGCCGGAGGAGATACCGCACATCACAATGGACGATATCGTTCGGCTTGCCGAATGTGATTATATAGAAAGAGCAAAGGAAATCCTTTCTCTTTATCTTACGGATTTTACAGCCGAGGAAATCGACTCCTGTGTCAGGGGTGCTTACGGCGAGGGCAAATTTTCAAGCGATAAGATTGCACCGCTCCATACTCTGAGCGAGGGCACGGAAATTCTTGAGCTGTGGAAGGGCCCGACCTGCGCTTTCAAGGATATGGCACTCCAGCTTCTTCCGCATTTGCTGACTGTTGCTTCGGCGAAAAGTGAGCCGGGCAAGCAGATTGTTATTCTTGTTGCCACATCGGGTGATACGGGCAAAGCCGCTCTTGAGGGCTTCAAGGACGTAAAGAACACAAAAATTCTTGTATTCTATCCCAACGACGGCGTGAGTCCGATGCAGAAGCTTCAGATGACGACCCAGGAGGGTGCCAATGTCGGCGTTTGTGCGATTGAGGGCAACTTCGATGACGCACAGACGGGGGTTAAGAAAATATTTACGGACAAGGCTGTTGCCGCAAAGCTTGCCGAGCAGGGAATGATGTTCTCGTCGGCAAACTCAATCAACTGGGGCAGACTTGTTCCGCAGATTGTTTATTATGTATCGGCTTACTGCGAGATGCTTAACAAGGGCGAAATAAAGCCGGGGGACGAGATAAACGTTGTTGTTCCGACGGGCAACTTCGGCAACATTCTTGCCGCATACTACGCAAAGGAAATGGGCGTTCCGATGCACAAGCTTATTTGCGCCTCCAATGCAAACAATGTTCTGACGGATTTCCTCAGAAGCGGAACATACAACCGTGTCAGAGATTTCTACACCACGGTTTCTCCGTCAATGGATATTCTCATTTCCTCCAACCTTGAGCGTCTTCTTTTCCTGCTTTCGGGCATGGACGATAAGCTTGTCGGCGAGTGGATGTCCGAGCTGTCCTCAAAGGGCTCATACACCGTCAGCGGCGACGTTTTCGCAAAGCTCGGCGAGCTGTTTGATTCGGGAAGCTGTGACGACAACGAAACAAAGGCTTGCATTGCCAAGGAGTTCAGGGAGCACAAATATCTTTGCGATACTCATACGGCTGTTGCGGTTTCCGTCTATGAGGATTACAGGGAGAGAACCGGCGACACAGCACCGACGGTGATTGCTTCGACGGCAAATCCGTTCAAGTTCAGCAAAGCTGTCCTTGACGCCGTTCACCCCGGAATGACTGCCGACCTTGACGAGTTTGAGATGGTTCACGCTCTGCACGACGAGACGGGCGAGGTATGTCCGCCGCAGCTTGCAAACCTTAAAGGCAAAACGCCGAGATTCACCGGCTGCTGCAAAAAGGAAGATATGGAGCAGGTTGTTTTTGACCTGCTGAAATAAATTAAATAGTTCTGTTCCGGATATTTTTGTGACCTTCGGTTTAAGCGGGTTGTTACGGATCTGACGGTCTGTTACAATAAAAATTTTGAAGAGGGTGTCTTTATGAAAAAATGTTTACTGGCTTTGGTTTCATTTATCGTAATCTTTTCCGTTGTCTTCTGCAATGTGTTTGTTACCCACGCTTCAAATCTCATCGGCGACGTAAACGGAGACGGTAAAGTAAACTCAACTGATGCTTTGATTGTTCTGAAGTATTCGGTCGGTCTGTCCGTGAATGCGAAAGATATCACGCTGGGCGACTTGAACCACGACAACAAGGTCAATTCAGCCGACGCGCTTATAATTCTTAAAATAAGCGTCGGTCTTGCGAAGCCCGGCGACTACACGACGAAGCCTATCAGCTTCACTCCGGCAAACGTCAAGGAGGTTTCTCCGTCGTCCGTTACATACTACACCGGAACCATTCAGCGCGCGTGGAAAATCAGCTCTAACAATGCCGGCGTTGAAATCCACAAGCTTGCTTACGGTTCAAAGATCACGCAGAATTTCCAGAAGAGTCAGGACGGTGCCATGGATGTAACGTCAAAGAGCGTCACATACCAGCCGATATGCGATATCGCGATAATCACCTGCGCTCCCACAACCTTTAAGTATGCCATTACCCGGCAGGTGCTCGGAACAAATAAAAGCAAGCAGGAGGACATCGCGAAAAAGGTCGGCGCGATTGTCGCAGTTAACGGTGAGGCGGCAGGCGCGGCAGAGGCAATGGCTGTCAGAAACGGAACCGTTTATCAGCCGAGCGGAAAGGACAGCACATATTATATGCGCCTTTACAAAAACGGAAAGTGCGATTTCGGACCGATGAATGTCCAGAATCAAAACCAGCTTGTTTCCGCAGGCGTTTACAACACCGTAAGGTATCAGTATGCTCTGATCGAAAACGGAAAGAAAATTCCGCAGAATGAAACATATTACCACAGCCGCACCGTGGTTGCACAGGTAAGTGAAAACAAATATATCCTTGCTGTCGGCGAATTTATGCCGTCAGACCGTTTGGCAGATATTCTGCTGAAATACGGCGCAAAAAACGCTGTCGTAATAAACGGAGGCAACTGCTCGTATATGTATGTAAAGGGTATCGGTAATGTCACCGGAACAAAAGCGACTCAGCTCAAGGATTTGAATAAGGTAAATATTGTTGAAACCGAATTTTTCGGTACAAGCGGAATGCTCGGACTCAACAGTGCGGGCAAGCAGAAGCTCGGAGCTCCGTGTTCGGATGAGCATAATATCGTTTATGTCGGCTGATTTATTCGGTGTAGCGCAACGGTAAAAAACTGTCACATTAAGCCTGTAATTCAGCCTTAGTGTGACAGTTCCTTTTTAAAGAAGCTTTACTTGCTTATGTCGCCGGACGGTTCAAAGGTTGCACAGATAGTTTCCGCACAGGTGCAGGCACTCGACGGACCGACTTCAATCTCGCCGGCAACACACTTGCAGCCGTCTTCATTGTAAATACAATTACAGGCGTGGCACTTGATATCTTTGATTTCGTGCTTCATCGTAAATTACCCCTTCTCAAAAATTGTGATATATATCACGTTTATAGTATTTGATTTCAGATTTAATTTATTCGTTCAAGGAGGTGGAGAAATGTCCCTGTTTGCAATAGCCGACACACATCTTTCTTTCGGAACAAACAAGCCGATGGACGTTTTCAGCGGCTGGCAGAATTATGAAGAAAGACTGCAAAAAAACTGGAATGCCGTTGTCGGCGAAAGCGATACGGTTGTCATTGCCGGCGATATTTCGTGGGGAATGAAGCTTGAGGACACGCTGGAGGATTTCCGCTTCATTGACAGGCTGAACGGAAGAAAGATTGTGATGAAGGGTAACCACGATTATTGGTGGTCAACCAAAAGCAAAACCGACAGATTCCTGAGCGAGAACGGAATAAACAGCATTGATATTCTTTTTAACAATGCATACAAGGTCGGCGATTTTGCCGTCTGCGGAACAAGAGGCTGGTTCTTTGACTGCTCGAAGGACGAGGATCAAAAGGTTCTTGCGCGCGAGGTCGGCAGGCTGAGAACGAGCATTGACGAGGCAAAAAAGCTTGAGGGGGAAACAATCGCGTTTCTTCATTATCCGCCCGTGAGCCTGACCGAAACGTGCCGTGAGATATATGACACCTTGGTTGAGCAGGGAATAAAAACCTGCTATTACGGACATCTGCACGGTCAGTCCGTGAACTGGGCGTTCCGCGGCGAAAAGGACGGCATAAAGTTTGACTTGATTTCTGCGGACTATCTCGATTTTTGTCCCAAGCTTATAAAGAAATTTTGAGGTAAAATCGGCACCGCAAGTTTGTTCGCAGTGCCGATTTTGGTGTTACATCATTGAATCCATAAAGGATTCTGCCGATTTGATGGCTTTCTTAGCCATTTTTTTGTAGTTTGCTTTCTTGCTGTTCATCATTGTGCTGCCGATAAGAGTCATTGCGCCGCCGACAAGCATACCGACGCCGATGCCCTTTGCAACAGAAGAGCCTGTACTTTTCATAATCAAACCTCCGTGATAATTTATAAAGGCAACACCGCACAAATTGGGGTGCGCGAATTGCGCAGTAAGATTTTTCGTCAGGGTGTACAAAAATCTTGCCGGCTTGCTGACGCAAGTCAAAAAATTTTTGTGCAACATGGCGGAAATAGATTCAAGCAAGGCATGTACCTCGATTTGTGCGGTGTTGCCTAAAGTAATGCGTTGCTTTAATATTTTATCCGCGTCCGAATTGATTATTCCGATTTGATGTGTTATAATTTATCCGACAGTCACTAAGATTTTGTGGGAGCTGATTTTTTTGAAAAAACAAAAGAAGGTTGTTTTGATAAATGATATTTCCTGCGTCGGCAGGTGCTCAATAACAGCGGCAATGCCGATAATTTCTGCCTGCGGCATAGAATCGGTGCCGTTCCCGACGGGTATTTTTTCAGCTCACACGGAGTTTGAGGGGTTTGTTCGTGAGGATCTTACCGACAGGATGGACGACATCGCAGGACATTGGAAAAATCTCGGACTTCGCTTTGACTGCATTTACAGCGGATATCTTGCAAGCCTTGCTCAGGCGGAAAAGGTCAGACGTTTTCTTCTTGATTTCAAAAAAAGCGACACCCTCTGCATTGTTGATCCCGTAATGGGCGACGACGGCAAGTTTTACAGCGGAATCGACGGCTCGTTCATTGAGGAAATGCGTTTTCTTTGTTCGTTTGCCGACATTATTGTTCCCAACGTTACCGAGGCATGTATGCTTGCCGGCGAGGATATGCCCGACGGTGCTTACGATATGGATTTTGTGAAAAGGCTTTTGGTTGACCTGCGTAATTTCGGTACGGGCAGAATCGTTATCACCGGTGTTGATTTCGGCGACGGTCAAATCGGATGCGCCGTATACGACAGCCTGATGGGACGCGCGAATATGTTTTTTACGCCGAAAACCGAGGGGCGTTTTCCCGGAACGGGCGATGTGTTCGCCTCGGCATTGACGGCGGCGGTGCTCAGCGGCAAAGCCTTTGCCGACGCGGTTCAGATAGCGATGGGCTTCACCTGCAAGTGTGTCGAGGCAACGCTTGAGGCGCAGACGGAAAGAAAATACGGTCTTTGCTTTGAGCCGCAGATAAAAAATCTTATAAAGGCAGTAGAATGACAGGAGACTTGAGATGGCAGCTTTGAATATTGTTCTTGTTGAGCCGGAAATCCCGCAGAACACAGGCAATATTGCCCGTACCTGCGCGGCGACGGGCACTCGGCTTCACATAATCGAACCGATGGGTTTTAAAATTGACGACAGAAAATTAAAACGAGCAGGGCTTGATTACTGGCACCTGCTCGATATAACGTATTATAAAAATCTCGAAGATTTCTTTGAAAAGAATCCGAACGGACAGTATAGATTCTTTACGACAAAGGCTCAGCACCGCTACACCGATGCGGAGTACGGCGACAATGTTTTCCTCTTCTTCGGCAAGGAGACAAAGGGTCTGCCCGAGGAGCTTTTGTTCAAGAATCCCGAAAAATGCGTGAGGATTCCGATGATAAACGATTCCTCTGCGCGAAGCCTGAATCTTTCAAATTCCGTGGCGATTGCCGTTTACGAGGTTCTCAGACAATGGGACTACCCCAAGCTGCTCTGCTCCGGAAAGCTGACACGGTTCAACTGGGAGGATGCCTGATTACGTCGTGCTTCCGAATCCGCCGTTGCGTACTCCGGTTGTGTCGTCGTCAACGGTGATTCCGTATTCAACAAAAATACCTTGGGCAAAGCCCGTACCTTTTTTGACTTCAACGGTTTTATTCTCGTTGGAGTCATTTGTTATTTTTATGAATATATGACCCTCGTTGTCGGAGTAAAAGTAGTCGCTGTCGATTATGCCGACCGTGTTGTTGAGCTGAAGTCGGAACTTGAAGCCGAGACCGCTTCTCGGATAGATTTTCAGCACCCAGCCATCGTCGATTTCACAGCGTATTCCCGTCGGGATTTTTATCGTCTGCGACGGGGCGAGAGTGAAGTCGAACGGTGCGAATATGTCGTAGCCCGCCGAGCCCGAAGTTGCGCGGACGGGCAGCCTTATTCCGTCATACATCTCTTTGATTTCATCTTCGCTGAAATTTTCGCGGCAGCCTTCCGAAAACTGCTCATAGCTTACCTTGTGAAATTTTGCAATTCTTTTCATAAAATGCTCCTTTTGAAGTCGGTTATATCAGCTTTTCGACGTTGCTTTTTCCGGTCCTGAGGTTGAAATCAAGAGTCAGCTTCTTGCCGTTTTCGGTGTAGTGAATACTGATTTCATCTTCGGACACAAACTCGGCGGAGGTGATGTGACTGTCTGTTTTGTTAAAGAACTTCTTTAAAAGCTCAATGTCATCGGAGCTGTAATCGCCCGCGTTGTCGGAGACAAACAGAACGTCGCCGCAAAGGTTGTTTATCTTGCCGAGCAGAAGCTTCTGTTCGCGCGTGAAGCTGAGATTGCTTTTGCGCAGGAAGAAAACGTCGGGATCGCTGCAGAAAGCTCTGCCGTTTAAATGGCGGCGGAAAATTGAGCTGGTTATCGCATTCTGCGCCGACGGAAGCTCAAGGTTTATGCCGATTTTGTTGTAGTATTTCGGCGAGTATTTTAAATCGACGTCGCAGCTTATTCGGCAGGCGTCAACAACACCGAATGACGGACCGAGCGGAACTCCGCAGCCGAGTATCAGCTTTTCTTCGCCGACGCACTCGCGCAGAAACTCCATTGCTTCGCACATTATCTGACCCCTGGACTTTCCGTTGCGCGGCTGCATTGCCTCGGAATAAAGGAAGTCAAGCTTGACCATATCGAAGTCCCAGTCGTTGAGTATAACATCAAAGAAATTACGGATATACTCCCTTGCTTCATCATTGTATATATCGAGCGTATATGCTCCGCCCCATCCGACACAGCCGAGGAGAGGCTTGCCTGTGGTGTTGTCCTTTATAAGCCATTCAGGGTGCTCCTTTGCAATTATGGAGGATTTCTGAGCCGAAAACGGCGCAATCCATATTCCCGCAAGGTAGCCCTTTGAATGAATCGCATCGGCAATTTTTTTCATTCCGTCGGGGAATTTTTTGTAGTCGGGAATGAGCCAGTCGCCGACATGGCTTTCATATCCGTCGTCGATCTGGAAAACAGAAACGCTGTCCTTGGCGCGGTCAAGACCGTCAAGGTCGCGGAGAATAATTTTTTCGTTAATCTTCTGAAAATAATTGTACCATGAGGTGTAGCCCGAAAGGTGAGCGGTTTTCGGCTTTCGGAGCTTCATCGAACCGAAATAGGAGTCGAAAACCTCATCGTAGCCTCCCTTGAAGCTGACAATATCAAGCAGGACGATGCTGTCCTCGGCTTCAATGCCCTCAACGTCCTTGATAATTTCAAATCTGTTGACCGCATAATTGACGGAAAAAATCGTGTAGCCGTATTTCTCGTTCCTTGAACCGAAAAGCTCGACCTGCTCTCCCGTGCGGAAATAGGTATATGTATAGGAGTGGAACACTCCCTTTTTGCCGTAGGACGCAAAGGTATAATCGCCCGGAGTTTCGGCAAGGCTCCTTGTCATATCGGTGACGCCGGCAAGCTTTGAAATTCCGCCGAGCGTGTCGCCGGAGCCGAGCTCCCTTGATGTCGTCCAGGACTGGTACCCGTTGGCGAAGAAAAGCTCGCCGTGAGAGAACTTCTTGATTGCCGTAAGCCTGAACTCAAGGAGCTTCATTTTCACAAGGGGAACGAGACGACAGAATATGCCGCTGTCGCTTACGGTCAGCTCAAGCTTGTAGCGTTCGCATTCGGTTTTACTGTTTTCAAAAACGCGACCGTTGTATTCGTATCTGATAAAAGGTTCAAATTTGTACATTTCACAGCCTCCCGATAAAAACCGATATTTTCAGTTTCTATAATATCACATTTGCCGATACAATACAATATTTATTTCCGACGGCGGAAATAACTTACAAACAGGTTGAAATTTCAGAAGAATTACATTATAATATTTTATTGTAATAAGAGGTAAAGGAAGTTTTTTATGAAGTTGGGTATAGTAGGCCTGCCGAATGTCGGCAAGAGCACACTTTTTAATGCGATTACGAATGCCGGAGCGCAGTCGGCAAACTATCCGTTCTGCACGATCGAACCGAATGTAGGTGTCGTTGCCGTTCCGGACAGCAGAATTGATGCGCTGTCGGAAATGTATCACCCCGTTAAAATCACCCCTGCCGTTATCGAGTTCGTTGATATTGCGGGACTGGTAAAGGGTGCTTCAAAGGGCGAGGGCTTGGGAAACAAGTTCCTTTCGCACATTCGCGAAACGGATGCGATAATTCACGTTGTACGCTGCTTTGAAAATGACGATATCATTCACGTTGACGGAAGCGTTGACCCTGCACGCGACATTGAAACAATAAACTTTGAGCTTATTTTTTCCGATATAGAAATGGTTGATCGCCGCCTTGACAGAACAGTAAAGGCGATGAAAGGCGACAAGAGTCTTGCAAAAGAGGTTGAGTTCCTCAAGAGTCTCAAAGCTCATCTTGAAAACGGCAAATGTGCAAGAAGCTATGACTGCGACGACGATGAAAAAGCCGTTCTCGGCGACATGGCACTGCTCACGTCAAAGCCCGTAATTTATGCCTGCAACATGAGTGAGGACGATTTTGCAAACAATATTGAGGACAACGAAAGATACAAGGCTGTCTGCAGGATTGCCGAGGAAGAGGGCTCGCAGGTTCTCCCGATCTGCGCCGAAATGGAGGCAGAAATCGCAAGCCTTGATAAAGAAGAAAAGGAAATGTTCCTTGCCGATCTCGGAATCGAAAAGGGCGGACTGGATCTTCTTATTCAGAGAAGCTACGACTTGCTCGGACTGATTTCCTATCTGACGGCAGGACAGCCGGAGGTAAGAGCCTGGACAATTAAAAAGGGCACGAAGGCTCCGCAGGCGGCAGGAAAAATTCACTCCGATTTTGAAAAGGGATTTATCCGCGCCGAGGTCATCAGCTTCGAGAACCTGATGGAATGCGGCTCTCTTGCAGCGGCGAGAGAAAAAGGTCTTATTCGCTCGGAGGGCAAGGAATATGTTATGAAGGACGGAGACGTTGTTCACTTCCTTTTCAATGTTTAAAAATCTGACTCAAAAAATACGTTAAAAACTCTTTACAAAGACCGAAAAGTATGATAAAATAGTCGTGCTTTGAGGGTGTAGCTCAGTTGGTTAGAGTACTTGCTTGACATGCAAGGGGTCGATGGTTCAAATCCATTCATCCTCACCAGAAAAGAAACGCCTTTTGTTCAACAACAAAGGGCGTTTTTCAGTTGCAATTATCCGTAAGCATCGAAAATTTTTTGCGGAGGTGGCGGAATGATTCCGAAAAAAATCCATTACTGCTGGTTCGGCAACGGAGAGAAACCGAAAGCCGTAAAAAAATGCATTGCAAGCTGGAAAAAATACTGTCCCGACTACGAAATTATTGAATGGAACGAAAGCAATTTTGACGTCAGCTCAACGGGCTATACAAAGATGTGCGCCGAGGGCAGAAAGTATGCTTTCCTCAGCGATTACGCAAGGCTTGTGATTGTCGAAGAGAACGGCGGAATATATTTTGACACCGATGTCGAGCTGTTAAAGAATATTGATTTTCTGCTTGAAAACGAGGCGTTCTTCGGGCTTGAAAATCCCGACTATGTTGCAACGGGATTAGGGTTTGGCTCGGTCGCCCATGGTGAGGCACTAAAAGCGATGATAAAGGAATATGAACCGTATCTTGACGGAAAAAGCGGAGTAGTCACCTGTCCGCGTCTTAACACGGACGCTCTTTTGAAGAACGGGCTGAAGCTTGACGGAACCATGCAGACGGTTGCCGGTGCCCTTATTTTGCCGAGCGATTACATGAATCCTTACGGAAGCAATACGGGCGTGATGAACAAGACAAAGAATACGATTTCGATTCATTGGTATTCGGGAAGCTGGATGTCCGCATCTCAAAGGCTGAAATCAAAAATTACAAAGCCGATACACAGGGTGTTCGGCATAGATTTTTTGAAAAAATAACAGAAGGCTGTAATTCCTCACAACGAAAACGGTTGCGATGTGAATTACAGTCTTTCTTTTTTAGCTTTGTTTATTTAAGCAAATTGAGAATTTTCGCACAGGCGGCGCAGGCAGGGCAGTCGCAGTATTCTGCTCCCGAAGCCTTGAGCTCCCGAGCGCGTGCAAGGAATCCTGCTGCCTTGTCTCCGAAAAATTCGGCGCACTTGGGCGATGCGGCGAAAGCGATGAGATCGTCGATCGGCTCAATGTCTTCTTTGAGTTCGGCAACAAGCTTTGCGGTTTCTTCCTCTTCTTTTTCCGTTCCGACGGTATTCAGCCAGCTTTCTGCTGCTGCTTTTGCTTCGGGACAGCATGACGGCGCGGCAATGAGTGCCTTTACGGCTTCAATAATTTTATCGTTCATAAAGAAAACCTCCTTGAAGTTTCTGATTTAATTTTAGTTCCTTTTATTTGCATTGTCAACTTGATTTTTTGAAAAGCCTTATGATATACTGATAATCACAATCCGTATAAATCGGCGGTCGGCTAAGTGAAAAGGAGAAAAAATATGACAGAAACCGAAAAGATGGAAAAAGGGCTGCTTTATGACAGCAGCGTTGAGGAGATACTAAAGATCCAGTCGGGCTGTGTCGGATATATGAAAGAGTACAATACGCTCGGTCTCGGCGATGAGCAGAGAATGACAGAGCTGCTGAAGCTTTCATTTGCCGAGGTCGGCGAGGGAACATTCATCCAGCCGCCGTACTACGCAAACTGGGGCGGAGCTCACGTTCACCTCGGAAGGGATATTTATGCAAACTTTAATCTCACACTTGTTGATGACGGGCATATTTATATCGGCGACAAGACCATGATAGGGCCGAACGTGACGATTGCAACCGCAGGACATCCGATCCTGCCCGAACTGCGTGAAAAGGTGCTCCAGTTTAATGTTGACGTTCACATCGGCAGAAATGTTTGGATAGGTGCCGGCGCGGTGATTTTGCCGGGAATAACGATAGGGGACAATTCGGTTATAGGCGCCGGTTCGATCGTGACAAAGGATATTCCGGCGAATGTCGTTGTCGTCGGAAATCCTTGCAGAGTTTTGCGCGAAATCGGAGAAAGAGACAGGGAGTTTTACTATAAGGACAGAAGAATATAATAAAAGCCTTGCACGGTAACCAAACTGTGCAAGGCTTTTGAGCTTTTTATGATTCTTTTTGCGGAAAGTGAGCTTTAATGGCGTTAAACGATTCGTCGCTGATATCGTGCTCGATTTTGCAGGCGTCCTCCGCAGCGGTTTCGGAATTAACTCCGAGACGTACAAGAAATTCCGTCAGAACGGTGTGACGCTCATAGATTTTTTTCGCAACATCGAGACCTGCCGACGTAAGGGTGATATAACCGTCCCTGTCAACAATGATGTAATCGCCGCTCTTGAGCAGACCGACAGCCCGACAAACGCTGGGCTTGGAAAATCCCATATACTCGGCAACGTCAAGGGAGCGAACGGCACTGCTTTTTTGTGAAAGAACATATATAGTTTCGAGATACATTTCTCCGGATTCCTGCAAATGCATAGCTGATGCCTCCTTATAAAACAAGGATATTATACCACAACGGCGAATAAAATTCAAGAATAGACAGCTCGCAGAAGAATGAAAAATGTATAGTATTTTGATTAGCTGCAACTAACTATTTGTTTATACTGCCAAATATGTTTCCTGAAGTGATATTTTTTGAAAAAAATGTTGACTTTTGTGATGTTTCGGACTAATATTGTCTTAGTTAGCGAGAGCTAACCTTATTTAATGCCAACGGTTAGTCAAAACTAACCGGCGGAAGTGAGGGATTGGCTATGATGCCTTTGGCACTTGCAGATGTCGGAGAGACAAACACAATCAAGAAAATCGGCGGAAGTCCGGAGGTCAAAAAACATCTTGAAAACCTCGGATTTGTCGTCGGAGGCAACGTAACGGTCATTAACACGCTCGGCGGTAATGTCATCGTCAACGTCAAGGAAGCCAGGGTCGCAATCAGCGAAGAAATGGCGAGAAAAATAATGATCTGACGCGCATCGGAATACCGTAGTACGGTATTTAATAATTCTGTGTATTTAAGGAGGATGAGGCAGATGAAAACTTTAAAGGAAGCAAAGGTCGGCTCAACGGTCAAGGTTGTTAAGCTCCATGGTGAGGGTGCTGTTAAGCGCAGAATCATGGATATGGGCATCACACGCGGCGTTGAGGTTTATATCCGCAAGGTTGCACCGCTCGGCGATCCGGTTGAGGTACAGGTTCGCGGCTATGAGCTTTCGCTCAGAAAGGCCGATGCCGAAATGATTGAGGTCGAGTAAGTCCGCATCGAAACGGATGCTTAACGGGGATTATCCCCGATTTTTACAAATTTACGATTAGCCAAAGCTAATTGAAAGAGAGGAATTATGGTATGAATTTACGAATTGCCCTTGCGGGTAACCCGAACTGCGGTAAAACCACGTTGTTCAACGCATTGACCGGTTCAAACCAGTATGTCGGTAACTGGCCGGGCGTTACGGTTGAAAAAAAGGAAGGTAAGCTCAAAAAGCACGACGGAGTTGTCATCACCGACCTTCCCGGTATTTATTCACTTTCTCCGTACACCTTGGAGGAGGTTGTGGCAAGAAACTATCTTATCGGCGAACGCCCCGATGCTATTCTTAACATCATCGACGGCACAAACCTTGAGAGAAACCTTTATCTCACAACCCAGCTCACAGAGCTCGGCATTCCGGTTGTTGTCGCAATCAATATGATTGATGTTGTCAGGAAAAACGGTGACAAGATCAACATTCAGGAGCTTTCACGTCAGCTCGGCTGCAGGGTGGTTGAAATTTCCGCTCTTAAAGGAACAGGTATTCACGAGGCGGCTGAGGCAGCTATCGAGGCGGCGAAGAGCGGCAAGACAGTTCCGATGCACACATTCTCGGGTTGCGTTGAGCACGCTATCGCTCACATTGAGGAAGCGGCTGTGCACAATATGCCGGAGGAGCAGCAGAGATGGTACGCCATAAAGATTTTTGAGCGTGACGACAAGGTTCTCGGAAATCTCAGCATAGACAAGGCTGTTATGGATCACATTGAAAACGACATCAAGGCAGCCGAGAAAGAAATGGACGACGACGCAGAGTCCATCATCACAAACGAGAGGTATATTTACATATCCTCGGTTATCAAGGCTTGCTACAAGAAAAAGAGTGCGGGCAAGCTTTCGACTTCGGATAAAATCGACCGCGTTGTTACGAACCGTTGGCTCGGTCTTCCGATATTCGCCGTTATTATGTTCCTTGTTTACTGGATCGCAATGGTCGGCGTAGGTGCACCCGCAACAGACTGGATGAACGACGGTGTGTTCGGCGACGGTTGGCATCTCTTCGGTATAGGAACCTCGGCTTACAATGAGGCCGCCGACAATTACACAAACGCAACGGAGGCTGCACAGGCATTCGTTGAGGACTTTGATCCCTCTGTCGAGGACTTTGATTCAACCGCAGCTCTTGCGGAGCTTCAGTCCTTCAAGTCCGACAAGACTTCTGCCGTTATCGGCGTTGAGGACGAGGAAACACTCGCCATCAACGATATGACAGCTTACTACAGCGAGATTCCGTCAGATGCCGATGAGGAATCAACGATTGGTATGACGTACCTTGAGGCCGTTAAGTATTTCGGCGAAAACGGCTTTGATGAGCCTGATATGGCCGATTACGGCGTATTCGTTCCCAGCCTTCCGACCCTTATCGGCAACGCTCTCGAAAAGGGCAATGTTGCAGACTGGCTCAACGGACTTATCCTTGACGGTATCGTAGCCGGTGTCGGCGCGGTTCTCGGATTTGTTCCTCAGATGCTTGTTTTGTTCCTTCTCCTTGCATTCCTTGAGGGCTGCGGTTATATGTCCCGTATCGCCTTCGTTCTTGACCGTATCTTCAGAAAGTTCGGTCTTTCCGGTAAATCCTTCATTCCGATGCTTATCGGCGTAGGCTGCGGAGTTCCGGGTATCATGGCTTCAAGAACCATTGAAAACGAGCGTGACCGCCGTATGACAATTATGACAACAACATTCATCCCCTGCTCGGCTAAGGTTCCGTTCATCGGAATGATCGCAGGTGCACTCTTCGGAGGCTCGGCTCTTGTTTCGACATCGGCTTACTTCATCGGTATGCTTGCAATCATCTGCTCGGGCATCATGCTTAAAAAGACAAAAATCTTCTCCGGCGACCCCGCTCCGTTCGTTATGGAGCTTCCCGCTTACCACTGGCCGACAGCTTCAAATGTTCTCCGCTCAACTTGGGAGCGTGGCTGGTCGTTCATCAAAAAGGCAGGTACGGTTATCCTTCTTTCAACCATCTTTGTTTGGTTCACAACATACTTCGGAGTTGTTGACGGTACATTCAGAATGTTGTCAGAGGAAGAAATTGATTCGTCAATCCTTGCAAAGATCGGCAGTGTAATCGCAGTGATCTTCAAGCCTCTCGGCTGGGGCAACTGGCAGGCGGCTGTTGCATCAATTACAGGTCTTGTCGCAAAGGAGAACATCGTCGGTACACTCGGTATCCTCTACGGCGGCGCAGACGGAACTGTTTACAGCAATATCGCAGCAGCTTTCACAGGTATCACCGGATATTCATTCCTCGTATTCAATCTTCTTTGCGCTCCCTGCTTCGCGGCAATCGGTGCTATCAAGCGTGAAATGAACAACGCTAAGTGGACATGGTTCGCAATCGCTTACCAGTGCGGCTTTGCATACTGTATTGCTCTTATGGTAACTCAGTTCGGCAACATCTTTGTCGGCAAGGCAAACATTCTCGGTATCATCGTTGCGGCAGCCATCTTTATCGGCATTGTCTATATGCTCTTCTTCAAGAAGTACACCGAGGCTACAAAGCTTACTCATAATGTAAAGATCAAAAAATAAAGGCAATACCGCACAATTGAGGTGTTTGCCGCAATTGTGCGATATTTTCCCAATTTAATGTGAAAGGAACTGATATTATGATTTCATGGATTTCACAAAACCTCGCAACCATTATTATATGCCTTGTGCTTGCGCTTATTGTCACCTTGATTATTGTGGGCTTGGTGAGAGATAAGAAAAAAGGCAAATCCTCCTGCGGTTGCAACTGTGCAAACTGTGCAATGAAAGGTTCCTGCCATAAATAGATTTTAGATGTTAGATGTTAGATTTTAGATAATATATCAAAGATGGAGATTTGACGTTTATAATCTGAATTTCGGTTTTGAGACAGCTTGTTTCGGCGCAAACAAAAGCCGTAAGTTACGGAGTATTTCCGTAGCTTGCGGCTTTGAATTTTATACGGGAAAGCTTAAACCTGAATAATCCGATCACATAAGGGTTTATATCGACACAATAATAGCCGCAGACAAAATCTGTCTGTTCCGGCCATTTGCTGTATCAGAATGAGAAGTCGGCTGAGAACGAGTATGTTCCGTTTTCAACCGTTTTCTCGTCTCCGAGATAAAGCTCGTTACTGTACGGCTCGGTGATTTTAAGGCTTGTGACACGTCCTGAATTGTCTATAATTGCAGTGATAACGGTTCCGATATACGTAACCGTGCCCGAATCATAGTCTCTGAGAGCGCTTCCGTCGGCAGAAAAATCAAATGTTAGTGCGCCCGCCTGGTTATAGACGGGAGTGTTTTTTACACTGACCGTTTCACTCTTGAGCGTGAGAGTGATTTTCCAGTTGTTTTCATTTCGTATAAACGAAGTGTTCTGAAGCATATCGACACTGAGCTTTGCTGCAGGTCCGTATAGCTCGGCAAGGTTTCCGTATTGATCCATACCATCCTCAAAGTCCGTTATGTCCGTATAGGGATTAGACTTGATTTCGCCCTGCTTGCTGCCGACGGAATATTTGCAGACATCGTCGGTAACGGTCTTTATTCTTACCGTTTGCTTGTAGGATTTTGTGAGCGCGTCGTTGTAGAAATCAAGGATTTCCGCCTGACCTGACGGAATAAAGTTGTCAATAAATTCGATTCCCACGGTGTGGCGAAGGATTTTCAGCGCGTCCAGTGAATTTATTTTGCCGTCGCGGTTGACGTCGGCCGCCGATTTATCGAATTTTTTGACGCTCATTCCGACACTGTACTGCAAAACGCCGAGTGCGTCGGAGGAATTGATTTTTCCGTCACCGTTCACATCGCCGGGGCTTACTGCCGAAGCACTGACGGTCAGAGCCGCCGCAAGCGAAAGTGCGGAAAGAACCGCGATAAATTTTTTCATAACCAGTCTCCTTTATTTTTTAAATTTCGCGACCGTGTCGCGTATGGTATCAAGAAATGTTTCCTCTCCAAGGGTATTGATTTTGAAGAAGACCGCCTGACTTCCGCCCGAGGTGATTGCCGTCAGACGGACATCCTCGCCGCAGGCAAACAAAGTGACGTTCAGGCTGACTCTGTTGCCGCCGATGTAGCTGTAACGCTCGTACACCTTCACGGTGCAGGAACAGCCGCCCATCTCGAAATACGACTCGTCCTCGACGGAGGCGGAAATGCTTTTGGAAACAGCGTTGTCGATTGCGGTCTCAATTTCAAGCAGAGAACCGCGTAAAGTACATTCAAGCTTTGCCATAATGCTTCACCCTTTTCTCTTCGATTTTTCCTATAAGATTTCTGCCGATTTCGTGCAGAAGCTTATACGCCGTCGGGAAAATTTCATCGGGATAGTTAATCATAAACTCATCCGCTTCAAAGGTCAGGTCGCCCTTGTAGTCGATGTCCGCCAAAGCTTGGGTGATCTCTTCCCAGTCGAGGTCGTAGAAATACGGCGGACAATGCCTGTCTTCGAGGTAGTCGTTGTCGTGAACGTGCAGACAGCCGACGTAATCGTGACCGAGCGTTCTGAGCATTTCGGGAGCCGTTGTTCCGACAAGTCCGGCGTGACCGATATCCACACACGCGGTGAAATATTCGGGATCAAGCATTTCCATCATCGCGTGAAATTCCTCACCGACGCTGCATATATTCGGAATAATACAGCCGCGGCGGCAGTCTCTGCCGAACATATTTTCAACTGCAATTTTAATGTTGTATTCCTTGCAAAGGGGAATCAGCGCGTTGTAAAATTCGGCGTTGAGCTCAAGATTTCTCTTGCTGTCCTTTCCGTAATATGTCGGGTGAACGACAATATTCGGAATGTCGAGAAGCCCTGCGATTTCAACAGATCTTTTAATTTTTTCGAGAATTACGGCGTTGTATGTATCCTCCCCGACCCTGAAGCTGGGGAAGGGGGCGTGAGCCTGATTAAAATACTTGCCGCAGCTTTTCACAATATCCTTGATTTTGAGAACGTGCTCGCGGTAGTTCGGCTGATTCAGAATGTTGTCGTCGTCCTGCATACAGAACATTGAATAGTCAAGTGCGTCAAAACCCGCCTCACATATCATACGAACGGTTTTTTCGTCACCGAAACGTCTTGACCCTATGTCGGTTTGGGTGGAAAGAATCATTTGCGTGCCTCCTCAATCCTGAAAGCGAACGAATAACTGCCTCGGCGCATCTTGTAGGGCTCATGCAGGCAAGCCGTTCCCGGCATATCTCCGCCGACTCCGCGCTGTCTGTCATCAATGCATAGGGTGTAGTATTCATCTGGTATCAGCTCGTAATCGTGCATTGCTTTTTCAAGCTTTTCCTGTGAGTATTGATGAACGGAAAAATCGAACGGATATCGGGAGCTTATTCTGAAGCCGTATCCGCTGTCGTCCGTCATTTCAAGGGAACGGACATCGGTTCTGTTTCCGTTCTCCTGCGGTCTCATATAGTGGTGGCAAAGCTCGTCGGCTTTCTTCGTGAACTTGGCGATTCGCTGTCCCGTTTTCCTGTCGCAGTACGCTTCTTCGGGACCCCTGCCGTACCATTTGACGTTGCGGAAGTCCTTGCTTATGCCGAGACGGACACCTGCACGGAGCATCGGCAGAATCGGACTTTCCATGCTCTGACCGATGTTTATGCTTCCGTCGGAGTTGACGATTATATCCGTCGCAACATTGCCGGCGAACGGAGCGAACCAATGAATGCTGACAATACACGAGCCGCTGAACGGGAAGATGTAAAAGCTCTTTACCGACACGGCTCGGCTTGTTATATCCCAAAGGTAAAGCGGATTGAGTCTTTTGAGCATTGGCGCAAAGTTGAAATAGTTTGTGTCGTTGTCGGTCAGGGCACGGAAAAAGTTCGGTTTGAGATAAAGTGAGTTATCAAGAATGTTTCCCTTTCCGAAGTCGACGGAACAGAGCTTTTTGTCCTTTATCGTCACGGTAGTGTTTCCGCCGATTATGCGGTGCACTCCGTTTTTGGTAATTACCTTAACCGTTCCCTCACGCTCGGGGTCATCACGTCTGATGTTGCTGAGCGTGAACTGGTCGAAGCTGATTTCATCACCCGCCTTGTGCCACACGTCCGCTTTGTTGTAGACGAACGAAAGAGTGAGGATGTATTCGCCGACGCCGAAATCCTCGGAGTACGGAATTATGATTGATTTGGATGTCTGAGGTGCTATACCGTCAAGCGGAAGCTTTCCGCCCTCAATTTGTCTGCCGTCGCGGGTAACGCTCCAAACGAGAGAGCAGTAATCCAGCGGAACAAAGTAGTTTTTGTTCTTTACCGTCACGGTTTTTCTTTCAACGTTTATGCTTTCCGCTCCGACGTTCGAATAGACCTTCTTGACCTCGTAATATGCAGGGTGAGGGGTTCGGTCGGCGGCGATAATTCCGTTTGCGCAGAAGTAGAAGCTTGAGCGACCCTCGTCGAAATCTCCGCCGTAGAGCCACTTTCCGTCTCTGTAAATCGCCTGGTCGACAAAGTCCCATATAAAGCCGCCGGTCATGTGGTCGTATTTTTCAAAGTCATCGACATACTCCTTGAAGTTGCCGAGACTGTTTTCCATGCAATGTGCGTATTCGCAGTAAATTACGGGGTGGTCGGCAAAAGCCTCCTTCGGAACGTCCTTGTTGTCCGCCGCAAGAGCGTTGGCAATGTTGTCGAACAGGGTCGCGGTTATCGCCTCCTGCCTGACAAGCTTCTCAACAACGTTTTCCATCGGATACATACGGCTGATAAAATCCGATTTGGTGAGGTCAAAGTCGCCCTCGTAATGAATCGGATAAAGGTCGCAGAGCCGAAGAATTGCCTTTTTCATCTCGACAAAGTTTGTTCCGTCCCCCGCTTCGTTGCCGAGTGACCAGAAGCACACGCACGCATGGCTCCTGTCGCGCAGAACCATTCTTTCGGCGCGGTCAATGACGGCTGATGTCCACAGCGGATTGTCCCCCGGAACATTTTTTCTGCGAACGCCGTGGCTTTCAACGTCACATTCGTCCATCACATAGAATCCGAGCTCGTCGCAGAGCTCATAGAAAAACGGGTCGTCCGGGTAGTGACTGGTTCTGACGGCATTGATGTTTGCCTGCTTCATCAGGTAAAGATCCTGAAAATATCTTTCGTGCGGAACCGCCCAGCCGTGTTCGGGGTCGTAATCGTGGCGGTTTACGCCCTTGATTATAACTTTTTGCCCGTTCACATAATAGACATTTCCCTTTATTTCAACACGCTTAAATCCAATCCGTATCTCTTTTTTTACGACGCAGTGCCTGCCGTCGTAAAGGCTGACGGTGAGTGTGTACAGCTCGGGAGCTTCGGCACTCCACCTGCGGCAATCGGGCACGGTGTGGCTGAAATGAAGCTCTTTGCTCACCTTGCCCCTGTAGATTTCTTTTTTATCAAGGCTAACCTTGCAGGTTATTTCTCTATCGGAGCTGAGCTTCAACGTCAGGTCGAGCAGACCGTCCCTGTATTCATCGTCAAGGCTTGTGCGTGCGTAAATGTCCTCGACGGTTGTTTCGGGCTCGGCAACGAGGTAAACCTCGCGGTAGATGCCGGAAAACTGCCACATATCCTGATTTTCAAGGTAGGTTGCGTCGCTGAAACGCATAACCTTTGCCGCAAGGACATTTTCACCGTCGGTAAGCTTGTCGGTTATATCAAACTCTGCCGGGGTCATTGAACCCTGGGAATAGCCGACGTATTCGCCGTTCACATAGACGTAGAGAGCCGATTTTGCCGCGCCGAAGTGAAGAATGACACGCCTGCCATCAAAGCTTTCGGGCAGGGTGAAGCTGCGGCGGTAAAAGCCGATTTCATTGCGTTCGTGGCTGACGGTCGGTATTTTTGACTTGGCGGTTGAGACCTGCGGCGGCATATACGAGCAGAGGTATATCGGCTTGCCGTAGCCCTGCAGCTGCCAAACGGACGGCACGGTTATATCGTCCCAGCCTTTGTCATCAAAATCACGGCTGAAAAAATTTTCGGGCTGACCGTCTACTCCCATTTGCCAGCGGAATTTCCAAGCTCCGTTGAGGGACAGCTTATATTTAGATTCGCCGTACACAACCTTTTCGCGAGCCGAGTAGGGCAGGGCAAGATTGTGCGCGTCGAGCTTGTTTTCGCCGAAGAACAGGGGGTTCTCCCATTTGTGAAGCGGTTTTTTCAAAAAAATCAACTCCCTTTGCGTTTTCATATCAATTATATCTTTACGGTGGCGACAAGTCAAATGATATTGGGTTATTTTTTCCCGATTCGGCAAAAAAATGTGAATGCTACGGAAAATAAAAATATTTTTCACGGCAAAGTGATTTTTTCGGTGATTTATGTTGTAAAAAAATGTCGAAAGTATTATAATAAAACGAACTGTGCATTTTTATAGTGGGGTGTTGGTGTTGAAAAAAATAGGATTTGACAACGATAAATATGTCAAGATGCAGTCCGAGCATATCAGAGAGAGGATAAACCAGTTCGGCGGCAAGCTGTATCTTGAGTTCGGCGGCAAGCTCTTTGACGATTATCATGCGTCGAGAGTTCTCCCGGGCTTTGCTCCCGACAGTAAGGTCAAGATGCTGATGAAGCTGAAGGATCAGGCGGAGATTGTTATTGTAGTCAATGCGGCGGACATTGAGAAAAACAAGATAAGAGGCGATCTCGGAATAACCTATGACCTCGATGTTCTCAGGCTTATTGACGCTTTCAGGGGCATTGACCTCCTTGTCGGCAGTGTTGTTATGACACGTTACAACGATCAGCCGGCTGCAGACACCTTCTGCAAGCGTCTTAAAAACCTCGGAATAAAGGTTTACCACCACTATTCAATCGCAGGCTATCCGTCGGATGTTGACAGAATCGTCAGCGACGAGGGCTTCGGAAAAAATGAGTATATCGAGACCTCGCGTTCGCTTGTTGTCATTACGGCACCCGGTCCCGGAAGCGGAAAAATGGCGACCTGTCTTTCCCAGCTTTACCATGAGCACAAAAGGGGAATCAGCGCGGGCTATGCCAAGTTTGAAACCTTCCCGATTTGGAATCTTCCGCTCAATCACCCTGTAAATCTTGCTTATGAGGCGGCAACCGCCGACCTTAACGACGTGAATATGATTGACCCGTTCCACCTGGAAGCATACGGTGAAAAGACGGTCAACTACAACCGTGACGTGGAAATTTTCCCCGTCCTTGCCGCAACCTTTAACGAGATTTACGGCAAGTGCCCGTACAAATCTCCCACCGATATGGGCGTGAATATGGCAGGCAACTGCATTATTGACGACGCAATTTGCTGTGAGGCTTCGCGTCAGGAAATAATCCGACGTTTCTACGCCGAAAGATGTGCCGTGAGAAAGGGTCTCGGCAACCCTGAGAGCGTTGACAAAATCCGTCTTATAATGAAAAAGTCGGACATTTCGCTTGGTGAGCGTCCCGTAATCGCTGCGGCAAACAAAAGGGCGGAGGAAACGGGCGAGCCGGTTGTTGCGATAGAGACAGGCGAGAGCACTCTTGTTACGGGCAAAACGTCTCTGCTGATGGGCGCAAGTGCGGCGGCAATGCTCAATGCGCTTAAACAGCTTGCGGGAATAAACGATGAGATTCACCTGCTTTCTCCGGCGGTCATTGAGCCGGTTCAGGAGCTCAAGGTGAAGTATATGGGCAACCACAATCCGCGTCTTCATGTTGACGAGGTGCTTATTGCGCTTTCGGTTTCGGCGGCAACGAATCCGCTTGCCAACCTTGCGCTTCAGCAGATACCCAAGCTCCGCGGAATGGAAGCTCACGCAACCGTAATTCTAAAAAATCAGGACGAGTCGGTGTTCAAAAAGTTCGGCATCAACATCACCTGTGAGCCGCAGTACCAGACGAAGAAGCTTTATCACAAGTAAAGGGGGAAAGACTATGGGAAAAATTGTTGCAATCGGCGGCGGACGGTATGACGACGGCGAGATTATAAATATTTTTGAATACATTGTTTCGCTTGCGGGCAAAAAGAATCCCAGGGTACTTTTTGTGCCGACGGCGGGATACGACGACATAGACGGTGACGAGCACATTCAGCACGGCTTTGAAGGGCTCGGCTGCCAATATGACATACTTTACCTCACCGACGGGAAGAGGACGGTTGACGACATTCGTTCGGTGATACTTGACGCAGACATAATCTATGTCGGCGGCGGCAATGTTGAATTTATGATGGACACCTGGAAAAAGACGGGTGCGGATAAGGCCCTCATACAAGCGTATAACAGCGGAAAGGTTATGTCCGGTTACAGCGCAGGAGCGGTCTGCTGGTTCGACACGGGATATGACGACTGCGGACCCGATCACAGCTTTATTTTCTGCGATTGCCTCGGAATCCTGCCGTATTGTGCCTGCCCTCATTATGAGTCCGAAAGCTGGCAGAGCTTTAAAACGGCAATAAAGTCGCGTCCGGAAAAGGGCGTTGCTATCGAGGACGGAGCTGCGCTGATTTATGTTGACGGCAAGTACAGCACCGTCAGGGGCAACGACGGCGGCGATGTGTGGATTATAGATAAAAATAGTGAACACAACGTGAGCGAAAATAGTGATTATTTGAACAAAATCGACTGACCGTCGGTTGACTTTACGGTTAGTTTGTGCTAATATGTAATCGCAAAAATTTTATGGAGGTATAATCCGATGAAAAAAGTTTTATCAATCATTTTGGCTGTCGTTATGCTCCTTTCGTGCGTAGTTTTTGCTTCGGCGAAGAATAACGATGAGCTTCGGTTTGGCTCGGACGGAAAGTTCAAGATTCTTGTTCTTGCCGATATTCAGTCGGGCTTCCCTGTCGGCGAGGCTCTCAAGGCTTACATAGCAGAGGCTATCGACGCTTCAGATCCGAACCTTGTTGTTTTCCTCGGCGACAACATTATGAGCCCTGAGGACGGAACGGAAGAGAGCTACTGGAAAGGCTACGACGAGGTGTTCCCGATTCTTGAGTCAAAGGGTGTTCCCTTTACTTTCGTTTTCGGCAACCATGACGACGAATCGGCACCGACCGTAACAAAGGAAGAGATGCTCAAGAAGTATCAGTCATACGAGGGCTGTCTTGCTTATGACGCGGATCCTGCTCTCCACGGCTGTGCAACACACAACCTGCCGATTCTTTCAAGTGACGGCAGTAAGGTGGTCTATAACCTCTGGCTGTTTGACAGCGGCGACTATGTTTACAATGAGGACGGCTCACAAAGAGGCTACGACTGCGTGCGCAAGGATCAGATCGAGTGGTACAAGTCCGTAAGTGAAGAGCTTCGTGTCGCAAACGGCGGCGAGGTTGTTCCGTCACTTGCGTTTGAACACATTATTCCGCAGGAACCGACCCAGAAGGTTATGTTCTCGCTTCCGTTCCAGCTCGGCAGCATTACAAAGAACTTCACGGACGGCACATCCGCAACATATCTCCCGAACTATTTTGCATTCGACGGAATCCTCTCCGAGGCTCCGTGCCCGTCACCCGATAACGAAGGTCAGTGGGATGCATTCGTTGAGTGCGGAGACGTAAAGGCTTGCTTCTTCGGTCATGACCATGTCAACAACTTCAGCGTCAATGTTGACGGTGTTGACGCAGTCAGCGTACCCGGAACAACGTTCAAGTCATACAGCAGTATTACGGATCAGGGCTCTATGGTCATCACTCTTGATGAAAGCGACCTTTCAACATACAGCACAGAGATTCTTTACACGAGCGACCTTGCTGTAAAGGACGGCTCCAATATTCCGAACCAAGAGCATTCCGAGACTGTTGCAAACTACAAGCTCAGAACCTTCGCCCGTTTCCTTGCTCACGGTATCCTTACCGTACTCAGGGAAATCTATGCTCGGATTCCTGTTTCCCTCGGCAAATAATCAGATTAAACACAAAGGCACCGATTGACATTAACCAATCGGTGCCTTTTTCACATTCGGGCTGTGCGTAAAAAGGGGGAACGGCTCGGTGTGTGCAGCACCGAACCGTTCAAGGGAAAGAGAAAATAAAAATGAAAATAGAGATAATTATCTCCGTCAATATAATATTATATTCGTATCGCATAATTGTTGAGAAAGTGTGAATAAATTGTAAATATATCGTAATAAAAAAGGATTTCTGCACTTTTTGGGCGATTGTGCTCCCGAGAAAAGGACAGATAAAGAAACTGTTTGTCGGATTCGGAGTTTAAGGCAATACCGCGCAGCTTGAGGCGCACGTTTTGCTTGAACCTTAAAGCATATACTTCATGGGGAACTTTTTAAGCAGAAGGTGTTTTATATATCGTGGTAATGTTCTCTTGACACTAAGGGCTTTTTCTGCGATAATATATAATGTATTTTTGTATATTATTCAAAGGGGCAATTACAATGACAGACAACGAAAAACTTGCGGAGCTTTTGTTTCCCTATATAACAAAAACTCCGGAGGACTACGAAAAAATATATCCCGAAAGAGGAATTTCCGAGGGTGCGAGAGTTTCGCGATTTGCTCCCAGCCCGACAGGATTTCTTCACCTCGGCGGACTTTTCGCCGCGATGATATCCAAGCTCACCACTCGCGCAACCGACGATGGTGTTTTCTTTCTGCGAATTGAGGACACCGACAAGAAGAGAGAGATTGAAGACGGCGTTTCCGCAATTATCAAGGGTCTGGATGCGTTCGGCGTCACTCCCGACGAGGGTGTTATGGGCTTCGAAACAGAGAGCGGAGCCTACGGTCCGTATCAGCAGAGTAAACGTAAGGATGTTTACCAAGCGATCGCTAAGTCTCTTGTCAAGCAGGGTATGGCTTATCCGTGCTTCTGCTCCGAGGACGAGCTCAACGAAATCCGTGCCGAGCAGGAAAAGGCGGGAACGGATATTCAGGGCTATTTCGGAGAGTGGGCAAAGTGCCGCAGTCTGACCCTTGAACAGCAGAAAGAAAAAATCGAAGCAGGATGTCCGTATACGCTTCGTTTGCGTTCGCCCGGACAGGCTGATCACAGAATCAGGTTTGACGATATGATAAAGGGCAAGATAGAGATGCCCGAAAATATACAGGACGTTGTTCTTCTCAAAACGGACGGAATCCCGACTTATCATTTTGCACATGCGG
Organism: Eggerthellaceae bacterium; assembly: GCA_963616775.1. Taxonomy (GTDB): domain Bacteria; phylum Bacillota; class Clostridia; order Oscillospirales; family Acutalibacteraceae; genus CAG-488. Next base: position 8,498 of record CAVELL010000033.1, on the reverse strand, counting down.
TTGACGATCACTTTATGAGAACAACGCACGTTGTCCGCGGCGACGAATGGATTTCCTCCGTGCCGCTTCACATTCAGCTTTTCAAGGCGTGCGGCTTCAGGGTGCCGAAATATGCCCACATTTCCCCGATTATGAAAGAGGACAACGGAGGAAAGCGCAAGCTCTCAAAGCGTAAGGATCCGGAGGCGTCAGTTTCCTTCTATTCCGAGAGCGGCTACCCTAAGGAGAGCGTTATCGAATATCTTTTGACGATAGCCAATTCAAACTTCGAAGACTGGCGCAGAGCCAACAGAACCGCACCGCAGAGCGAGTTCCCTTTCAACCTTAAAAAAATGAGTGCCAGCGGTGCGCTGTTCGACCTCAACAAGCTCAACGATGTAAGTAAAAATGTCATTTCGGTTATGACTGCCGACGAGGTTTATGACAAGGCATCGGTGTGGGCAAAGGAAAACGACGCCGAGCTTTATGAGCTTCTCAGCCGTGACGAAACCTTTGCAAAGGGAATTTTCTCGATCGACAGGGGAACGGCAAAGCCGCGTAAGGACATAGCAAGGTGGGACGAAGTAAAGGATTATGTTTCATACTTCTATGACGAGCTTTATGCGCCGGACTATACTCTTCCCGAAAACATCGGCACGGCTGATGCCGCCGCAATACTTGAAAAATACATTGAAATATTTGACGCCGGAGACGATAAGGACACATGGTTCGCGAAGATCAAGGAAATGTGCGAACCGCTCGGCTTCACTCCGAACGTCAAGGAATACAAGAAAAACCCCGATTCGTTCAGGGGTCATGTCGGAGATGTTTCAACCGTTATCAGAATTGCGATAACCTCGCGCCGCAACACTCCCGATCTCCATTCGATCATTGCTCTTCTGGGTAACGACAGAGTAAAGGCGAGACTTGAGAATGCGTTGAAGACTTATAAATAATCGGAGGACACTATGGAAGAAAAGAAGATTTCATCAAATTTCATTCATGATTTTATCGACGAGGATCTTGCAAGCGGCGTAAAATCCCGCGTTCAGACAAGGTTTCCTCCCGAGCCGAACGGCTATCTGCATATCGGTCACGCGAAGGCTCTCTGCATAGATTTCAGCACGGCTGAAAAATATAACGGAATCTGTAATCTCCGCTTTGACGACACGAACCCCTCCCGCGAGGATGTTGAATACATCGACGCAATCAAGGAGGATATAAAGTGGCTCGGCTTCCGTTGGGAAAACGTGTTCTTCGCTTCGGATTACTTTGATTTTGTTTACGAGTGCGCCGTTAAGCTTATCAGGGACGGCAAGGCTTATGTTGACGACCTGAGCGCAGACGAGATAAGAGAATACAGAGGCACACTTACCGAGCCGGGCAGGGAAAGCCCGTACCGCAGCAGAAGCGTTGAGGAAAATCTCGACCTCTTCAAACGTATGACGGACGGCGAGTTTGCAAACGGAGAGAAGGTTCTCCGCGCAAAGATTGATATGTCGTCGCCGAATCTGAATATGCGTGATCCCGTAATTTACAGAATTTCCCATGTTTCCCACCACCAGACGGGCGACAAATGGTGCGTTTATCCGATGTACGATTTTGCCCATCCGCTTTCCGACGCAAAGGAGGGCGTAACGTTCTCGCTCTGCTCGCTTGAGTTTGAGAATCACAGACCGCTTTACAACTGGGTTGTTGAGCAAATCGGCTTCAACGAGCCGCCGAGGCAGATTGAGTTTGCGAGACTTAACATCAACTACTGCGTCACCAGCAAGAGAAAGCTTCTTGAAATGGTGAACAAGGGCATTGTCGCCGGTTGGGACGACCCGAGAATGATAACCCTCTGCGGAATGAGAAGACGCGGCTACAGTGCCGCCGCAGTCAGGGACTTCATCGACAGAGTCGGCGTCTCCAAGGCGGACAGTATGGTTGATTACGGCTTGCTTGAGGCTTGCGTCCGCGACGACCTGAACGCAAAGGCTCCGCGTGCAATGGCGGTTCTCAGACCGCTCAAGGTTATAATCGACAACTACCCCGAGGGCAAGAGCGAGGAGTTTGATGTTGAGCTTCACCCCGAACATCCGGAAATGGGCACAAGGAAGGTAACCTTCTCCCGTGAACTCTACGTTGAGCAGGACGACTTTATGGCTGAGCCCGTCAAAAAGTATTTCAGACTTTTCCCCGGCAACGAGGTTCGCTTCAAGAGCGCGTATTTCGTCAAGTGCAACAGCTACGACACCGATGAAAACGGAAACATCACCTGTCTGCATTGCACATACGACCCCGAAAGCCGCGGCGGAAATTCGCCCGACGGCAGAAAGGTTAAGGGAACGATTCACTGGGTCAATGCCGATGACTGCAAGAAGAGCGAGGTTCGCCTTTATGACAGACTGTTCAGCGCAGAGGAGCCCGGCAAAAACGGCGATTATTTTGACGACCTCAATCCCGATTCGCTCAAGGTGATTGACGACTGTCTGCTTGAGGGCGGATTCGAAAACGCCGAGGTCGGCGACACATTCCAGTTTATGAGGAACGGATATTTCTGCGTTGATAAGGACAGCACGGACGAAAAGCTTGTGTTCAACCGCACGGTTGCCCTTAACTCTTCGTGGGGTAAATAAAGGAGCTGGTCAAAGATGAAAATACTTAACAGAATAGTGGTGTTCCTTTTGGGACTTTCGGTTCTACCGATAATGTATTTTCTTAACGCAGTGCGTGCCGTTGTCTCCATTTCCGAAAGCTCGTCGCTTTACACGATACTCTCTAAGCTTGCCGAGGATACGGCAAACAGCGCAATGGAGCTTGCTTTTTCGCTCAAGGAGATTGCCGGCTATGTAAGCCGAGGTAATTTCTCAATCGGCGGAATGAAGTTTGACATTTCAAAGCTTCCCTCAGACCTGCTTGTCGGCAAGGGCTGGGCAATTGCTGCAGGTGTACTGCTTGCAGTCGCCGTTATTATCGCAATAGTTATAATGGGCTGTGCCCTGTTTACAAATGCAAGCAAAACGATAATCGGACTGGGCGCAGGCGGTTTTGTGTGCTGCTTCGCGGCACTCAGATGCTTTGCGAGGTTTGCGGTGCCGTTCACGAACGGTACGCTCGATATCGGAGAGTTGCTTGCCGAAGCTTTTATCGGCGAAAGCAACAATCTGCTCGGCTCGATCGGTACGTCGATACTGAAAGGCGCGATTTCCGTAGATTCGTTTTCGCTCGGCAATGCGGTCACTTTGTCATTGATCGTGTTCCTCGGAATAGCACTTTGGGAGCTGGCATATTATGTTACACTTCCCAAAAAGAATAAATAACAGTTAAGACAGCAAAACAGAGACTGTAAAAATTTCACGTTTTTACAGTCTCTGTTGTTGTTTAGGACAAAATCCGCAATATGTTTTGATTTAAGCGGCGGCTGTTCGGTCGGTTACTGTGCAAACAGTGTGCACCCTGCCGCCTTAAACTGTTCGATTTTCTCTTCAAGCAGCTCCCGTGGGCAGTTGAATTTTTCCGCAATGCAGTCAATACACATAAATTTAACAGAGCCGCGGTTGATGAGCTTTTTCGTAAGCCCGATGTCGTTTCCCGTAAGCTCTTTTCCGCATTTTATGCAGGTGCTCATTTGCGGTCAACGACCTTTGCACGGTAAACAGCGCAGCCGTGAGCCGGAAGATTTACGGCTACGGTATCATTAACGGGCTTTGAAGTCTCTCCTGTCCAAACGTCCGTGAGCTCAAGCGTTTTGCCGGTGCAGAAGCCGAGACCAACTGCGTCCAGAGTAAAGCTGTCATAATGCTCGTTATCGGTGAGGTTGAAGAAACCGATTGCAATATCGCCGTTTTCAAGGTGCCGAACTATAACCGGCATATGGTCGGGATACCAGCTGTAAATCGGTTCATCGCCCTTTCTTTCGTTGTTTGTGTTTCTGTTTCCGTTGACAAAATAGGGCTGTCTGTATGCCGCGTCCTGGTCGATTCGTATAAGCTCCTTGTTCTTGAGGATAGCCATAGCCTCATCGTCGGCTTCTCTGAGGTCGCAGCCGATGATAAGCGGCGAGCCCATCATTGCCCAAAAAGCAAAATGAGTTTTGTATTCCTCGGTCGTGCAGCCCGTGAGTCCGACATGACCCTTGCCCTTCATTCCGACAACGAGCATATCCATATCGTTGAAGCAGCCGCAGCCGTTGTATTCGGCAACCTTGTACTGTGAAAGCGCAAGCTCCTTGATTGACTCCCAGGTATCGAAGATATCTCCTGTGGAACGCCATGTGTGCGCTCCTGTTTCCTTGATCCAGGTCTTTGTGTTTTCGCTTCCCCATGAGCAGGCGGCAAAAACGATATCCCTGCCGCAGTTGGCGAGGGCAAGCCCCATTCTCTTGTAGAGCATATGACCGTAGGTCGTGAACGGGTGATAGCAATAGTCATATTTGAGGTAATCAATGCCCCAATCGGCGAAGCATTTTGCGTCGATAAATTCATGGTCAAGGCTTCCCGGATAGGCAGCGCAGGTCATTGTTCCGGCGCAGGAATACATACCGAATTTAAGCCCTTTGGAATGAACATAGTCCGAGACATATTTCATACCGTGCGGGAATTTTTCGGGATCCGGAACAATCTCGTTGTTCTCGTTTCTCTCGCGAAGACTCCAGCAATCGTCAATGATCACATATTCGTAGCCGCAGTCCTTGAGTCCGCTCTCGACAATGAAATCGGCGGTTTCCAAAACAACCTTTTCATTTATGTTCTCGGCAAATGTGTTCCACGAGTTCCAACCCATGGGAGGTCTGTTGATTATCATCTTTTCAAGCTCTCCTTTTTGTTTGGTAAAAAGATTATATCAGCTACATAGATAGCTGTCAACAAAAACTCCCCGAGTTTCCCCGAGGAGTTTGATGATTTTTGGTTTATTTCTGCTTGTCGGCAATGATGTTTTTAATGAACTGAGGGCAGATGATGTCGATAAGCTTGCCGAGCCATGTTGCGATAACGGGTGAGAAGAGATCCAAAGGATAGAAGCTGATTTTAACATTCGAAACATCGTTATATGTTACAAGATAAGTGTTATAATTTGCAACATCATTCTCGTCAATCTCAAAGATTCTTGCCGAACGGTTGCCGCCATTGCCGTATGTGCTGAAGCCTGAACCGCCGTTGTAACCGAGAGTGATTCCCTCATCGGTAACACCCATGAAATTGTTTACGTGGTCATGGGAGAAGAATGCTCCGATGATTTCCTTATGCTCGAGCCATGCTTCATATTCGCCTGTGCTGCCGTTTACCGACTCCGAGCACGGAACCTCACCGAGTGTGCCGCTTGTAGCCTTGTCGTTAAGCTTGTACCACTGGTTTTCATCAAGGCTGTAAACACAGTCTGTATGATCCGCATTGAACGGAACCTTGTCAATGAACTGATAAATTTCCTTAACGGGAACGTGCTGAAAAACAAGAGAGGGAACATAGCTTCCGGTAGCTTCCTTGAGTCCGTCACGGGTATCCTTATACCACTGAACCTGCTCCGGCTTGAGTCCCTGATAGCCCGTAAATACGCCCTCACCCTTAGCCTTATTATTGGAATCCATAACATAGATGTTGAGCGGAATGCTCTTGCCGTCCGAAGACTTAACGGGGATATAGTATGTACCAACATCGCAGCCGTTGTTAACAATAGCGCAGTTGGAATACGACTTGTAAAGCTCCATCTGCTCCTCAAGCGGGAAAATATCCTCCCAGTCATGGTCATGATTGCCGAATGTGGCTACGAAAGGAACTCCGATTGAGTTGATCTCGTCAAGCGCATTGGTAAGGCACTTCTTGAGCTGAGCCTTGTTTGCGCCCGGGAAAAAGTCGGTGAGAAGGTCACCGTTCATAATGATGATATCCGGATTTTCCTGCGCGGCGATCTTTTTAAGGAAGCCTGCCTGAAGAACATCCTTGAGGATAACATCCTGTGTGTCGTTGATCATCATAATCTTGAACTTTCCGTCCGAATTGAAGCTGAACGCCGAATCAGTGCTGACCGCAGCGAAGCTCGGAACAGCAAGAAGGACGATCATAACAACCGAAAGAAGGATGCTGATTACCTTTTTCATTATAAATAATACCTCCAAAAACATTTTTTGTGTATTCATTATACACCGACGAAAAATCAAAGTCAACATAAAGATTTACACAAATGGGGGAATTTATGTAGAATTTATGCAGAAGTTCTATCCTGTGCAACATACCTTCCTCACGAAATTAACCGGTATGTTCGGGAGTGGGGATAGTGACAGCATAGACTTTGGAAAAGTCACTGCAAATTGTCCGACAAAAATAAAAGGAACGCTTATCAATCAAAACAATAAGCATTCCTTTTTGGTGGGAGAGGGTGGATTCGAACCACCGAAGTCACTGACGACAGATTTACAGTCTGTTCCCTTTGGCCACTCGGGAACTCTCCCATATTCGGTTGTGCCGCGTTGTTTTAGATAGTGGAGCTGGTGGACGGACTCGAACCCCCGACCTGCTGATTACAAATCAGCTGCTCTACCAACTGAGCTACACCAGCGTCTCAACGCTCGTATACTATACCACAATGAAAAACTTTTGTCAATACTTTTTTAGAAAAAATTGATTATACTCCTTGAAATGAAAAATGAAAAACCGAAATGAAAAAAACGGTAACGGCTAATCGGATTTCATCGTTACATTAAATTACTTTTATGAATTTTTTTAAAAAATATGCGTTTACCCCTTGTAAAAGTATGGCTACTTTTGGTAAAATAAGCTTATTAAAATGAAAAGAGGTTTTTTTATGGCAGACACGGCAAAAAAAGCTTTTTACAGAGCATATCAGAAAGCCTTTATGGTTGCGGAATATTTCTTCGACTGGTCAGAGCCTGAGCTTCTCAAGGGACCCGGCGCGGTTAAAGAGCTTCCCGCTCTCGTAAAGTCAAAGGGAATTTCGAGCGTACTTGTCGTCACGGACAAGGGACTTATGGGGCTCAATCTGCTTGCTGGTCTTTTTGAGCAGCTTGACGCTCAGGGAATCAAATACACGGTTTACGACGGTGTTCAGCCGAATCCGTCAATCGAGAACATCGAAGAGGCACGCAGACTTTACCTCAAGAACGGCTGTGAGGGTATTATCGCTTTCGGCGGCGGTTCTCCGATGGACTGCGCAAAGGCTGCCGGCGCAAGAGTAATGAATCCGAATATGACTGTTTCTCAGATGAGAGGCGAGCTGAAGATCAGACACAAGCTTCCTCCGTTCTTTGCCGTTCCGACAACCGCAGGAACGGGCTCGGAAACAACCCTTGCCGCTGTTGTTACCAATATGCAGACTCACGAAAAGTACGCAATCAACGACCCCAAGCTTCGCCCGAAGTATGCGGTTCTTGACCCCGAGCTCACAACGGGTCTTCCACAGAAGATTACGTCTACAACCGGTATGGACGCTTTGACCCACGCCGTCGAAGCATATATCGGACTGAGCGGAACCAAGTCGACCGATGACTATGCCGAAAGAGCAACAAAGCTCATCTTTGAAAACCTTGAAACGGCATATAACGACGGCAAGAACATTCAGGCTCGCGAGAATATGCTTGTTGCATCCTTCTACGCCGGAATGGCGTTCACAAGAGCTTATGTCGGCTACGTTCACGCAATCGCTCATAATCTCGGCGGCATCTACGGCACGCCGCACGGTCTTGCGAACGCCGTAATTCTTCCGCACGTTCTTGAATACTACGGCGATACGGCTTATGAGAAGCTTGCAAAGCTTGCCGAGATCGTAGGCATCGGCGGTTACTCTCAGGCTGATAAGGCGATGAACTTCATTGACGCCATCAAAGAAATGAACAAGAATATGAACATTCCCGAGCACTTTGACTTTATCAAGGATGAGGATATCCCAACGATTGTTGAGCGTGCGCTCAGGGAGGGCAACCCGCTTTATCCTGTTCCGAAGATTATGGACGCAAAGGACTGCGAAAAGGTTGTAAGAGAAGTAAGAGGCTTCTAAAACAATACCGCACACTTAGGTTGTGCAATATTACGCTGAAAACTGCATCGGTGCGAGAAATCCGCCGATGCAGTTTTTTGAAAATTTTTGGCGGAATAAGTGTGAATTTTGCAATTTGATATTGACATTGACCCGTTTCTGTGATAGAATACGTTGTAAATTATGAAGATTACCCCTGCAATCTGCGGAGGGAGGGAATACAGTGAGTCAGGTAAAAGTTAAAGAAGGCGAGTCTTTGGACAACGCTCTCAGAAGATTCAAGAGACAGACTTCGAGAGACGGTGTTATCCAGGAGGTTCGTAAAAGAGAACATTACGAGAAGCCCTCTGTAAAGCGCAAGAAGAAATCCGAGGCAGCTCGTAAGAGAAAGTTCAAATAAGAATCAAGAAAGCTGTTCGCTCAGGCGGGCAGTTTTTTCATGTACATTAGTCAATGATGTGAGACCAAAAAAATGAAAAAAGAAAAAGAGTTGATTAGAATATGTTTTTCGGGGCAGAGAGAGTGAACGACGGAGCGTAGCGGAGGAG
>CAVELL010000032.1:0-38947 GCA_963616775.1 Eggerthellaceae bacterium | reverse complement strand
ATTTCAGAATGGTTCGGAATCGCTACCCACCTTACTTTCCGTAATAACCCATAAGGGCAGATGGTTCTTGGCGCACCTTCATTCGGCTGAGCTTTCTACTCCGTTCAGGAATGTACTTGTTGAATGTGTATTCAGTTGTCAAGGTGCTTGGACAAACTGAACATTTCAACTTGCCCTCAAGGAGTAGCCAGCGAGAAGGGCAAAAAATCCGACTTTTTTGAAAAATTTTTTAAAAAATAAAAAATCCCATTCGTTCAGAATGGGATAAAAATAAAAAAAGGCTCTAACCCCTACGATTTGTAAGAATTAGAGCCAAAAAAACGCCCACACTACCTTTCGATAATGTGGGCGTATGCTATTTACTTGTTGCGATTTTCGCTAACTTCTGATTAGCGCTTTTCGTTAATAGCTGCCTGTGCCGCTGCCAAACGAGCGATAGGAACACGGAACGGTGAGCAGGATACATAGTCAAGACCGATCTTGTGGCAGAACTCAACCGAAGAAGGATCTCCGCCGTGCTCGCCGCAGATACCGCAGTGGAGAGTCGGGCGAACTGCCTTACCCATCTTAACTGCCATATCCATAAGCTTACCTACGCCGACCTGGTCGAGCTTTGCGAACGGGTCGAACTCATAGATTTTGTTGTCATAGTAAGAGCTGAGGAACTTACCGGCATCATCACGGCTGAAGCCGAATGTCATCTGAGTAAGGTCATTTGTGCCGAAGCAGAAGAACTCAGCTTCCTTAGCAATCTCGTCGGCTGTAAGAGCAGCACGCGGGATCTCGATCATTGTGCCAACCTCATACTTGAGGTCAATGCCTGCTGCTGCAATCTCAGCGTCAGCTGTTGCAACAACTACGTCCTTAACGAACTTGAGTTCCTTAACCTCACCGGTAAGCGGGATCATAATCTCGGGAACGATATCCCAATCCTGATGAGCCTTCTTAACGTTGATAGCTGCACGGATAACAGCCTTTGTCTGCATTTTGGCAATTTCGGGATATGTGACTGTAAGACGGCATCCGCGGTGACCCATCATCGGGTTGAACTCATGGAGAGAACTGATGAGAGCCTTGATGTCCTCAACGGACTTGCCCTGTGCGTCTGCAAGAGCCTTGATGTCGGCTTCCTCAGTCGGAACGAACTCGTGAAGCGGGGGATCAAGGAAACGAATTGTAACCGGGTTGCCTTCAAGAGCCTCATAGAGCTTCTCAAAGTCGCCCTGCTGATACGGGAGAATCTTTTCAAGAGCAGCCTCTCTCTCCTCAAGAGTATCGGCACAAATCATCTCACGGAAAGCAGCGATTCTGTCTGCCTCAAAGAACATATGCTCTGTACGGCAAAGACCGATGCCCTCTGCGCCGAGCTCTCTTGCCTTCTTAGCGTCTGTCGGTGTGTCGGCATTTGTACGAACCTTAAGTCTTCTGTACTTATCTGCCCACTCCATAACTCTGCCGAACTCGCCTGCGATCTGAGCGTCAACCGTCGGAATGATACCGTCATAGATGTTGCCGGTTGAACCGTCGATTGAGATGTAGTCACCCTCAACGAAGGTCTTGCCCGCAAGCTCGAATTTTTTGTTTTCTTCGTCCATCTTGATGTCGCCGCAGCCCGATACACAGCAAGTACCCATACCACGGGCAACAACTGCTGCGTGAGACGTCATACCGCCGCGAACAGTAAGGATACCCTGAGCGGACTTCATTCCTGTGATGTCTTCCGGAGAAGTCTCAAGACGAACAAGAACTACCTTCTCGCCTCTCTCAGCCCACTCTACAGCGTCCTCGGCAGAGAATACGACCTTACCGCAAGCAGCACCCGGAGATGCGCCGAGACCCTTGCCCATCGGTGTGGCAGCCTTGAGAGCCTTAGCGTCGAACTGGGGATGAAGAAGTGTGTCAAGGTTTCTCGGGTCGATCATCTTAACAGCCTGCTTCTCATCGATCATACCCTCGTCAACGAGGTCACAAGCAATCTTGAGTGCAGCCTGAGCCGTTCTCTTGCCGTTTCTTGTCTGAAGCATAAAGAGCTTGCCGTGCTCAACGGTGAACTCCATGTCCTGCATATCTCTGTAATGATCCTCAAGAGTATGGCAAACATCCTGGAACTGCTTGAAAGCCTCGGGGAACTTGTTAGCCATCTCGGAAATTTTCATCGGTGTACGAACGCCTGCAACAACGTCCTCGCCCTGTGCATTTGTAAGGAACTCACCGAAGAGACCCTTTGCGCCCGTTGCCGGGTCACGGGTGAAAGCAACGCCTGTACCGCAATCGTCGCCCATGTTACCGAATGCCATTGACTGAACGTTAACGGCTGTACCCCATGAATACGGGATATCGTTGTCACGACGGTAAACATTTGCGCGGGGGTTGTCCCATGAACGGAAAACAGCCTCAACGGCACCCATGAGCTGCTCCTTCGGGTCTGACGGGAAGTCTGCGCCGATCTTTGACTTGTACTCGTCCTTGAACTGACCTGCGAGAACCTTGAGATCCTCGGCTGTAAGCTCAACATCCTGAGTAACGCCTTTCTCGGCCTTCATCTTATCGATAAGCTCCTCGAAGTACTTTTTGCCGACCTCCATAACAACGTCGGAGTACATCTGGATAAATCTTCTGTAGCAGTCCCAAGCCCAACGGGGATTGCCGGACATCTCGGAAATCGTCTCAACAACATCCTCATTGAGGCCGAGGTTGAGGATAGTGTCCATCATACCGGGCATGGAAGCACGGGCACCCGAACGAACGGAAACGAGAAGCGGATTCTTCTTGTCGCCGAACTTCTTGCCCGTGATTTCTTCCATCTTAACGATGTAGTCCATGATCTGTCCCTGGATTTCATCGTTGATTTTCTTGCCGTCTTCATAATACTTTGTGCAAGCTTCTGTTGTGATCGTAAATCCCTGGGGAACAGGAAGACCGATATTGGTCATCTCTGCAAGGTTTGCACCTTTACCGCCGAGGAGATTACGCATGTCTTTGTTACCTTCGGAAAAAAGGTAAGTGTACTTAGTTGCCACGGGTATTACCTCCAATTAAAAATATTACCTAAATTATTAACAGCGATTGGGCAAAATAGTCCCAATAACACGTTTCGAAACATTATAACACAAAGCAAAAACTAATGCTATACATTTTTAAGATAAATAAGCACAAATAAACGCTTTAACTTTTGTGAAAAATGTCGCAAAAAAAATGTTTTTTTCTATTGTAATTATCTCGATTTTCTGCAATAATTAGTATAAGGGTAATCACCGAATAAATCACAGCACAATTCTCGGCGGCGGTTTTGCCGTCGGAAACGCCGATAATTGCACTTTGCTTTAATCAGCGATTACTTAGCTTTAAAAATGTCGAGGAGGTATTGTAATGGGTATGAATTGTGCAGTTATTCTTGCGGCAGGTCAGGGAACACGTATGAAATCTTCCAAGCCGAAGGTTCTTGCCGAGGTTCTGTTCAAGCCCATGATAGACTGGGTTACGGATGCGGCTTGCGGTGCGGAAATCGACGACATCTGTCTTGTCACAGGCTTCAAGCATGAAATGATCGACGAACACTTTAACGGCAAATACAGAACCGTTGTTCAGTCCGAGCTGCTCGGAACGGGTCACGCCGTTATGCAGGCAAAGGATTTCATCAGGGAGCACGTTCCCGGTAATGTGCTCGTTCTCAACGGAGACGCTCCTCTCATTCCTGCTCAGACAATAAAGGCGGCACTTGATTTTCATATCGCCGGCAACAATGCCGTCACGGTTATTTCAGCCAAGATTGCAGACCCGTTCGGTTACGGCAGAATAATCCGTTCAAAGGACGGTAAGCTCAAGAGAATCGTGGAGGAAAAGGAAGCGAGCGCAACGGAGAAAATCGTGAACGAGGTCAATTCGGGCGCATATTGGTTTTCGAGCTCGGTGCTTCTCGAAGCTCTCGTGGGAATAGTCGAAAAGCATGACAGGAAAAAAGACCGTGCGGTTGAATATTATCTCACCGACGCGGTTGAGGTTATTCTCGAAAAAAATCTGAATGCGGTCGCTTACAATGCAGACTCTCCCGACGTGGTGCTCGGCGCAAATGACAGAGCTCAGCTTCAGCAGCTCAATGAAATTGCGCGCAAGGGAATTATGAAGAGAAATATGCTCAACGGTGTTTCAATTCCCTGCGCCGACGGTGTTATTATTTCTCCCGACGCCGAAATCAAAGCGGACACGGAGATTCTTCCCGGAACAATAATCAAGGGACACACCCGAATCGGCTCCGGCTGCTCAATCGGTCCGAACAGTCTGATTGACGACAGTATTATCGGCGACAGTGTTGAGCTCAACAATGTCCAGTGTTACAGTGCGGAAATAAAGAACGGAGCTCACATGGGTCCGTTCGTCAGAGTAAGACCCGGCTCGGTTATCGGCGAGGGAGTCAAGGTCGGCAACTTTGTCGAATTTAAAAATTCCGTTATCGGAGACCGCACAAGCGTTGCTCACCTGACCTATATCGGCGATTCCGATATCGGCAGCGGAGTAAACTTCGGCTGCGGCTGCGCAACCGCCAATTTCGACGGCAAATCCAAGGCGAGGACGAGAGTCGGCGACAACGCTTTCATCGGCTGTGACACCTGTCTTGTTGCTCCCGTACAGGTCGGAGACAACGCATACACGGCTGCAGGCTCGGTAATCACCGAGGATGTTCCGGACAATGCGCTTGCAATTGCAAGATCAAAGGAGTCACTCAAAAAAGACTGGGTCAAAAAGAAAAAACCATACAAATGGCAGAAGTAAGAGGTAAGCTATGAACAACAAAATTTTATTGAGAGTTATTTCACTTATTATGGCGGTCAGCGTCGTTCTCACGGTCGGCGGCTGCAAGAAGAAGGATTCCGCTGACAGCTCCGACAACAAAACAAAGTCGGCACAGGTTGCGGACGGCAAGGGCAGCCCCGTTCAGCCCGATATTGAAGCCAGCACAGCTGTTGTCAAGTATACATCGGTTAACAGCGACGGAAAGAAAGAGGATGCCACAACGGTAATCAATATCAGCAGTCCCATTGTCAACGAGGCAACCATGGGCTCAAAGGTCAGCGAAGCTGTCAAGACGGACAAAGAGAAGACTCAGTTTATTGACAATGCCGAGAAAGGCGGAATTGACAAGGAAAAGGCTGAAGAAATCATCAATAACGCCGAGAAATGGGTAGAGTTCGGATATTCGGTGTATGTTGTAAACACAAGTGAAAAGCGTCTTTGCACCAGATATATTGAAATCGGCGGCAAAAACGATAACCTTGTTCTCAGCAAGGATCTTGACTGTGAATACAGCTTCGGCTCCGGTAAGGGTATGATACTCTACGTCAGCGGATATGTAAACATTGAGAAGTTCCCCGACGAGGAGTCCCTTGTTGAGGCTCTTAACGGAATGAAGGTTAAGCTTATCTACACTCTCCTTGAGGACAGTCAGACGGACGTCGACGACTGGAGCAAGGTTGACATCAAAAAAATGGATTTAACATTCTGACGGATGCAGCAACAAAAGCCTCCCTTGATTGCGGGAGGCTTTTATACGGTCAGATATAACACACAGAGGTGCAAAATGTTTTTCAGAAAAAGCAAAAACTGTTCTGCGGGACCGATAGAGTTTCTTATCGTCGGACTCGGCAACCCGGGAAAGGACTATGAGTTCACCCGACACAACGCAGGCTTTCTCACTCTTGACCACATTGCGGGTGAGCTTGACGAGGAAATCAGGAAATTAAAAAATAACGCTCTCGTCGCCGACGTTGCAATTAACGGGCACAGATGCCTGCTGGTAAAGCCGCAGACATTTATGAACAACAGCGGTACGGCGGTGAGAGACATCGCAAAATTTTATAAAATTCCGCCCGAAAAAATAATCGTGATTTTCGACGATATTTCCCTTCCCTGCGGCAAGCTGAGAATCAGGCGCAAGGGAACCGACGGCGGACACAACGGAATCAAGAGCATAATCTATCATCTCAATTCAGATGATTTTCCACGCATTAAAATAGGAGTCGGAGCAAAGCCGAATCCGGAATACGACCTTGCGGACTGGGTTCTCTCAAAATTCGGCAAGGACGATATGGAGCAGCTGAAATCAGCCATAACCAAGGCGACCGAGGTTCTCCCGGATATCCTTGACGGCGACATAGACAGGGCTATGAACAGGGCAAACTGACGGTATCCGAAAGCTGATATGCACAAAGGACTGTTGTATTCAGCCCGAATCGAAAATGAAACAGAAATAAAAGCTATAATACACATTTCAGCCGATATAAAGCCGATTGTGAATTATAGCTTTTGCTTTATGTCGATAATAATTATATTTCCGTTCTTGTAAATCCTTTCACCCTCTTACGGCATTTATACACTGCCTCGAAAAAACGTTTTCCTTATCTAAAGACGATCACAGCTCCGTCTGCACAAAAATGTATTTTTAAGGCAATACCGCACACCTCAATTTGTGCGGTGTTGCTTTAAGTACAAATTTATGATAATATCACACAAATAACCGAAAAAACGCTTGACAAAACAGTATAATGCATATAAAATAAATTGTGTAAATGTATTTTATTTGACAGAAAGAGGGAGCTTGTGTGAGAAATCGCTTTATTGAAATTGTTTCGGTAATTCTCGTTGTTGTAATTGTTTTGTCTGTTCCGTCGTTTGCTGAATTTTCAAATTCGGGCATCAGTAACATCATAACAGGAATAACGGAAATTCTGACCGGAACCGACATCGACGGCGAGGACGAGACGACCGCGACCGAACCCGAAACAACCGACGAAGCGACAACCGAGCCGACGACGGAAGAGCCCACTACGGAGCCGCCTACCGAACCTCCGACCGAGCCGCTTGAAAACTTTGATGAGGTCGATGACGGCAGGGTTGTTGCCAAAATGTATATTTGTACTCAGCAGGTCGGACTCGGTCACGCGTGGATATATATTGAAAGTATGTTCAACGGTGAAATGACGGTCGGCTGCTATACGCTGAAGCCGTATCAGGGCGTTTCAATGGGCACCTTCCTGTTCAGCCGTGCGGACGGCGGCGGACTTTACTATAACGTCGAGGCGTACTGTGCAAACAAATGGGGCTTGAAAAACAAATCATGGCTCGGAACGGACTTGACAAAGAAACAGCTTGTTAAGGTCAGCGACCGAATCAAAGACTGGAATTACTGGGATTTCTATTTTAACTGTACCTTCTTCGCCGCCGAGATATGGAACTGCGTATCGAAGAAAAAGATAGTGCCGATAATGTTTCCTTTCTTTGTCAAGTGGCAGATTCTTGCCAAGGGCGGAAATAAAAATATAGAAATGCTGCCTGTTGAGCCTGAGGATTGCTACAAGCAGAAGGGCAGAGGCGACAGGGCTTACCTGATTCAGGTAAAGGAAAGGACGCTTAATTCGAAGCTGTGGTAAAACACAAATAAGGAGGCGGATTTTCGTGAAAGTAATTTTTTGCAAGGCACTCTCGGTTGTGATAACTCTCATATCCTTGTTAGCGTATGAGGTCAATATGCCGGCGATTCCGAACCCGATGAAAAGGATTGATTTGTCCGAATTTACGCTGACCTTTGAGGATGATTTTGACGGGGAGCTTGACAGAAGCGTGTGGTCGGGTCACTACACCTACGGCGACCGGTCGTCGGTTCGCCACGGTTCTTACTGGAACAACTATATGGCGTACACCGAGAACGGAAAGCTCATTATTCCGCTGAGATATCTGCCGGACGGTATGGGCGGAACGGGTGCAGGCTGGTATACTGCCGCGCTGGATACCGACGGTGACGCGCCGAACGGGTTTGCACAGAAGTTCGGCTACTTTGAGTGCCGTTGTATTCTGCCGAAGGGAGCCGATATATGGAGCGCATTTTGGATGATGAACGACAGTGTTGTGAATGTTGACGGTTCGGGCAAGGACGGAACCGAGGTTGACATAATGGAAAGCTTAAGCTACGGCAAACGCATTTCAAACGTTATTCAGAACAACCTCCATTGGGACGGCTACGGTGAGGCGCACCAAAGCGGAGGCGCGAAAATGGCATACGTTATCGGCAGCAATCCGTATGAATCGTTCAATACTTACGGCATGGAATGGAACGAGAACGAGTATATTTTCTATGTTAACGGGAAAGAGTATTGCCGCTCAAAGGCAGGAGGAGTTTGTCAGAATCCGCTTTATTTAATTCTGTCGGTCGAAATGCGGGGAGCAAACGGTGTTCCCTCCGAGCGTGACAGCAGTGCTTCGCCGACGGAGTATGTGATTGATTATGTTCGGGCATATCAATACAACCATCTTCTTACGTAATACCTCAATTGTGTGAAATTGCTTTGATAATTGAAAACAGCTCCGGTTTCCGTGAAGAACGGTTATCGGAGCTGTTTTCGTCTTTGCCGCTATTTCTGTAATGCGGTTTCCATATCGGAAATTGACGGTCTTTCGGGCGGTTTCTGCCGAGATATCACAGTGCTTTTTATTCTCAAGGCAGCATCTCAATTGTTCGGATTGCCTTAAAAATAAAAAATAATGTACGCATTTGCTTGTCGGCCTTGCGTGGGTATGATATAATTCAGAACAGTATGGTGCTGTGACACTTTTGTGACAAATTTAGTTCTTATTTTCGGGGAAAAGAATTATAAACGATGCTATAATCAAGTCGAAAATAAGGGAATGGAGTGTAGTAATGAGTCATTCAATCTACATTGCGGACGATGAACAGAATATTCGCGAGCTTATCAAAAGCTTTCTCGAAAGCGACGGATACGAGGTGTCCGCATTTGCGACGGGAGACGAGTTGGCGAAGGCGTTTGAAAATGAGCCCTGTGACCTTGTTATTCTCGATATTATGATGCCGGGGACGGACGGACTGACGGTTTGCAAACAGCTTCGCGAAAAATCCGATGTGCCTATCATTATGCTGACTGCAAAGGACTCCGAGTATGACTATGTCCGCGGGATAACGATCGGCAGCGATGACTACCTGACAAAGCCGTTCCGACCGACAACCCTGCTTATGCGTGTGCGTTCACTTTTGAGAAGAATGGATATGAACGAGCGTGCAGACTCTTTGAAAAGTCAAAATGAAACAATCAGCGTCGGTGATCTTGTCTTTTCGGGTGAGAAAAACGAGGTGTTTTGCGCGGGTAAGCCCGTCAAGCTGACGCAGACCGAGCTGAGAATGCTCTCATATATGATGAAAAATCCGCAGAAGGCTTACTCTCGCGAGGATTTGCTCAATGAAATATGGGGATATGACACCAAGGTTGAAACGCGCGTGACCGACGAAACACTCAGACGTATTCGCAAGCAGCTTTCCCTTTGCGAAAGCAATGTCAGCGTGAGAACAATGTGGGGCTTCGGCTACAAGCTGGAGATTGCGGGTGAAGCGAAATGAAGCACATAAGGCTCAAAATACTCAGTATAATATGGCTGTCCGTTTTGATGATATTTGCAACCTTTGTCGGCGTTCTCAGCCTGATAATTCCCTCCCACTTTGAAAAGGAGGCGGAAACCGCTCTCAGATATGAGATGGAATTTATCGACAAATCAATGAATGAGGACACGACGGACGACGAATATGTCGGAACCTTTCTCAGCGGCAATATCTGCTTCATTGATTATTATGATGAGGGATATGAGGCAAGTGCGATAACAAAAAGCACCGATACCAATTCATCGGCTCAGAACGACGAAAATGAAATCCGCGAAAGATGCGACATAAACAAAATGACCGACGGCGATATAATCACAATCAAAACGGACAGAGGGTATTATGTGCTCACAAAATATCCCGACGCGTTTCTCGATGACGGCTCATATCAGTCCACAATACTGTACATCAACATTCAGCCCGTTGTCAATTACACAAGGTCGCTCAACTGGATACTGGCAGCGGTTTTCGGTGCGGTGATTATAGTTATGAGTATTATCGGATATAAACTCGGCAAAAAAATCGAAGAGGATCACGACGCGAATCATAAGTTTTTCCAGAACTCTTCGCACGAGCTGAAAACCCCGCTGATGGCGATCCAGGGCTACGCCGAGGGTATACAGCAGGGGATTGTCGATACTCCGTCCTCTGCGGAAATAATTATACATGAAAGTGAAAAGATGGCGCACATGATTGACGGTATGCTGTCGATTTCAAAGATTGACGCGCACCAGATTGTCCTGCATCTTACAACATCGGATTTACGGGAAATCCTTTACGACTGCATACGAACGGTCGAACCCATACAGCAGAAAAAGAATATTCAGCTTTCTCCGTTGTTCACGGATTCACCCGTGTCGGTAAAGTGCGACGAAAGTCAGCTTTCAAAGGTCTTTGTCAATGTTTTGATTAACGGAATAAGGCATTGCAGGAATACGGTCATCATTTCGTGCAAGGTTGAGGATAAGGATGCCGTGGTCAAAATCAAGGACGACGGAAACGGTATTGCCGATGAGGACTTCAAGCATTTGTTTGACCGTTTTTATTCCGGTGTGAACGGCAATACGGGAATCGGACTTGCTCTTTCGCGGGAGATACTCAATCTTCACAACGGAAGCATAAAGGCATACAACGAGATCGGCGCGGTGTTTGAAATTCATCTTCCGCTTGCCTGAATAAAACGGAAGGAGAAAAGGCAATGAATATAATGTCCATTTTTACAACGGATAGCGTGACTGAGCTTACATCTTTTTTCAGTCTTGAATATCTTGCGCTTTTTCTCCCTGCCGCAATATTGATTTACGCAATTTTTCCGCGCAGCAAACGCAGATATGTTCTGCTTGCCGAAAGTCTTTGCTTCTTTTGGCTGATAAGCGGAAGGCTCACGGTCTATCTTGTTTTTTCTGCATTTTCAATGCATTGGTTCGGAATGTGGATTGACCGGATTTACCGCCGGCGCGACGAAAGCACCGCAACGCTTGAACACTCCGAAAAGCGCACTGTCAAAAAGCAGTATACAAAAAAGGCACGCTGTGTTTTGGCTTTTGCCGCTGTACTTCATATAGGGACGCTGCTTGTCTTAAAGTATTCGGCGTTTGCCGTCGAAAATATAAATTCGCTTTTCGGGCTTTTCGGAGCCGAACAGAGAGTAGCCGTTCCTGACTATGCGCTGCCGATCGGACTGTCTTTCTTCACTCTGCAGGCGGTTTCGTACATTGTTGATGTTTACAGGGAAAAGATAAAGGCTGATGAAAACCTGTGCCGTCTTGCGCTGTGGATTGCGTTCTTTCCTCAAATTGTCGAGGGACCGATATGCCGCTATTCACAGACCGCCGACAAGCTTTGGCAATGCGAGGGCATTGATTTTGACAACCTGACCCTCGGAATCCAGCGAATCCTTTTCGGTATGCTCAAAAAGATTGTCGTTGCCGACAGGCTTAACAGCTTTGTCAGCAACGTGTTCACGGATTATAAAGACTACGGCGGCGGTGTGATTGCCCTTGCCGCCGTGTGCTACACGATACAGCTATATATGGATTTTTCCGGCTCGATGGACGCGGTCGTCGGCACGGCGCAGATATTCGGCATTGAGATGCCGGAAAACTTCAAACGTCCGTTCTTCTCGAAAACGATAACGGAGTTTTGGAAACGCTGGCATATTTCTCTGGGCGAATGGTTCAGGGATTACCTCTTCTATCCCGTCACGATGTCGAAACCGATGCAGTCGCTTACAAAGTCGGCTCGCAAAAAGCTCGGCAATTATTTCGGATCGCTGATTGCGGGCAGTATCGCCCTGTTCTGCGTTTGGTTTTGCAACGGACTGTGGCACGGCGCGGCGTGGAACTATATTTTCTTCGGAATGTATCATTTTGCGCTTATTCTCACGGGAAGGCTGTTCGCCCCGCTTATAAACGCCGTCAACGGCAGGCTCCGTATTGACCCCGGGAAAAGACCGTATCGGATTATGCAGATAATCCGCTCCGATATACTGATTGTTATAGGCGAGCTTTTCTTCAGAGCCAACGGAGTTTCGGCAGGTCTTTATATGTTTAAAAAGGCTGTTACGGATTTCAGCATCTCTGAATTGAGTCCCGAAGTTTTCGGACAGCTCGGAATTGATTACAGCGATTTCCTGATTACAGCAGTGACCGTCGTAATAGTGTTCGCGGTCGGACTCATAAACGAAAGGGACATTTGCATACGCAGGGAGTTAAAGTCGAAAAGTGCAGTATTGCGTTGGAGTGTGCTGTATGCTATAATAATATACATCGTAATATTCGGGGCTTACGGCGTGGGATATATGCCCGTTGATCCGATGTACGCTGATTTTTAGGAGGTCGCCATGCCAATACCGAAGACTCTTAAAAATATACTCGGAAGCGCGGTTTTTATCGCGATTCTTGCCGTTCTTTTGATAGTTTTGTCAATCCTCGTCAAACCAGGTTCGACCGTAAAGGTCAATGCCCTGCAGGACCCGCTGGTGAACGGTATACTTGCCGAAGAAAAAAATTCGATTGACGTTGTGTTTCTCGGCGACAGCGAGTCGTACAGCGCATTCATTCCGCTGAAAATATGGCAGGACAGGGGAATAACCTCGTATGTCTGCGGCACCTCGTCACAGGAGCTTTGCTATTCCTACGAGCTTCTGACAAAATCGTTTAAAGCTCAGAAGCCCAAAGTTGTAGTCTTGGAAACCAATACAATATTCAGAAATTTCTCACGTTCAAGCGTCATATCGACCAAGGCACAGGGACTTTTTGCCGTGTTCAGATATCACGACAGGTGGAAATCGCTTCAGCCGAAGGGCTGGTCTTTGACTGCGGACAAAACATACGACGACAGGAGCAAGGGCTATCTTTACAGCACGACAATGAACGGCGCGTCCGTTGAAGGCTATATGGAGGCGACGGAGGAAAAGGAGCCGATAAGCTCCGAAAACTCAAAGTATGTTGAGAAGATACGCGATTATTGCCGCAAAAACGGTGCCGAGCTTGTGCTGGTCAGCGTGCCGAGCACCACAAACTGGGATATGCGCAGGCACAACGCAGTAACAGAGCTCGCGGGAAGGCTGGAAATTGAGTATATTGATATGAATCTTCTCGGCAGAGAGATTGCGATAGACTGGAAGCGTGATACGCGCGACCGCGGAGATCATATGAACTTTACGGGTGCTATGAAGGTGTCGGCGTATATGGGTGAGTTCTTCGCCTCAAAAAATATTTTCATTGATAAGCGCAAGGATGCGATGTATAAAAACTGGAATGAATATGCCGCCGAATTTGCCGAAGCGACGGGAAAACGGCTCGCATAATCTGCAATTTATGCAATAAATACGGGATTTCGGACGTGTTACCGAAAGAAAAGGAAAGATTTATGGATATAAACGTACTTGAATGGCTTGAAAAAACAACATCTGAATACGGGGATAAGACTGCTTTTTCGGACGAAACCGATTCGATAAGCTTCAATCGACTCAGGCAAAGCGCAGAGGCAATCGGAAGTGCGCTCGGCAGGAAGGGTATATATAGGACTCCCGTTGCCGTTTTTTCCGGACGGCGTGTTCAGACGGTCGCGGCGTTCCTCGGAGCGGTATATGCCGGTTGCAGCTACGCCCCGATTGACAGCAAGCTGCCGCGCGCAAGGATTGACAGTATACTTGAAGCTCTTGCTCCTGCCGCCGTGCTGACGGACAGGGAAAACTATGATTTCGTCAGAGAGCTCGGCTTTTCGGAGGACAGTATAACGGTTGCAGAGGACGCCGCAGAGACTGAAATTGACAGAGAATATCTTTCTCATGTGCGCCGCTATGCGAATGAAAATGATCCGCTTTACATTATTTTCACGTCGGGTTCAACGGGAAAGCCCAAGGGTGTTATGACCTCACACCATTCGCTTATGTGCTACATCGAGGCGTACACCTCCGTGATGAAGCTTGACGATTCCGACATACTCGGAAATCAGTCTCCGCTTGACTATATCGCCGCTGTCAGGGATATTTACATTCCTCTTTTACGCGGCTGTTCGACGGTTATAATCCCCAAGGTGTGTTTCTCTTCTCCCGCAAAGCTTTTTGATTTTATGAATAAGGAAAAGGTTACGTCGGTAGGCTGGAGCGTTTCGGCACTGACCGTTCCGACGTCGCTCGGAGCTTTTGAGCACGGAAAGCCGGAGTACCTGAAAAAGGTTTGTTTTTCGGGCTCGGTTATGCCGGGAAAATGTCTTAAGGAGTGGCAGGAAAATCTGCCCGATACGGTGTTTGTCAATCAGTACGGACCCACCGAGGCGACCGCGTCATGCACATACTATGTTGTGAACGAAAGGGTCGGCGACGACACCGTGCTGCCGATAGGAAAGCCGTACAGGAACTACAATGTTTTTCTGCTCAACGGGGACGGCACGGCGACACGTCAGGGCGAGGAGGGAGAGATCTGCGTCAGCGGACCGATTCTTGCGCTCGGCTATTACAACGACCCGGAAAGAACGGCGGCGTCATTTGTGCAGAATCCTCTCAATAAGGCATACGGAGAGCCGATATACAGAACCGGCGACATCGGAGTTATGCGCGCGGATGGAACGCTGGAGTTTCACGGCAGAATGGACAGGCAGATAAAGCATCTCGGTCACCGCGTTGAGCTTGACGAGATTGAGGTTGCGGCACTGCGCATAGACGGAGTGGACGAATGCTGCGCCGTGTACAATAAAGAGAAAGAGGTTATATGGCTTTTCTACACAGGCACGGCACAGACAAAGGAAATCGCCGTAAGCCTGAGAAAATATCTTCCCGGCTTTATGGTGCCGAGGAAGCTCAGAAATATTGAGGAAATACCGAGATTGCCGAACGGCAAGACCGATATGAATACATTAAAAAAACTGTCAGAATAAACGGAGGAAAATTTATGAAAGAAGAACTGCTGACAATCCTTGAGGATCTCAGACCCGATGTGGATTTTGAAAACGAAAAACAGCTTATCACCGACGGAATCCTTGAGTCGTTTGACATAGTTGCTCTTGTCGGCGAGCTGAGCGACGCATTTGACATTGAGCTTCACGTTGAGGATCTTGTACCGGACAATTTTAATTCTATCGAAGGAATGATGGAGCTTATCGAAAAGCTCCGCGACGAATAAATTATGAACAATGCTTTGCTTCTGAAAATCGCAAAGGAGTACGGTACACCGACTTTTGTGTTCGATACGGACGACTTTGCAAAACAGGCGGATTTAATAAAAACAGCACTCAAGGATATACCGCTGTGCTATTCGATAAAGGCGAATCCGTTTTTACTCCATGCTCTGCCGGAGTCGGTGAGCTATGTCGAGGTATGCAGTCCCGGCGAGCTTGCCGTTTGCCGCAGACTTAATGTTGAGCCGAAAAAAATAATCTATTCGGGCGTGAACAAGGGCTTTGCCGATGTCGGTGACGCCGTGGATTACGGTGCGGCTATACTTACCGCCGAGAGCGAACGGCATATTGAAATTATCAATGATGTGTGCCTCGGCAGAGAGAAAAAAGCGGACGTTATACTTCGCGTCACGAGCGGCAACCAGTTCGGTATGGACTTTGACAAGGTCAGCGAAATAATATCAATGCGTGATAAATACGAAGCGGTCGACGTTATCGGCTTGCACTACTATTCGGGCACGCAGAAAAAAACCGTTAAGGTTATCGAAAAGGATATAAAGCGTTTTGAGGAATATTTGGACAGGCTCGGCTCGGAGCTCGGTTATGCTCCGTCTCACGTTGAATACGGTCCGGGTATGGCGGCGGAATACTTCAATCCGCCGTATGAAGAAAAGGACAGAGAATTGCTTGACGGAGTGGGAGCACTCCTCGTGGATTTCTCAAGCAGATATCCGCTTACCGTGGAGATGGGAAGATTCGCAGCGGCGTCCTGCGGAACCTATCTGACGAGCGTTGCCGATATCAAGAATAACGACGGCAACAATTATGTAATCTGCGACGGCGGAATAAACCACCTCAGATACTACGGTCAGACCATGGCAATGCAGGTTCCTCCGATAACTCTTTTGAACAGGGCAGGAGAGAGCTGCGATTACGATTACACACTCTGCGGCAGTCTCTGTACGGTCGCGGATCTTCTCGTGCGAAAGGTTGCGCTTTCGAAGCTTGAAGCGGGCGATGTGCTCGCTTTCGGAAGGTGCGGCTCGTACACGGTAACGGAGGGAACGGCACTGTTCCTGTCGCGGACAATGCCTCGGATAGTTCTTTATTCCGAGGTCGGCGGCGCAGAACTGAAAAGGGATTTTATAAATACGGATTTATTTAATTGTTGAGGAAATACAAATGGGGATTATTTCACTTGAATTTTTAATCTTCACGGCGGCGGTAATACTTGTGTATTATCTCTTTCCCGTCAAAAAATATCAATGGACGGTTTTACTTGCGGCGAGTGCGGTCTATTACTTCATAAACTGCAACAAGTACACGGTCTATATTGCGATAACGACCGTGACGACCTATTTCGGTGCGCTGCTCATAGAAAGGCTGGCACAAAACGGAAAAAGACTGCTGAACGAGAAAAAGGACGTGCTCGGTAAAGAGGAACGCAAGGAACTCAAGAATAAAATCGGACGGCGGAAAAGGGCTGCTTTGGCGGCGGTACTGGTGTTTAATTTCGGAATACTTGCAGCACTCAAGTATCTCGGATTTTTTGCCGACACGGTTCGATTGCTCCTCGGAATGGGTAAGTCCGCCGAAGCCTTCTGTCTTGTTGTTCCGCTCGGAATTTCGTTCTACACCTTTCAAAGCATGGGCTATGTGATTGATGTTTACAGGGGAAAGGTGAGTGCGCAGAGAAATTTCGGAAAGCTGGCACTTTTTGTTTCATTCTTTCCGCAGATTATTCAGGGTCCCATCGGCATATATTCAGACCTTGCCCGTCAGCTTTACGAGCCGCGCCGATTTGAATATGAACGCTTCAAAAGCGGACTTCTGCTGATTCTCTGGGGCGTGTTCAAAAAGCTGCTTATTGCCGACAGAACGGCAGGGGTGATAAAGCTTGTGGCGTCCGACTGTGAAAAGCTGCCGGGTACATACAGCCTTTTGGCGGTGCTCCTCTATGCCGCACAGCTTTATGCGGACTTTTCGGGCGGAATTGATATATGCCGCGGCATCGCTGAGATTCTCGGCATAACGATGGCTGAAAACTTTAAACGCCCGTATTTTTCAAAGACTCTCACCGAGTACTGGCACAGATGGCACGTCAGCCTCGGCGATTGGCTGAGAAATTATCTGTTCTATCCGATATCAATTTCAAAGCCGTTTTTGAAAATGGGCAAAAGCCTCAAAAAGCACGGCTTAAAGCATTTCGGCAAGGTATTCCCAACCGCGCTTGCGTCGCTGATAACGTTTGTTGTTATCGGCATTTGGCACGGTGCCGAGAGCAGGTATGTTGCCTTCGGCTTGTGGAACGGTCTTGTCATTATGGTGTCGAGTCTGATGAAGCCGTTGACCGATAAAATTAAAATAAACAGGGAAAGTATAATATACCGCATTTTTGCGATGCTCAGAACTTTTTTGGTTGTCCTCGTCGGCTACTATTTTGATGTTGCGAAGAGCTTTACTCTTGCACTGAAAATGCTTTGGGGTTCCGTTTTCGATTTTGACTTCTCGGATTTTGCGGGTTTCCTGCATATAAAGAACACGGGAATTGTGGTGTTGGATTATGCCGCCGTAGCGGTGGGCTGCGCAGCGATTTTTGTTGTGTCGCTCATTGAGGAAAGAAAGCAGACGTCGGTTCGCTCTCTTCTTGCAAAGAGAAGCACGGCGGTGCAATGGATTCTGTATTTAATGCTTATTGTTTTCACGGTCGTGCTCGGCTACTACGGACCGGGAACAACTCCGGCAGATTTTATCTATATGCAGTTTTGAGGAGATTGATGATGAAAATGAAAAAAGCGATAAAATTTATAAGCTTTCTCTTAATTGTGTGTGTTCTTGTTGCCGGAATGAGCTGTTTTATGAGCACCACGAGCGACAGGGACACGATGCACATAAAGGGCTATTTCAAGGAGCCGAAGAACACGGTTGACGTGCTTCTCGTCGGCGCAAGTGAGCTTTATACGGGCTTCAATTCGCCGCTGGCTTGGTCGGAGTTCGGCTTCACAAGCTATTCTGTTTGCTTTGCGGCTCAGCCCGGCAATCTTTGCGCAAATATGCTTTCAAAGGCACTGGAAACCCAGTCGCCGAAGCTGACGGCGATTGAAATAAACGGCTTTTTGAGACACAACTCACGCGAACAGCAGTACAGCAAGATACACTCATGGTTTGATAATGTCGGTGTTGACAAAAACGGCAGGGATTATATTGAAAAGAATGTTCCGAAGGAAATGAGAAGTGAGTTTTATTTTCCTCTTTACAAGTATCACTCAAACTGGAAAAAGCCGAGTATATGCGTTAAAAATTTCTTTTGCAGGATTTTCCTTGAGCTTGCGGGAGTGAATTACACGAAGAGCTTTGCCAGCACCAATCTGACAAGGAAGGACGGCATAATCAAGGGATATAAATCGAATTTCAATGATGAATCCCGTCAGTCTCTTACGGACACTCTGGAGCTTTGCAAAAGCCGAGGGCTGAAGCAGGTTGTGTTCTTCCGTGCTCCGCATTGTCTGAAAAACACGAATCCGCAGGATTTTGAAAAGATAAAAAGTCTGGTTGAAAGCTACGGCTATACTTACGCGAATTTCGAGTCCTCTCTGGCGGAAATAGGGTTGGACGCGAAAAACGATTTTTACAATCCGGATCATCTTAACATTTACGGAATGGAAAAGAACACTCGCTTCCTCGCAAAGTATTTCACCGAGAATTTTGACGTTAAAGCATCTCATTCCGATGAAACCGTAAAGCAATGGAACAGGTGCGCCGAGATCACGGCGGAGCTTTCCGAGGAATGTAAGAGCGACAAGAAGCATCATATTTACTATGAGCTTTCCGCTTACGAGAACGTATTTAACATTCCGCACAGTATATCGTTTGTTTCAACAATAGATGACAATCAAAGACATAAAAGCAAAGGTGAAACCGAATAAGTAAGGGGTTCTTCGGGAGCAAAAGCCTGAAAGAACCCCTTAAGTTTTAAAATACAAATTTAATGCTTACGTAACCGCTGATAATCAAACTTTGATTATCGGCGGTTACTCGATTTTCAGCAAAGTCCGCCGAAAAGATTTTTGAAAAAGTCGACAATGATACAAAAGGCGTTAAGAATACAATGGAAACGTTCTTTCGAAGGAGTCATCGGAACCGACGAAGAATTTACGTTGTACGGTGTCTGCCCGCCCTCGGCAGAAACACCGATCGCCGTTCCGGAAAGCGTTCCGGCTTCGGAGTAGTCCCATTTTTCAAATCCTGCCTTGATTGCGGGCGAGTCGGAGCTGAGCTCAAAGTCAAAATTTGCGGCATCTCTGAACATCGGATCCTTTACAATCGGGTTGTTGATAATGCCCTTTCTGACAGCGGTTCTGATTCCCATTGAACGCTCCGGTTGGTCGTCCATATCAAAGTAAATATCCTTGTCCTCCGAGAGGTCCCAGTAGAGGTTGTTGTATTCCTCCATGGTGTTTTCGTTACGGATATACGACAGCGCGCGGGTCTTTTTGTCGGTGAGAATGATGTTGTTGTAAAGGTCAACGGTTTTTTGACTGCCGTCTTCGGGAGTGCAGCGCTCCGGTGCGGAAGCAATACGCACCTGCGAATCGCCGCTGAGGGCAAAGATGTTGTTCCTGACCGTGTTGTGTGAGCCGTAGTGCAGATGATAGGCGTCGCTTCCGCAGGCGTAAGAAAGGTTCTTTTCAACCAGAATGTAGGATGAACCCTCGTCAAGGTAGATACCCCAGCCGCCGTAGCCGCCTTCCTCGGGGTCGGCACTTACATTGTGTATGACGTTGCCCGAAATAACGGTACCGGGCTGATTGCCGAGCGTGTAAATTCCGCCCATATCCGAAAGCCAGCCCTGTCCGATGTTGTAAATCAGGTTGTCACAGATTTTGTTGTTGTAGCAGACGCTGTATGCGTAGCCCCAAACCCAGCCGACGGAAATTGCGGTATAATAGCCGTCGTGGATTTCGTTGTGAGTTATGTCAACGGAGTTAGCGTGGATGATAAGCACGGCAACCGCATTGTAGTATACCTTGCCGTAGTCGGAAATCTGATTGTTTGTGATTGTTATATTTTTGGTGACGGCAGGGTCATTGACATCAATGTTTTCACCGCGGACGTATACCGCCTGTGCGCCTATATTCTGAAAAAGACAGCTTTCGACCGAGGCATTTTGTACGGCTTTGCCGAGGAAAACCGAACAGGCGGCAATGTCCTTAAATTCACAGTTTTTAATATGAAAATCCTTTGCGTTTTGGTAAGAAATGCAGGCGGTTACATCGTATGCCGCTTGGCTGAACTCTCTTTCGGGGATATATTTGTAGCCGTTTGCACGGAACACGATACCCTCGAACGAGACACCGTCAACGCCGTCAACCGAGATCATTGTGTCATTTGTCGAGCCCCAAACCGTATAGCTTTCGGGCGTGTCCGTTGCTTCGGGAATAACGTAGAGGATTCCCTCGCTCTTGTCGAGGTACCACTCACCGGGGGTATTGAGCGTTTCAAAAACATTTTGCAGGAAGAATCTGTCATTTTTGCTGATGAGCATAGTGGATTTTTTGTTGAACTCAATATAGCCCGTTTCATCGTTATAGGAGGAGATGAGCAGGCTCTCGTCTTTCCAGTAATGAAGAAGCTTTATCTCAATATCGTTGATATTTTCGAAGCTTTGAAAATCGTTTTTGTTTATTATCATTCCGCTGCAAGCAGTGTGAACGGCGTCGCCTCCGTCGGCGGGAGGAGTTTTGTCTGCTTCGCGGACATCATTAACATAAAGATAACCGCTTTCGGGATAACGCGTTCTTGAAAGCGTTGTTTTTTCATTGAAGAGGATATTGAAATCGGCACTTTTGCCGATTTCCTTCCTGAAAGCACGCACGCCGTTGACCGTACACTCCTCAAAGCCCGTGTATGGGCTGCCGGAGGTGAATACAACCTTTTCGTTGCTGTATGCCTTGTAGACTATATCGGATTTGTCATTCTTATCAAAGAAAACGGTTTTGTCAATGGTATAGGTTCCGGCTCTGAATACGACTGCCGTGATATCGCCGAGTTGCTTCGCCTTTTCCTTTGCAGCGGCGATTGAGGCGAGAGGTCGGTCGGCGGTTCCCTGCGCGGAATCGTCACCGTCCGGCGAGACGAATAACGCTTTTTCTTCTGCGGCACCGACACGGAAGTGCGGAACAAAGCCGACAATTCCCAATGTCATGGCAATAAAGATTGTTAGGATTTTTTTAATCATAAATTTTACCTCCGTTTTATGCCTGTCCTTTCAGACGTACTCGGCATATTTGCGAATCCTCTTTAAGCTCCAGTTTATATGAACGGACGGTATTTGTCAAGGAAACACAGAATTTTTTTGAATTTACGATAAAGCAAAAGCTGTAACAATTTGTAATAACTTTTTGGAACAAAACCAATATTTTTCCTTGACTTTTGGAGATTGTATTGTATAATAGAGTTACAAAAGTGGAGGGAAGTGCACGTTTTTCCCACGATGTGGAAGACTTTTCTGAAAGGGAGGCAAGCTTTTATGCAGTTTAACGGCTATTACGACCGTACCCTTGACAGCAAAAAAAGAATAGTTATGCCTCCGAAAATCAGGGATATGATAGGCGGCAAGGAGTTCATCATTTTCCGCAGACCGAAGGAGAATTTCCTGAGAATATACAGACCGGACGAATGGGAAAAAACCACCAATGAGCTGCTGTTCTCCAATGACGGGGTTGACAGAACAAGGCTTCAGAGAAGTGTTTTTCTCAACTGCGAAAACTGCGAGCTTGACGCACAGAGCAGATTTGTGCTTCCGACGCGATTTATTGAAAAAGCAGGCATTGTCCGTGATGTTGTAATTGTCGGCGTCGGTCACAGAGCGGAAATTTGGGCGAAGGAGAACTTCGTTGAGGTTTATGACGATGACGACGAAGAGCTCGACATTGTTCTTCCGATCTGATGAGCGAGTTCAAACATATTCCCGTACTTTTCAATGAAACGATAGATGCTTTGAATGTCCACTCGGACGGAATATACGTCGACTGCACGGCAGGAGGCGGAGGTCACTGCTCGGCAGTTGCCGAAAGGCTGACGACGGGCAGAATAATTGCGATAGATCAGGATCCCGAAGCGATTGACAATCTCGCAAAGCGGTTTGAGAAAAATGAAAGGGTAACGATAGTCCGTGACAATTTCGTGAATCTGCCTATGATTCTTGATTCGCTCGGCATTGACGGTGTTGACGGAATTATGGCTGACCTCGGTGTCAGCTCGCACCAGCTTGACACCGACGAAAGAGGCTTTTCTTTCCACCGTGACGCTCCGCTCGATATGAGAATGAGTATGGAGGGTATGAGCGCGGCGGATCTCGTGAATACCGCCTCGGAAAGCGAGCTGCGAAGAATCATTTATACCTACGGCGAGGAAAGGTTTGCCCCGTCAATTGCAAAGAATATAGTAAAAGCAAGACAGATAAAGCCGATTGAAACCACATTTGAGCTTGTGGACATAATCAAGGACTCAATGCCGATGAAGGCAAAGCGTGACGGTCACCCGGCACGAAAGACGTTCCAGGCACTGAGAATCGAAGTGAACGGAGAGCTTGAAAAGCTCGACACCGCACTTGACGAAATGTTTGAAGCTCTTGTCCCCGGCGGACGGCTCGCGATAATAACATTCCATTCGCTTGAGGACAGGCTGGTAAAAAAGAAATTCAACAAATTCTGTGAGGGCTGTATATGTCCGCCCGAATTTCCGGTGTGCGTCTGCGGACGCAAGCCGAGGGGAAGGCTTCCGTTTAAATCGAAAGCACCGACGGGCGACGAGGTCGGAGAAAACTTCAGATCCCACAGCGCAAGACTCAGAGCAATAGAAAAAATTAAGGCAACACCGCACAATTGAGGCGCACGCCTTGCTTGAATATATTTCCGCCATGCCGCACAAAAATTCCTTGACTTGCGTCAGCAAGCCTGCAAAATTTTTGCACAACCTGACGAAAAATCTTACTGCACAATTCGCACACCTAAATTGTGTGGTATTGCCATAGAATCATAAAATAAATGACGTTAAACTTTGAAAGGAGCTGACAGAAGTGGCAAATCGTAACGACGGCTTAGCCCTTGATCTCGACTTATTCGACAACACAAAAAACGGATATGTTCCCGTTGAAAGAAAAAAGAAAAAAGATCACACACCCAAGGTTATTCAGTCCCGACCGATCAGCTTCGCACAGGCACAGACCGAGATAAAAGCAAGCAGAATTGCCGCAGTGCGTGCCTGTGTTATTGCCCTTGTTGCATTTGTTATACTGGGCTCTTTGATTTACAGCCGTGTTATGCTGACCAACTGCCAAAGTGAGCTTGCCGACCGGAAGACCGCTTTGCAGACAGCGCAGAGCGAGAATGTGCGCCTGCAGATGAGGTTTAATTCGATTATGTCGATAGATAACATTGACGAGTACGCTCGGACAAAGCTCGGTATGGTCAAGCGAGAGAGCTACCAGGTCAGATATTTTGATATAACAGAGGATGAGGGAACAAAAACGGTTCAGAAGGATACGGACAGATGAATATAAAAAAGATTTCGAACATATTATGATACGAACGGAGGGCGGATTTTATCCGCCCTTAGAGTGATTTTATGGGAGCTGAACGGGACAGCCCGATTAACAGATAAGGAAAGGACGATCGCCTTGAAGAACAGCAGTGCAAACGGTTTTCTCAGACCGAAAAAAATAATAATGAAAAATCTTCAGCAGAGAACGATGGGGCTTCTGGCGATTATTGTGATTCTCGGATTCGGCTCAGCTATGTTCGGTATGGGATACACCCAGCTTGTCAAGGGCGATTTCTTCAAAACAAAGGCGGAAACCCAACAGCTAAGCGACACGACGATAACGGCACAGCGCGGAATTATTTACGATTCGAATATGTCCGTGCTTGCACAGAGCGCATCGGCGTGGAAGGTTTCGCTCAACGCAACCGCTTTTGCAAGCATTCCGAACGAGGCAAAGGAAAGGGTGTATTCAACCCTTGTTGAAACACTCGGTGTCACAAGGGAGTATCTCGAAGACAAGGCGTCCTACAAGCAGTACAACAGCGTAAGCATAAAGACAAAAATCGAAAAGGAAACAAAGGATAAGCTTGAGGAGTTTATCAAGGGTACATTCAAGGATGCCGAGGATAACGACCAAAGCTACGGCTCAATTGTTATGATTGACGAGGATGTCAAGCGTTACTATCCCTATTCGACGCTTGCTTCGCAGCTTATCGGCTTCACAGGCACGGATAACAACGGACTTTCGGGCTTGGAATCGTACTACAACGGAACGCTCACGGGCGTTGACGGCAGAGTTATTTCGGCGCGAAGCAATTCCTCCGTTGCTCAGGATATAGAATATAAATCCGTCTATGAGGCGAAGCAGGGTACAAGTATTGTACTCACAATCGACGAGACGATACAGCGTTATCTTGAAAACGCGCTTACAAGCTGCTACCAAACAAGCAAGTGCGCCAGCTGCACGGGAATAGTTATGGATGTTGAAACAGGAGCGATTCTTGCGATGTCCACGAAGGACGATTATGATCTTAACGACCCATACACGATTCATGACGCGAAAAAGGCAGCCGAAATCGAAAAGATAACCGACCCGACAAAAAAAGAAGAGGCTTATCAGGAGGCGATGTTTTCGCAGTGGCGCAACAGAGCCATTACGGACACATACGAGCCGGGCTCTGTTTTCAAGGTTATCACAATGGCGGCGGGTCTTGAAGAAAATGCGGTAAAATATGATGAAAAATATACCTGCACGGGTTCAATAAACGTTGCGGACAGAACATACTCCTGCCACAACACGGCGGGTCACGGTACGCAGACTCTGACAGAGGGGCTTATGAATTCCTGTAACCCGTATTTTATCACGATAGGACAGCGTCTCGGTGTCGATACATTTTATAAGTATTTTGAAGCGTTCGGATTCACGGAAAAGACGGGAATCGACCTCCCGGGCGAGACTTCGCCGAAAGAGGGAGTAACATACTTCAAAAAGGACACAATGACTAACGTAAACCTTGCCAGCTCATCATTCGGTCAGTCCTTTCAGATCACTCCGATTCAGATGATAACGGCAATCAATGCCGTCGCCAACGGCGGTAAGCTGATGCAGCCCTATGTTGTCAGCAAAACTCTTGATACAGAGGGAAATGTTGTTTCGCAGAATCAGCCTGTTGAAAAGAGACAGGTCATCTCCGAATCAACCTCCGAAAAGATAATGGCTTCAATGGAGCAGGTTGCTCTTAACGGTACGGCGAAAAACGCTTATGTTGCGGGCTTCCGCGTCGGCGGAAAAACAGGTACGTCGGATAAGCTTAACGACGTCGGTCAGGTTGCGGCTTCGTTTGTCGGTGTTGCGCCGTCAAACGAGCCGAGAGTTACCGTGCTAATCGTTGTTGACGAGCCTGCGGACGGCTCGGGCGGCGGTGCCGTTGCGGCTCCCGTTGCCGGAGAGGTTATTGAACATACGCTGACATATCTCAATGTTGAGCGTCAGTACAACGACTCGGAAAAGGCTTTGCTTGATGTGCAGGTACCGAATGTAACGGGCACCGAGATCGGTGAGGCGGAGTCTTCACTCAACGAGAAAGAATTTAATGTTAAGGTTGTCGGCGAGGGAACAAAGGTTGTTTCCCAGATGCCTGCGTCGGGACAGTATATACCTCAGGGCGGAGTCGTTGTTCTCTACACCGAGGATCAGAAAAAGAAGCTTAAGGTCGAGGTGCCGGATTTCCTCGGAATGACGATAACGGAGGCGAACTATGCCGCAGTAAATGCCGGAATAAATATTAAGGTATCGGGAAATTCTCTGTCGGATTCAACCCTGACGGCTTACAGACAAAGCTCGGCAAAGGGAACCGAAATCGAATACGGCTCTACGGTGACTGTTTATTTCAGAACCACGACGGGAATTTCCGACAATTGACGCACTGACCCGGAGGTAGCCTATGAGACTGAATGAATTGCTTGACGGAATTGAAACAAAAACCGGATACACATTTAACCCGGAAATATCAAATGTTACCGACGATTCGAGAAATGTAAGGAAGTCAAGCGTTTTCGTGTGCATAAACGGAAGCAGACACGACGGTCACGACTACGCAAAAAAGGCATTGGAAAAGGGTGCGGCAATCGTTATATGCGATCACGATATCGGCATATCAAAAAGCATTGTTGTCGACGATACGCGAAAGGCTTACGCGCTGATGTGTGCCAACTATTACGGCAACTGCCACAGAAAAATGAAAATGATCGGTGTGACGGGTACCAACGGTAAAACCACCACGGCGTTTGCAATTAAACAAATACTCGAGGAAAACGGCTACAAGGTAGGTCTGATAGGAACGGTCGGAGTGCGGATAGGAAAGGAAAAATATCCCGCCGACTACACAACCCCCGATTCGGCAACGCTTCACCGCTACTTTTATATGATGAAGATGGCAGGCTGTGATGTGTGCGTATGCGAGGTTTCGTCCCAGTCGCTGTCTCAGCAGAGGGTGTACGGAATAAATTTTGACATTTCCGTTTTCACCAATCTGTCGCGCGAGCACCTTGATTACCACAAGAATATGGAGTCCTACATCGAAGCGAAGGCGGAGCTGATGAAGATAAGCACGGTTTCCGTGATAAATGCGGACGACGGATATGCCGAATATATGAAAAAGAATGCCAAAGGAAAAACGCTTACTTACGCGATCGATTCAAACGCTGACGTGAAAGCCGAAAATGTCAGACTTCTGCACGACGGAGTCAGCTACACTCTCCGAACCCGAAACGGTGATATTGATATAAATTACGGAGTTATAGGCAGATTTTCCGTTTATAACTCAATGGCGGCACTGGCGGTGTGTTTCCTGATGAACGTCGATTCACGGCGAGCCGTCAAAGCCGTGGCGCAGATGAACAATGTCTGCGGCAGAACGGAAAAGGTTGAAAATAACAGGGGCATAAACATAATTATAGATTTTGCACATACTCCCGATTCGCTGGAAAATGTGCTGAAAACGGTAAAGAATATATATGACAAGCGGATCATCACGGTGTTCGGCTGCGGCGGTGACAGGGACAGAACGAAAAGACCGATAATGGGCAAAATTGCCTGTCGGTATTCGGATATTGTTTACGTTACGTCCGACAATCCGAGGACAGAGGATCCCGAAAAAATCATTGACGATATTGTAAAGGGTCTTGACAGTAATTCCTATGTCAGGCTCGTCGACAGAACCGAGGCAATCCGTGCGGCGATTGTCGAAGCCAATCCGGGCGACACGGTTCTGATAGCCGGCAAGGGGCACGAAAAGTACCAGATAAAGGGTACGGAGAAGCTCCGATATGATGAAAGGGAAATTATAAAGAAAATACTTGACAACGAGGCGAACTGAACAAATGAAAAAGCTTAATTTGAAACAAATTGCCGATGCAGTCGGCGGAAAATACGAGGGCAGCGCAGAAATCGAAATCAAGAGTATCTGCATAGATTCGAGAGTCTGCGAAGAGGGCTGTCTCTATATTGCGATAAAGGGCGAAAACTTTGACGGACACGTTTTTACTGCTTCCGCTTTTGAAAACGGTGCGTCGGCGGCGATGATTCATCACGATGTTGACGCAAAGGGCTCGTTCATAAGAGTGAACGATACCCACGAAGCACTTATGAAGTTTGCCCATTGGTACAGAACAACCTTTGATATTCCGGTTGTCGGACTGACGGGAAGCGTAGGAAAAACAACGACAAAGGAAATGACGTGGTGCGTCCTCGGCGAGAGGTTCAACACGCTGAAAACCGAGGGCAACCTCAATAACAATATCGGACTTCCGCGCACTCTGCTTCGTATGGAGGCGGATACTCAGGCGGCGGTTATTGAAATGGGAATGAGCGACAGGGGAGAAATCTCCGAGCTTTCTCGGATTGCGGAGCCGACGGCGGCGATAATAAGCAATATCGGAGTTTCTCACATTGAAAATCTCGGTTCGAGGGAGAATATTCTCAAGGCAAAGCTTGAAATCCTTGACGGACTGCGAGAAAACGGTCCGATAATGCTCAACGGCGACGATCCCTATCTTGCCGGAGCGGTTATAGAGGGTCACCCCGTGTTCTATTACGGCATTGACGACAAAACCTGTGATTACAGAGCAGTTAACATTGAACAGGGCGACGATGAAACAACATTTGACGTAATTTACAACGGCGACAAGTCGCAGCGCATAACAATCCCGACAATCGGCAGACACAATGTTTACAATGCGCTTGCCGCGTTTGCAACGGGTATGCAGCTCGGCGTTACGCCCGAGGAGGCGGCGAGGGGACTTGCAAGGTATGAGCCGTCGGGCATGAGACAGCGAATGAAAATCGTTGACGGCATCAGATTTATCGAGGATTGCTACAACGCAAGCCCCGATTCACAGCGTGCGTCGCTCAAAATGCTTTCCGAGCTCAAGGCCGACAGAAAAATTGCGGTTCTCGGCGATATGCTTGAGCTGGGTGCGATAAGCGAGGAATCGCACAGAAATGCGGGTCTGCTTGCCGCAAAATCAAAGACGGACATTCTTTTTACCTACGGCGAAAGATCGCTTGCCACGGCGCAAAAGGCGAGAGAGTGCGGCGTGCCTGAGGTATATGCTTTTACAGATAAAAAGGCTCTTGCGGATAAGCTTTTTGAAATTCTCAAGCCGGGCGACGCTGTCCTCTTTAAGGCGAGCCGCGGAATGGCTTTGGAAGACATAATAAATGACATATATAAAAGAATGGATAAATAAAATTAACTTAGTAGCCGCCGATGGCTGTGCTTCGGCATACTATAAGGGTTGAAAGGATACGGGTGAAACAATGAACAGCTATCTTGCACTTACACTCAGCGCAGTCGGAGCCTTTGGAATTACCGCTTTGCTCGGCTATGTGATTATTCCGTGGCTTCACAAGCTTAAATTCGGTCAGACGATTCTTGAAATCGGTCCGAAGTGGCACAAGAAAAAGCAGGGAACGCCGACAATGGGCGGAATTATGTTCATTATAGGAATATTCTGCGCCGCGGCAATAATTTTGATAATTGATTCTGCCACGGGAAATACGCTCGGAATTACGGACAGCGAAAAGACAAAGCTGTGGGCAGGACTCATTATGGCATTGATGTTCGGAGCCGTCGGCTTTGCCGATGACTACATAAAGGTTGTCAAAAAGCGTAATCTCGGACTTTCGATTCTTCAAAAGACGATTTTTCAGCTTATAATCTGCGCGGCATATCTCACCAGCCTGTTCCTTGCAATGGATAAGGATCCCTATATGTTTATTCCGTTCCTCGGCAATGTCTCACTCGGAATATGGTTCTGGGTGCTCGGGGTGTGTGTGCTTTACGGTGCTATAAATGCGGTAAACTTCACCGACGGAATAGACGGTCTCTGCTCTTCGGTTACTGCGACAGCTGCGGCAAGCTTTATCGTGATGGCTGTTGTCCACAAATGCTTCGGCGTCGGTATAGTTGCTGCGGCACTTCTCGGCGGCTGTATAGGCTTTTTTGTGTGGAATAAATTTCCCGCCAAGGTCTTTATGGGCGACACGGGCTCAATGTTCCTCGGCGGACTGGTTGTTGCAATTGCTTATGCCTTTGACTGCCCGATAATTCTTATCCTCACGGGTATAATCTATTTCATAGAGGGACTTTCGGACGTTATCCAGATTGGATATTTCAAGCTCACCCACGGCAAGAGAATATTCAGAATGGCACCGATACACCATCATTTTGAGATGGGCGGATGGAGCGAAAAGAAGATCGACGGTGTTTTCTGCACTGTTAATCTCATCGGCGGAATCCTCGGCATCATCCTGATGTATTACGGCGGATTCCAAAAATAAAAATAAAGGGGGATACGGAGAATGTCATCTGAACAGCTCAGACAGACGGCGGAGAAGAACGGTGCTTCCGCCCCGAAAAAGAATAAAAAGAAAATTCAACTCTTCGGACTTGACCTGTTCATAGGCGGCGGCTTTGACATAGTGTATATGATACTTGTGTTTATGCTGCTGACTATCGGACTGGTGATGATGTTTTCCGCGAGCTATATCAGCGCAAAATATGATCAGTCAACAGGCTATGACCCGACCTACTATATCAAAAGACAGCTCGGCTTTGCCGTTGTCGGCATCGCGTTGATGTTTATTATTTCGCGCATAAATCCCGAGCTGATGAAAAAAGCAACTCCCGTGATTGCGGGAATATCGGTTATTTTGCTGGTTCTCGTTCTCATACACCCGGCGGTTATTCCCGGTAAGGAGGAATTCAAGCGTTGGCTCAATCTCGGAATCGTATTCCAGCCCTCCGATGTCGCAAAGCTCGGTATAATAATGCTGTTTGCCTGGCTTCTTGAAAGGTTCAGACATCAGCTTGAGACCAAATGGTGGGTTGCGCTCGCGCTTTTTGCTTTGCTCGGTTTTTTCTGTGTTCTTATTTATCTTGAAAAACACCTTTCCTGTACGATACTTGTTCTTTTGATAGGAATCAGTATGCTGTTTCTCGGCGGAGTTGACAGACGCTGGTTTATTCTCGGCATTGTCGCAGGCGTACTGCTGATTGTTGTCGTTGTTGCTTTCAGAGATAAGATACTTGACCCGTATCAGGCGGGAAGAATCGACTCGTTTATTCACAAGGACTACGACGACACCGATTCGCGATGGCAGACAAACCAGTCGCTTTTCGCCCTGGGCTCGGGCGGATTTTTCGGACTCGGTCTCGGCAATTCGAGGCAAAAGTATCTTTATATGCCTGAACCGCAAAATGACTTTATTTTTGCCATTGTCGGTGAGGAACTCGGCTTTTTCCGCTGTGCGCTCATAATTCTTCTTTTTGCCGCACTTGTTTTCCGCGGATTCGTTATTGCCATGAGGGCAAAAAGTATGTTTGAGCGTTTGACCGTACTCGGAATATCTCTCCAAGTCGGCTTGCAGACGATACTGAATATACTTGTTGTAACGGATTTGATGCCGAACACGGGAATTTCTCTCCCGTTCTTCAGCTACGGCGGAACCGCACTTGTTATGCAGCTCGTGGAAATGGGAATTGTGCTTACGGTTTCAAGGTCGGGAGACAGAAAGAAGAGGGCAAAAAAAGATGCTTAACAATAAAAAAATTCTTTTTGCAACGGGCGGAACGGGCGGACACATCAACCCGGCACTTGCCGTTGCAGGTTACATAAAAGACAATTATCCGACTGCCGAAATTCTTTTTGTCGGAACGGCGGACAGAATGGAAGCGCAGCTTGTTCCGGCGGCAGGATACAATT
Organism: Eggerthellaceae bacterium; assembly: GCA_963616775.1. GTDB lineage: Bacteria > Bacillota > Clostridia > Oscillospirales > Acutalibacteraceae > CAG-488. The sequence goes on along the minus strand of CAVELL010000032.1, from coordinate 7,578 downwards.
TCAGAACAATTGAAATTCAGGGCTTCAGCCGTGAAATGAATCTTTCCGGATTGAAGGACAATTTAAAAACTCTGCGGCTTTTGCTCAAAGCCGAGGGACAGGCAAAGAAAATAATCAGAGACTTTGCCCCCGATGTCGTCATCGGCTTCGGCGGCTACGTCAGCGGTCCGGTGCTCAGTGTTGCGGCAGATATGAGAATCCCGACGGCAATACACGAGCAGAACGCATTTCCGGGAGTAACCAACAAAAATCTTGCAAGGAAAGTCGACCGCGTTATGCTGACGGCGAGAGAAGCCGAAAAGCTCTTTAAGCCGAAGAATCCCTGCGTGGTTACGGGACTTCCGATAAGAAGTGAAATAATAAACGCTGACCGTGATTTTTCGCGTGCCGAGATGGGACTTGACGCAAGACCGCTTATTCTTTCCATGGGCGGCAGTCTCGGAGCAAAGGCACTCAATGAATCAATGAAATATCTCATCGGTGAGAGATATAAAAAACACGATTGCTACTACCTGCATGCCACCGGAAGAGCGGGAACAGCCATGCCGGAGGAGCTCGAAAAGGAATACGGCTTCAGCCTTTCCGAGGAGCCGCAGATAATGATACGTGAATACATAAACGATATGGATCGCTGTCTTTCCGCCGCCGATCTTGTCGTTTGCCGCGCCGGAGCAAGCACGCTCAGTGAGATAGAAGCTCTCGGCAAGCCGTCGATACTTATTCCTTACCCTTATGCGGCGGAAAATCACCAATACTATAATGCAAAAACCTTGGCAGACATTGACGCGGCTGTAATCATAGAGGAGAAGGATCTCACGGGCGAAAAGCTGCTTGCGGAGGTTGAAAGACTGATTTCAGCCCCGTCGAAGCTCATAAGGATGGGAGAAAACGCGAAAAAGACCGCAATTCTTGACGCTTCAAAGCGAATAACAGACTGCCTTTGTGAAATTGTTTAAGCAATTAACACTTTTCGGAATCTGTCATAAACTGAGAACAGATTGATATTTTCCGAGAGGGTGCGATATATGAGTCGTTTTATTGTCGAGGGCGGCAGAAGACTCGGCGGCAGGCTGAAAATTCAGGGCGCAAAAAACAGCGCGCTTCCCATACTTGCCGCAACGGTTGCCGTCGGCAGACCGTGCGTGATACATAACTGTCCGATGCTGACGGATATCGAAGCGACGCTTTCAATCTTGAAGTCACTGGGCTGTGAGGTGCATCGGAGCGGCAATTCGGTTTCGGTCGACAGCTCGCGAATGAGCTTTACCGAAATACCCGATTCACTTATGCGCGAAATGCGCTCGTCTGTTATTTTTCTCGGTGCGCTGATAACGAGAACGGGAGAAGCGAGCGTTTGTGCGCCGGGCGGATGCGATATCGGTATGAGACCGATTGATCTGCATTTGTTTGCGATGGAAAAGCTCGGTGTAAATCTTGTTGAGGAGCACGGACGCATAAGGTGCAGATGTGCAAAAACCAAGGGGACTAAAATTACTCTCTCTTTTCCGAGTGTCGGAGCGACGGAAAATGTTATTTTGGCGTCACTGAGATGCTCGGGAACCGCGACGATAATAAACGCCGCGCGTGAGCCTGAAATAGTTGACCTTGCGCGATTCCTTAATTCGTGCGGCGCACGGATAAGCGGCGCAGGCGAAAGCACGGTCACGATAGAGGGAGTCGACAGACTTTTTCCGACACAGTATACGGTTATGCCGGACAGAATAGCCGCGTGTACCTATATGACGGCGGCTGCGGTGACGGGCTCGGATCTTTTGCTGGAGGATGTTGTTCCTCAACACCTTGCGCCTATCCTGCAATGCTTTGAACAGAGCGGATGCAGAATCAACGCTTTGGCAAACAGACTGAGGCTGACCTCCTCAGGCAATCTGCAAGGCATAGGAACGATAAGAACAATGCCGTATCCGGGCTTTCCGACCGACTGCCAGGCGTTGATAATGACAATGGCGAGTGTGTCGGAGGGAACAACCGTTATCTGCGAGAATATTTTTGAAAACAGGTTTCGGCACGCATCGGAGCTCAACCGAATGGGTGCGAGTATAAGTGTCCACGATAAAATTGCCGTTGTGAACGGTGTTCGCAGGCTTCAGGGGGCTGCGGTTTGTGCGTATGATCTCAGAGCAGGTGCGGCACTGACGGTTGCGGGACTCTGTGCAGAGGGAACAACAACGGTTGAAAATGTCCGTTTCATAGACAGGGGATATGAGTCTCTTGAAAAGAATCTGACCTTTATAGGAGCAAAAATAAAAAGGATTGACTGACGATGAAAAAACTGACGGCGAAACAGGTGGCGGCACTGAGCCCGGAGGCGAGAAAACGCTACGAAAAAAAATTAAAAACAGTTAAGCGTAACCGCAGAATCCTCATGGGATTTGTTGCGGTTATTGCCGTTGCTGCGGCTTTTGCCGTGCTTTCCGTTACCGTGCTTTTTAACATAACGGAGCTCAAGGTTGCAAACCCCGGAAAGCACTATAAGGAGGAAGAAATACTTGATGCCGCGGGAATTGAGGTCGGTGACAATATGGTGCTTGCCGATTGGGACAGAGTGAGGTCAAGAATAGAAACGAAGCTGCCTTACATTTTGTCGGTCGACATAAACAAAACCGCCGGCGGCAAGGTAACCCTCAGCGTTACCGACGACAAGGCCGCAATGATTTTTAAGACGGAGACGGGCTATGCAATTGCCGATTCCGACGGAAAAACCTTGGAAATTTTAAAAACAAAACCGAAGAACAGCGGACTGATACTGCTGACGATAAAAAATAAAATCAACGCAAAGTCGGGCGAGATGATAAGCTTCAGCGACGCAGCGGAGGAAGACCTGTATACCGATATAAAATCGGCGATTTCCGAGTCCGGAATCACCGGTATAACGGGTATTGATATTTCCGATTCGAAAAATATTTATCTTGAGTATCAGAACAGATACAGACTTTATATGGGCGACAGCAGCGATTTGGTCTATAAGCTCAAGGAGGCAAAAAAGGTAATTTCACAGGAGGATGAAAGCGACCCGAATCAGATCGGCGAAATAAATCTTTCAATACTCAAAAAGGTATACGTAGAAAAGCTGGAAACGCTTGAAAAAACAACGGCAGCCACAGCCGCAAAGACGGAAAAAACAACGGCAGCCGAAACAGCCGAAACAACCGATGAACAGACTCAACCGACCGGGGACGGGGAGGAGACTGCCGCTTCCGAAGAGAACGTAACCGAGCCCGACGAGGCAAATATCGAGGGTGTCGACGATCAGAACGGTGAAGAATAACAAAAAAATAAAAAAGTCAGCTTTTTTGCGCAAAATTAGCAATATAAGTCTTGAAATTGATAAAAAAGTATGATATCATAACAGGTGTTTAACACTTGGAGTAAAATATGATTTACAAAACGGAGGTTTTTAAAATGGCATTTGAAATTGATAACGATTTCGAGAGCACCGTTCAGATCAAGGTTATAGGCGTCGGCGGCGGCGGCGGAAACGCAGTCAACACGATGATTGCACAGGGTATGCAGGGTGCTGAATTTATCGTTGTAAACACGGACAAGCAGGTTCTTGTTAATTCGCAGGCAACTCACAGAATCCAGATCGGCGAGAAGTCAACGCGCGGTCAGGGTGCCGGCGGACGTCCCGAGGTTGGCGAAAAGGCGGCTGAGGAAAGCAGGGAAGAGATTTCCTCTATCCTCAAGGGCACAGATATGGTATTTATCACCGCAGGCATGGGCGGCGGTACCGGTACAGGTGCGGCTCCCGTAATCGCAGAGATTGCCAAGGAAATGGGCGTTCTCACAGTCGGTGTTGTTACAAAGCCCTTTAAGTTTGAGGGCAAGAAGAGAAGCACACTTGCAGAGCAGGGTATCGCACGTCTTTCCGAGAACGTTGACAGCCTCATCGTTATTCCGAACGACAGACTTAAGCTCCTCAGCGACCGTTGCAAGACTCTTTCGGAAGCGTTCCTCGTAGCCGATGAGGTTCTTTCACAGGGTGTTAAGAGCATTTCCGAGCTCATCAAGGTTCCCGGATTTGTCAACCTCGACTTCGCTGACGTTTGCAGCGTAATGAGAGACGCAGGCTATGCTCACATGGGCGTCGGTACGGCAAAGGGCAAGGACAAGAGTCTTCAGGCAGCGGATATGGCTACTTCCAGCCCGCTTCTTGAGACATCTATCGCAGGCGCAAAGGGCGTTATCATCAGCATCACATCTTCACCGGATATCGGACTTGAAGAGATCGAGAACGCTTGCGAATCAATTACGGAGAAGGCACATCCGGATGCAAATATCACTTGGGGTGTTGCATTCGACTCCAAGCTTGAGGACGAAATCATTATTACCGTTATCGCGACAGGCTTTGATGCAAAGCCGTCGGAGGATTTCGGCTCAATTCCGACTTTTAAGGCAACGTCAAATGCGGGTGCACCGATCCGTTCAACGGCGGCAGCTTCCGTAAATGCTCCGATTGAGCCTCCTGTTGTCAACAGCTCAAAGTCTCAGGCTAAGAGCGGAGTAGATGATGAGGATTTCTATGTAATCCTTAACGACATCATCAAGAAAAAGGGCGACAACAACTGATTGAATAATTCAAGGAATTGTCGCAGTTGAGTGTGAATCTCAAAACAGAATAATAAAAGCTATAATTCACATTTCGGCGTGTCAAAAATGCCGGTTGTGGATTATAGCTTTTACATTTTAAATGGCTGATTATTTCCCTTTTCTCATTGATTTGGTGCAGTTGAGAAGCAATATCATAATCAGTGGAAACGTTACACAGAAAATCAAACCGAATTTCAGCGGTTCCATTGTTATGCCGTTATCCGCGGCTGCAAGGTCGGACAGCATTCCCGTAATCCACGGACCGAATGCACAGCCGAAGTCGCCGAACATCGCGAGCATTGCGAACATCGCTGTTCCTCCGTTGGGGTAGTGCTTTGCCGCAAGGCTGAAAATTCCCGGCCACATTGTTGCTGCGGAAAGTCCGCAAAGACCGCAGCCGATGAGAGAAACCATCGGGATGGGTATGACTGTGGTTACAAGATAAGACGCAATGCAGAGCATTGCGCTGAAGGTCAGCACCCGACGGATATTCAGCCTGTCACCGAAGTATCCGAAAAGAACCCGTCCGGAGCCCATGAGAACGGCGAACAAACACGGTCCGAGCAGGTCACCCGTGAATTTGCTGACGCCGAGGCTTTTCTCTGCGAATGTCGATGCCCATTGAGCCATTGCAATTTCGCTTGATCCGGCGCAGAGCATCAGCACCGCACAGATCAGAAACGTCGGCTTTTTGAAAAGCTCGCCGATTTTCATCTCGTCCTCGCCCTCGGGCACGGGAGGAATTATCGGGACTTTCATAAATGCAAACATATTTATGAACGGAATAATTGCCCAAAGAATCGGCATATATATCCAGTTTTCGCTTCCGATAAATTTTACTGCGAATGTTGTAATCAGCACAACCGAAGCCTGACCCCAGCAGTAAAATGAATGGAGCAGAGCCATTTCGCCGGATTTGTTGTTAAGCGGCAGTCCTTCGATTATCGGACTTATAAGTACCTCGATAAGTCCCGAACCGATGGCGTATATAATTATCGGAATGACAAGACCTGTAAAGTGATTGTTTAACGCCCTCGGAAGTATTCCGAGCAGAATGAGTCCCGTTGCCGCAAAAATGTGAGCAAGTATGATGGAAATTCTGTATCCGATTTTGCGGATAAGCCGTACCGAAGCGAAATCAATAAAAATTTGTGAAACAAAATTGATAAGAATCAGCCAGCTTATTTTCGAATAGCTCAGGTTAAATTCATTTTGAAAGATTACATAAAAAAGTGAGGCGAGGTTATTGATTATCGCCTGCACGAAATAGCCTGTATAGCAGGCGATTTTGGTAGAAGTATATTTATTATTCGTCGTCATCGTTGTATAGTTCCTCGTTTTCTGTGTTCGTATCCTTCCAGTACCACCAGCGAAGCTTCTTTTCGTCGGGCTTAGGCGTGTTGGCAAAATAAACTGCGGCTCTCATTTCATAAAGTATTACCTTGTCGGCAACATCGCCGCTTTCCACACAGTAGTCGAGATAAAAGCTGTCGGCATCTTTGCCGAGAAGCTGAGCGGTTTCCGTAATTTCAAGAACGCGGAACGCTTCCTTGGCATCGTCCGTAAGGAATCCGAGTTCCTCAATCAGAACATTTTTCGGTTCTTTGGGTTTTCTTTTAAATATCATTTATATAACCTCCTGTGCCGATAATTTTAGCATAAGAAATTCGAGAAGTAAATAGTTGAAAACATTTTATTTATATGGTATCCTTTATTTACTTTATAATTAAGGATTGAAAGAAATGAAGGCTTCACAGGACTTTATAAAAACTCGGGATTTTGTTGTTGTCGATATCGAGACAACGGGACTTAACTGCAAAACCGACGACATTATCGAGATTTCGGCTGTTAAAGCTGAAAACGACACGGTGACCGAAGAATTTGCAAGCCTCGTCAAAACAGATAAGGAAATAAGCTCATTCATTTTCGGACTGACGGGGATAAATAATGCAATGCTTAAAAATGCGGAGGACATATCAACCGTATTATGTGAGCTGTTTGATTTTGTCGGTGATTTACCGATTGTCGGACATAATATCGGTTTTGATATGAGGTTTATTTCGTGGAATTCGGTGCTTCTATTCGGTGAAAAACCCGAAAATCGCACCTTGGATTCACTTCTTTTTTCAAAGGAGATGCTGCCCGAGCTGAAAAGCCACAAGCTTTCTTTTTTAAAGGATTACTTTAATATAAAAGGAACATCGCACCGCGCTCTTGACGACTGCCGCACAACATTTGAGCTTGTCGAGATACTCAAGGATAAGTGCAGAAATTCGCAGTAACGGTAATGACCCTTAATTACCTCACGCAACGCGCGGATAAGTTGGAGGATAGGGGATAAAAAAGGGAAAAAGATTAAAAAAAGGTGTTGACAAAAGGGAGTGGGTTTGATATAATAGCAAAGCTCACTTGAAAAGCGGCTCGTCGGAGCGGCGAAGAGAGAGTGAGATGCACCTTGAAAATTAAACAACGATTAACAAAACCCTTAAGATTTCTTAATAAAAGTTTTGTAAAACAAAACGTACTTAAAAACAGTAATAACTGGATATGCCGGCAAAGGCAAATGAGCGAATTAAGCTCTGAAAATGATTTAAACACGAAAGTGTTTGGATATAATTTTTAGAGAGTTTGATCCTGGCTCAGGACGAACGCTGGCGGCGTGCTTAACACATGCAAGTCGAACGATGAAGTTATGAAGGAGACTTCGGTCAACGGAATAACGGAATAGTGGCGGACGGGTGAGTAACGCGTGAGTAACCTGCCTTTCAGAGAGGAATAACATTTGGAAACGAATGGTAATACCACATAACATTACGAGACCGCATGATCTTGTAATCAAAGATTTTATCGCTGAGAGATGGACTCGCGTCCGATTAGCTGGATGGTGAGGTAACGGCTCACCATGGCGACGATCGGTAGCCGGACTGAGAGGTTGAACGGCCACATTGGGACTGAGACACGGCCCAGACT
>CAVELL010000031.1:0-21263 GCA_963616775.1 Eggerthellaceae bacterium | reverse complement strand
TAAGAAACGGAGCTGCCTCCGTTTTTCGTGGGGTTTCCGGGGGACGCACTAACGGTTGGAAAACCCTCGGCAAAACGGAAAACTGTAGCCATTAGGTGTGTGTGGCATGATATGTTGGATCCCAATTTTCATTACCAGACAGATGTGATTAAATCGAAAATTGCAAAACTAATTCCGGGAGCAAAACCTAAAAACTGTGAAATAGCAATTTCTTGGACGGTTGTTATTGAGTTTTAAAAGTGAGGAAATTATGAAAAAAGTTATTGCTATTTCTTTATCTGTTGTTGTATTCTTATTGGCAGCGTTTCTTTTGACTAATTGGCTTTATCCGTATTTTGTGCACGGGAGCGTTAATAGATATGCTGATGAAGTTATGGAAGACAAGATCAAAAAAAATAATATAACTCTATGTTCTAAAATCACTAAAGATGATACTGTCAATTCAAAGTATATTTCTTTCTATATTATTGATAACAGTTCTCAGACTATTTGTTTTGAATGTCCGGACGGATGGCGATTAACGGACTTAAAGTATCTTGGTTTTGAAAAGGATTCAAATAATATTTTGGTTATATCAGGTGATACGGGAACTTACAGATATGTAAATGACGGTAGTTATTGGAAAGAAGAAACTGTTTCAGAAAGCCAACAGATTGCTCCGGATTCCAAGTACTATGTGATTAACAATCTTAACGACATAGCATATTGAGAATTTGCTTTCAAGGTGTTTTTATCCCTATAGTTTTTCTAATTACAAAATATTGTTGAGTCGACCGCAACTATCCCAGCCTCCCCTTGATTGAATCAAGGGGAGGGGAACCGCTTGCGGTGGTGGGGATAAAGATAAGCTGACGTCATATAACGGACAGGCGATAAGCTATGACGCAAGCGGCAATCCGACGTCGTACAAGGGCGAAACGGTAACATGGAACGGCAGACTGATGACGTCGTACACCAAGAACGACCGCCGCTATGAGTATGCGTATAACTCCGACGGAATGAGAACCCTGAAAAAGGTCTATGAAAACGGGGAGGGCTTGCTGCACAGGGCATACATGATGAGTGCGCTTCGTTCCTTTGCATGGACGTTATCGGATTATTGCCAAAAGAGTAACTGCACGCCTGAAGATGTGAGCGTTGATGATTTGTCCGAGCTTGTAAAGTTTATCTCTGCTGCAGAGTGGCTTAATTATGATGGCATAACATATTGCAAAGGCTTGTGCTCCGGGCAGGATTTTCATGTATATTTTGTTCCGGACGGTATAAGTCAGGCAGATAAGAAGAGACTTCTTCCGAGCGATGAGGATTATAACAGAATAAACGAACTGTTTGAAACAGAAATAATACGTGAAATACGATTAAAAAATGATGAAAATGCAAAATTTTGCACAACCTGACAAAAAATCTTACTGCGAAATCCGCACACCTAAATTGTGCGGTATTGCCTTAATTTATTAGACAAAAGATGTTTTTCTTCAAGCTTTTACCTGTTTACGGCTCAATGTTGTTTTGGGTTCAATCAAATCATTTAAGGGTGTATTTCATCAGCCGGGGATGACAGACGGTTCCCCGTTTGCCGCAGGTTGAACAGTAGACCGCAATATTAGGCGAACCCTCCCACTCCATACTTTGCCATCCGCAATGAATATAATATTCCGGTTCCTTGGCGCATGCCCAAAGCTCTTCAGCTCCAAGTCTTTTAGCTTCGTCAAAAACAACCGACTGCATGATTTTTCCGTAACCCTTGGACTGCACACCGTTGCGAACGGCAATATCGCCCAAAGAATACACACCGTCACGAATTTCAAGAGTAGCAGCCGCCATGAGTTCTCCTGTCAAGGCATTGTCCATACGCCACATTTTGATTACTCTGTCCGGCATACGTTCTTCAATATTAACGCCCATTCCGCTCTCGTGAAAAAGCGTCGAAAGCGACAAAAAATCTACGGTTTCTCTGATGATATACTCTTTCATATAAAATCCCCATTTTGTTCTTTTTATGTGATTGTATCAAATATAGCAATACGGTTAATGAGCAAAGAGAAAATAAGGCATAAAATATCATTTACAATAGGAAAATATTGCGGCATTGTTTTCGAAAAACAAAATTCGGGAACAATGGAATCGGTTATGAGCCGCACAATAAGTGAGCTCAAAAAATCAGAAGTTTTTGATTACACAGTCAGGCACAACGGAATGAGCTCATTTATATATTGTGATAATAATACGGTTATACAATCTATTTACGACGCAGAAAAGGAAGAGGGAAAGGAATTGAAAGGAAATTGACTGATTTTCGAAAAAAACTTGACATTATCGGGTAATGCTGATAAAATGATAAAGCTGTAAAATATTGATTACAGCTATCCTTGCCGCTGAGTAGGCGGCCGGAATGACCAGAAGGAGGTGCTTTTATAATGGCAGTAGAGAACTATGAGGCAATGATCGTTTTCTCCGTTAAGGAGAGCGAGGATGCAGCTAAGGCTTTGGTTGAAAAGTTCAAGGCTCTTATGGAGAAGCATGGTACTGTTGAAAGCGTAGATGAGTGGGGTAAGCGCAAGCTTGCTTATGCAATCAACTACGAGACAGAAGGCTACTATGCTCTTTACACTTTTGCAGCAGAGCCGGAGTTTCCCGCAGAGCTTGACCGTGTCCTTAACATCACGGACGGCGTGCTTCGTTCACTTATAATCAAGAAATAAGGGGGAAGCAACAATGATTAACAATGTAGTTTTAATGGGTAGACTTGTTGCAACTCCCGAGTTGCGCAATACCCAGACAGGTCTTGCCGTAACGTCCTTTTCGCTTGCTGTTGAGCGTTCGTATGCTCGTCAGGGCGAACAGCGTCAGACTGATTTCATCAACTGCGTTGCATGGAGAAACACCGCTGAATTTATCACAAGATATTTTCAGAAGGGCTCCATGATCGCAATTACCGGTTCAATTCAGACCCGTAATTATGAGGACAAAAACGGTAACAAGCGCACAGCAGTCGAGGTTCTTGTTGACCAGGCAAGCTTCTGCGGCTCCAAGGCAGAAACAGGCACAGGCAACTACAATCAAAACTACGCTCCCGCGCAGCCTGCCGCTCCTTCATTCTCAACCGGTTCAGACGGTGACTTTGAGGAGATAGCCGGAGATGACGACCTGCCGTTCTGAGGCGGAAGTCACCCGAATTAAATAAGGAGGTATTTTGTAATGGCTTATGATAAGAGCAACGGCCGTCCTAACAGAAAAGGCCGTAAGAAGGTTTGTTCCTTCTGTGTTGATAAAGTAGAGTGTATTGATTACAAGGATGTAAACAAGCTTAACAAGTACACATCCGACAGAGCGAAGATTCTTCCCCGTCGTGTAACAGGTACTTGCGCCAAGCATCAGAGAGAGCTCACAACAGCTATTAAGCGTGCTCGTCACGTTGCTCTCATGCCCTACACATCAGACTGATAAAGGGCATATAAGGGACTGCCGCATTCAGCGCAGACCATAGTGTAAAAGAAAAGGCTATAATTCACAAACGGTAACTAATGACCGAATGCGATTTATAGCCTTATTTTTTTGTGACTGATTCGACAAAGCATTCTAAATACAAAACAAAAGCTATAATTCACATTCAATTAACCGATATGTGAATTATAGCTTTCTCTATTTATTTGTTGCGGTTAGCTGAGCGTGATAAGGTTAATACATTTTACCGGGCAGGCTTCGGTGCATTTGCCGCAGCCTGTGCACTTGCCGTAATCAACCTTTGCACAGAAGTCCTTAACCTCGACCGCACCGTACTCACACGCCTTGACGCACTTCATACAGCCGATACAGCCGTTTGAGCATTCCTTGCGTGTAACTGCGCCCTTGTCGTGATTCACGCAGAGATTGGCTGCCTTTGCCTCGTGGATAGGCATCATCTTGATAACGTGATTCGGACAGGTCTTGAGACACTTCTTACAAGCCTTGCACATCGCGGGATTGACTCTTGCTACTCCGTCGCAAAGGTGGATTGCCTCGTAAGGGCAAGCCCTTACGCAGTCGCCGAGTCCGATACAGCCGTAAGTGCATTCCTTCGGACCGCCGAAAAGCTGCTTTGCCATTTCGCAGGAATCAACGCCGTTATACTGCATTTTCGTCTCTGCTTTGCCGCAAAAGCCCTGACACATTACAACAGCCGCCGACGGAGTAACCTTTCCCGCCGAAAGACCCGTGACTTCGGCAATCTGCGCCGACACGTCATTGCCGCCGGGTGCACAGAGTGCGGTGTTTGTTGTTATGCCTTTGGAAAGAGCCGCAGCGTAGCCGTCACATCCGGAAAAACCGCAGGCACCGCAGTTGGCACCGGGGAGACATTCGCGGATCTCCTCCGCCTTTTTATCGACAGGCACAGCCATAACGATTGAGGCGACGGCAAGTCCGAGACCTGCGATGAGTCCGATGACCGAAACGATGATAATCGCCAATAATACAGGATTCATTCTGACGCCTCCTTATGCAAAGATTTTGTCAACAACGCCTGCGAATCCCAGGAAAGAGAGGGAAACGAGCGAAGCTGCAATCAGTGTGATGGGCAGCCCTCTGAGAAACTTCGGAATGTCGCATGATTCGAGTCTTGAGCGAACGCCGGCAAACATAATCATTGCAATCATAAATCCGACGCCGCCGCCGACGGCACAAATAAGCGACTGGAGGAAGTTGTATCCGTTGTCAACGTTGAGTGTTACAACGCCGAGGACAGCACAGTTTGTCGTGATAAGGGGAAGATATATTCCGAGCGAATTGTAAAGAGCCGGCATATACTTTTTGAGAATAATCTCGACCATCTGAACAAGTGCCGCAATAACAAGAATGAACACGATAGTCTGGAGATATTCAAGACCGTTTGCAACAAGAAGATACTTGTTGATGGGGTAGGTTACAGCTGTCGAAAGAGCCATAACGAAGATAACGGCGAGCGACATACCGACCGCAGTGTTGAGCTTCTTGGAAACGCCGAGGAACGGACAGATTCCGAGGAATCTTGAAAGAACGAAGTTCTGGGTGAGTATCATTGTCAGCAGGATACTCAGTAAGCCTTTAGTCATTTCCATTATGCTTCCGCCTCCTTCTTTTCACAGCCCTCATGGGTGTCTCTGATTGAGCAGGATTTAGCCATCGGGCAGTTTTCGCAGCCGTGGAGAACAGCCTTGGGCTTGCCCTTGGATTCTGCAATCTTGTTGGCAAGAGCCATTACAGTACCGAAAACAAAGAATCCGCCGGGTGCCAGAACGAATATAAGCATCGGGTTTTCGTTAAGGAACGGTATTGAGAAGCCGTTGAAGCTGCCGCCGATGAGGTCGCTGATTCCGTTGAGAAATGTGCCTGCACCGAGAATTTCACGAATTGTGCCCATTACAAAGAGCGCACCCGTGAAGCCGATACCCATTCCGAGACCGTCAACCGCCGATGCGAGTACACCGTTCTTGCTTGCAAAAGCCTCGGCTCTGCCGAGAATTATGCAGTTTACAACGATAAGCGGAAGATAAACGCCGAGCTGTTCGTCAAGCACGGGAACAAATGCCTTAACGAGCATCTGAACGATTGTAACGAAAGAGGCGATGATAACTATGTACGCAGGGATACGAACCTTCTGCGGAATTACCTTTCTCAATGCCGAAATAACGATGTTAGAGCAAATCAAAACGATAGATGCCGAAACACCCATACCTATTGCGCTGGAAACAGAGGTGGAGGTCGCAAGGGTGGGACAGGTACCGAGAACAAGGCGGAGAACGGGGTTCTCGATTATAAAGCCCTTGGTAAGCTCCTTGCCGATTGATTTCTTTTCTGCCATCAGTTTGCACCTCCGTTTTCTGTAATTGTTTTGAAGCTGTCAAGTGCTTCGTTTACTGCGGTTGCGACAGCGTTCGAGGTGATCGTCGCACCGGTGAGGGCGAGAATTTCGTTGTTGTCGTGGTCTGCCGTGTTTTTGGCAACCTTGATTCCGTCAACGAGTCCTTTGAACTGATCCTTGAACGAGTCGGTTTGTGCTTTCATTCCGAGACCTGCCGTGTCGCTGATCTGGAGTATCTGAATACCGGTGACCTTGCCGTCGTTATCAACGCCTGTCATAACAACGAGGTCGCCGCCGTAGCTCTTTGACGTTGTGCTGAAAACCATACCGACCTGATTGTTGTCGCCGTCAAGACCGACAGCATAGCTGATGCCCTCAAATGTCTTGTCCTCAAAGCTTTTGGCATCGGAGAGAACCTCCATTCGGGATTCCGCTTCGGATTGCGCGGAGTTCTTTTCGATTATCGGAGCCGTAACGTTATTTGCGAGTGCAAGAAGAGTCGTTGCAACAAGGCAAATAATGAAAAGGGCGACAGTCGGTATCAGAATCTGCTTTTTCATTTTGCCTCCGCCTCCTTTTTTTCTTTTTTCGGAGTTCCGAAAGGCTTGGGTAAGGTTGCCTTTTCTATGAGGGGAACAAGAATGTTCATAATGATGATTGAGTACGAAACACCCTCGGGAAGATTGCCGAAGATTCTTATAACCGAGGTGATAAGACCGCAGCCGATGCCGAAGATGATCTTGCCCTTGAATGTAATCGGGGAGGTTGTGTAATCCGTTGCCATAAATATCGCACCGAGCATAAGTCCGCCGCCGAGAAGCTCATAAGCCATAAATGTGATGCTTCCCTTGCCGGCGATGAGCATAATCGCCGCAACCGTGCCGATATAGGCAAGGGGAATTGTCGGGGAAATGACCTTACGGACAACAAGATAAATACCGCCGAGAATAAGAGCAACGGCACAGGTTTCGCCCAGACAGCCCGCACGCCAGCCGATAAGCATTTCAACAAGTGAAACATCGGGCGTCTGTCCGCTTGCAATCATTGTGTGGATAGATGAAAGAGGGGAGGCGGAGGTGACTCCGTCCGGGCTTTTCATCGTCCATGTGAGCGGTTGGATCCATGTTGACATTGCAACGGGGAAGGAGGTCAAAAGAACGATTCTGCCCGCAAGAGCAGGATTGACAAAGTTCTGACCGATTCCGCCGAAGAACTGCTTTACAACGACGATGGACACTGCCGCACCGATGACTACCATCCAAAGAGGAACGGAAACCGGCATATTGAAGGCGAGGAGAAGTCCGGTTATAACAGCACTCAGGTCACCGATGGTCTGGTGCCGTTTCATAACGATTCTGCTGATGTATTCAAAGATGACACACGTTGCGACACTGACACATTCAATCAGCAGGGCTCTCGGTCCGAAAAAGATGACCGAGGCGATAAGTGCCGGAACCATAGCGATTATAACGTCGAGCATAATGCTCCTGACTGTGCGCGGACTGCGGTCGTGCGGAGATGCGCTGACCACAAGCTTGTTTTTCAATGTCATTTCTTTGCACCTGCCTCTCTGATTATTGACTTGGCAAGTCTCATGTGCTGGACAAGAGGCTTCTTCGCCGGACAGGAATATGCACAGCTTCCGCATTCCATACAAACCATAACTCCGTCCTTGACGAGCGAATCAACGTCCTTTGCCTTGGAATCGCGGATTATCTTCGTCGGAGCAAGGCTGAGCGGACAGGCGGCGGCACAGCGTCCGCAGCGGATACAGTCCGTCTCTCTGAATATTTTTGCATCCTCCTCCGAGAAGGCGAGAAGAGCGTTGTTACTTTTTGAAATCGGATAGTTTACATCCGTTATTGCGATACCCATCATCGGGCCGCCGGCAATAATCTTAACGGGGTCGGATTTGAATCCGCCGCAGAAGTCGATGACGTCGGCAAAGCTTGTGCCGATCGGAACACGAACGTTCTTCGGCTCGGCAATAGCCTTTCCGTCAACGGTCATTGATCGGCTGACAAGCGGCTTGCCTGTTTTGAGATAACGCGAGATGAAAGCGATTGAGGTTACGTTCATAACAATACAACCGACATCGGCGGGAAGCTTGCCCGGAGGAACCTGACGTCCCGTTGCTGACTGAACCATCATTTTCTCGGCACCCTGCGGATAGATTGATTTAAGCTGCATTATTTTTATTGAGCTGTCGGCTCCGCTTTCTTTGTCAACAATCTGGTGGAGAATCTCAAACGCGTCGGGCTTGTTATCCTCAACGGCGATAACGACATTGGGAATGTTGAGAAGCTCCTTGACTGTCTTGATTCCGGAACAGATGTCCCACGAATTGTCGATACACTCACGGTAGTCAACCGTTATGTAGGGCTCACACTCCGCCGCATTGACGATAAGAGTATCAATGCTTTTGTCGGCAGGAACATTGAGCTTGACGTGGGTCGGGAAGCCTGCGCCGCCGAGACCGACAAGACCGGATTCTCTGATTGCCTTGCAAAGCTCTTCCTTGGTGTTTACTTCGGGAGCCTTGAGACCCTCGTAAAGCCTCATCTCACCGTCGGATTCGATCGTGACGCCCTGCACCATGGTTCCGTTGGAAAGCTTGACGTTTCCGACGGCGGTAACGGTGCCGGAGACCGAAGCGTGGATCGGCGCGCTGACAAATTTGTCGCTGTCACCGATAACCTGTCCGACGCCGACTGTGTCGCCGACCTTAACTGTCGGAGTACACGGGGCGCCGATGTGCTGCTGCATAGGCAAAACTACCTGCTTCGGGACGGGAAGACGCACTACCTCGCAGCCGGCAGTGTTCTTGCGGTGGTCAACCTTTACACCGCCGCGAACCTTCCTGACTGCGGAAATGACTCCGTCCACGTGGATTTTACCCATTTTTTCAACCCCTTTGCTTTATGGGAGCTTGTCCCAATTAGTTTTTAATATCAACGGATTTTGCCAGAACGGGCATAACCGTTTTGAGGATCGTGCCGGTAAGCAAACCGGTTACGATCGCAAATATTAACAGCATCGGTCCGTAGCCGAATACGAGGGACGGTGTACCCGAAATGATACACGCCGCCGCAAGCTGACCGATATTATGACAAACGGCACAGACCATGCCTATACCGATATATCCCGTTTTATTCTTGAAAAATCTGAAAATAAGACAGGCAACCGCCGTGCTGAGAATACCTCCCGCAAGGCTCATAATCATAGCCGTTGTTCCCCTTGTGACGCCGGCAAAAAGTCCCTTTATGACCGTAATAAAAAACGCATATCCGGGACCGACGCAGTCAGCCATAAACATTGTGACAACGTTTGAAAGTCCGGGCTTGGCTCCGGGCGGAAAGCCGGGGTAGGCGGGAATAAGAGATTCAAGGTATGACAACGCCAGTGCAAGCGCACCCATTATTCCCGTTAAGGCTATTTTTTTTGTCAGATTATTTTTCTTACTCATTTTAATATGTCATTACGTCAGTTTTATTCTTATCCGATACAACCGAAACGACAACTCTTTCGGGGAGGCAAGCCGCGGTCTGTCCGCCCGAGGTAAGCTTTCCGCTTTTGATGCAAAGCCTGTCCCTGCAATCGGCTTGAGAAAACCAAATTGCTCCGCCGCCGACGGTAATCGTTACGTTGGGCTTCGATTTCGGCGAAAAGCTGTAATTCTCGCCGTCGGAAAGCTCGACCGTTCTTTCAAGTGAACCGTCAACATATATTTCCGCCGTGAGTTTATCGGAGGAGATGAGCTTCGGTATTGCCAAAAGTGCCGCCGTGAGCAGAACTGCCAATGCAATGATGATGTCGCTTCTTTTCAGTAGTTTCATTTTTCCACCGTATAGCTGTCATTTGTAAGCTTGAATTTTTCCGAAAGACCGTCTGTTATTTTGACGGATTTATCCTTGAAAATAAAGACGGCTTCGGCATCGTATTCTTCCAGAATTTCAATGCTTTTCCGATATCCGACAAGGAAACAAACCGTTGAAAGCGCATCGCTGAGAAGTCCCGATTTACACACAACGGTAACGCTCCTGAACTCGCTTGCTGCGGGGTAGCCGGTTTTGGCATTGAGAATGTGATGATAGGTCTTTCCGTCCTGCTCAAAAACCTTTTCGTAGTCGCCGGAGGTGGAAACGCAGGTGTCACGGAGCTTGAGAGTTCCCATTGAAGCCTTGTCGTTCTCGGGGTCGACAATACCGACGCTGAAGGTTTTTCTGCCGTAAAGAAGCAAACTGCCTCCGACCGAGACAATCGCCGATTCAGCCTTGCGGTTATCCAACAGCTCCTTTACGCGGTCACAGGCAAAGCCCTTGCCAACCGCACCGAGGTCAAGGGACTGTCCTTCCGCAATTTTAACGGCACTGCCGGCAATCTCAAATTTTGTGTAACCGACATTTGAAAGTGCGGATTCGATTTCACTCTTTTCGGGGAGACGCTGATTGTCGCCGCCGAAATCCCAAAGCTTTGTAACAGAGCCGACACTGATATCGAATTTTCCGCCGCTCTTTTCGGAAAGCTCCGTGCATTTTTTTATGATGCTGACCGTGTCGGGGGAGACGGAAATATATTCCCCCGCACCGTTGTTTATTCTGTAAATATCCGAGCCTTCTTTTCTCCAGCTTAACACCGATGCTTCAAGATCGTTTATCTCGCTGTCAATGCGTTCAAGGTCGCTCTGTGCCCCAAAGCCGAACAGCTTGATTGTGACAACGGTTCCCATTGCAACATCGGTTTTTTCGCAGGAGGCTTTACTGCTCATAAAATCGTATGAAACGATGCCCAAAACGACCGCGGCACAGAGAATTATTGCGACGACGGATTTTTTATTAAGTTTATGTTTCGCGAGCTTTTTCACCGCAGTTCACCCAATCGTATCGGCACAACACCGTACAATTACGGCGCATGTCTTGTCTGAATATGTTTTCGATGCTGCTTTTTCGACTGTACAGCATTAACCTCAATTAATCATTATACTATGAAAAAACGGCAAATTCAATAGAAAAGCAACTAATTAAAAAATTAACAAAAGCAACTAATTAAAAAATTAACAATACGGGGTTTTTAAACGGGGAAACGCGCCTGCGAACCTAATTGTCCGCAGGCGCGTTTTTCAACCAACGTCAGCAACCGCAGCCGTTGTTGTTGAGGAAATTGCCGCTGTTGTTACCACAACCGCACTCTGAGCATAAGAGGATGATGATGAGAATGAGAATCCAGTTATTACAGCAACCCATTGTCTTGACCTCCTTTCGTCTTACACTAACATACTATGAGAATGTGCCGTGTTGGTGACAAACAAAACCGTCATTTTCAAAACCTTCGGTTCAAAAACACTTTATTGAAAACCAATATTTATTTAAACACCCCGATTGTGCGCTTGCCTTAATAAATATTGGTTCAAACCGTGTTGACTTTTAATGCCGAATGAGTTAAAATACTATATGTAGTAACCGATTTATTTTGGGCGTAATTACAGCGGTTGCTTATACATATAAACTCGGACGGCGGTAGTTGTTATGAACAGTATTTTAGAACGGAAAATCGACTGTTTTTTAAACAGGCGGGCTTTCTGTTCTTTTTTTATCCGCTGCACGGGTAACGTAAGGAGGCAGATAACTTGTATGTTTTAGCACTTGACCAGGGAACAACGAGCTCCAGAGCCATAGTCTTTGACAAGCGGGGTCACATTGTTTCCAAGGCGCAGAATGAATTTGAACAGATTTATCCCAAGTCGGGTTGGGTAGAGCACGATCCGATGGACATCCTTTACAGTCAGATGCATTCGATTTCCTCTGTCATAAACTCGGGGGATTTCAATGTTAAAAAAATTGCGGGAATCGGTATCACAAACCAAAGAGAGACAACTATCATTTGGGATAAGGAGACCGGCAAGCCCATATATAACGCTATCGTGTGGCAATGCCGCCGTACCGCCGAGCTTTGCGAAAAGCTTAAGGAGGAGGGTCTCGGCGACTATATCCGTGAACACACGGGACTGCTTATTGACGCTTATTTCTCGGGAACGAAGATAAAGTGGATTCTTGACAACGTCGAGGGCGCAAGAGAGAGAGCCGAAAACGGAGAGCTCCTTTTCGGAACCGTTGAGACATGGCTTATTTGGAACCTTACGGGCGGAAAGGTTCACGTTACGGACTATTCCAATGCGTCAAGGACGATGCTCTTTGATGTTGATGAGCTTAAATGGGACGAGCTCCTTTGCGAAAAGCTCGGAGTACCGATGTGTATGCTTCCCGAGCCTGTTGAATCAAGTAAAATTTACGGTACGGTTGCTCCCGGAATCATCGGTATCGAGGAGCTTGAGGGAGTGCCCATCTGCGGCGCAATCGGAGATCAGCCGGCGGCACTGTTCGGTCAGGCATGCTTCAATCCCGGACAGGCAAAGAACACATACGGAACGGGCTGCTTCCTGCTGATGAACACGGGACACAAGCGCGTCCGCTCCGAAAACAACCTGCTGACAGGTGTTGCGTGGTCAATCGACGGTAAAACCACATATTCGATTGAGGGCAGTGCTTTCAATGCGGGCTCGGTTATAAAATGGCTCAGAGACGAGCTTCACATGGTGGACACCGCATCGCGCGTTGACGAGCTTGCCGAAAGCGTTGAGAACGCGAACGGAATGTATCTTGTTCCGGCATTCACCGGCTTGGGTGCGCCTTACTGGGATATGTACGCAAGAGGAACGATAGTCGGATTGACGCGAGGCGTTAACCGTGCGCATTTCTGCCGTGCGGTGCTTGAATCTATCTGCTTCCAGATGACAGATTTGCTCAGGGCAATGACGAAGGATTCCGGCATTATCCTTTCCGAGCTCAGAGTCGACGGCGGAGCAAGCGTAAGCAACATTATGATGCAGATACAGGCGGATCTCATCAGAACGGTTGTCAACAGACCCAAGACTGTTGAAACGACCGCTTTGGGTGCCGCATATCTTGCGGGTCTTGCCGTCGGAATGTGGAAGAATCTCGAAGAGATTGAAAAGAACCGTGAGGTTGAAAAGGTCTTTATTCCCAAGATGGACAAAAAAGTCAGAGATAAGCTTTGCGAGGATTGGAGGAGAGCGGTTGAGCGTTCACTCAACTGGGCGCAGGAGGATGATTTTGAGTAAATCATAACCGCACTTATTTATGTCGTTAATTTTTATTTTTACAGGAGGTTGTTTATATGGCAAAAGTAGTATGTGACTGGAAAACCCTGCACGATTTTATGGTTGACGCTTTCAAGGGTGTCGGTGTTCCCGCAGAGGATTGCGAGATCGTGGTTGACGTTATCCTTGAATCGGACAGACGCGGAATTGAGTCCCACGGCTGTAACCGTTTTAAGCCGATCTATATTGACAGAATCAATGCCGGAATCCAGAATCCCGTAACAAATTTTGAAATCGTCAGGGAGACCCCGACAACGGCGGTTGTTGACGGTCACGACGGTATGGGTCAGGTCATCGGCTACAAGTCGATGGAAATGGCAATTAAAAAGGCTAAGGAATACGGTATGGGTATGGTAGCCGTTCGTAATTCCTGCCACTACGGTATTGCCGGTTATTATGCGTCAATGGCTGCAAAGGCAGGCTGTATCGGTATCACGGGTACGAATGCCCGTCCGTCGGTTGCTCCGACATTCGGCGTTGAGGGTATGTTCGGTACAAACCCGCTAACAATCGGTATCCCGACCGACGAGGATTTTGACTTCGTTATCGACTGCGCAACATCAATCACACAGAACGGTAAAATTGAATATTATGCAAGAATTGACGAGCCCGTGCATCCCGGTACGGTTATCGACATCGACGGAAAGCCCGTTGAGGGCGACGCAGGCGAGGCTCTTAAGAAAATCCGTAACGGCACGGCTGCGCTGACAACTCTCGGCGGAATCGGTGAGGCTCTCGGCGGCTATAAGGGCTACGGCTACGCTATGGTTATCGAGCTTCTTTCGGCTGCTCTTCAGGACGGCGACTACGGCAAGGCTCTTGACGGCAAGGACGAGAACGGAAATCTTGTTCCCTATCATCTCGGTCATTTCTTCATCGCTATCGACACGGATCACTTCCTCGGTGAGGATGCAACAAGGAAGAAGGCGGGCGAGATCATTCGCTCGGTACGCGATTCCAAGAAAGCTCCGGGTCACGACCACATCTTCTCCGCAGGCGAGAAGGAGTGGAACGTATGGCTTCAGAGAAAGGACTCCGGTGTGCCTATCAACGAGTCGGTTCAGGCTGAAATGAACAAGGTTCGCGACGACCTCAAGCTTGACTATGTATTCCCGTGGGAGAAATAATTTAAACGCAATTTATTTTGGAGGATAAACAGATGGATTATGCGAAGGAATCCCTGAGACTTCACTATGAGTGGAAGGGTAAAATCGAAGTTGTTGCAAGAGCAAAGGTTGACAACAAGGACGCTCTTTCTCTTGCTTACACACCGGGTGTAGCGCAGCCCTGTCTTGAAATTCAAAAGGATATCGACAAGAGCTATGAGCTTACCCGCCGTTCAAACCTTGTTGCCGTTATAACGGACGGCTCAGCCGTTCTCGGTCTCGGCAATATCGGTCCCGAGGCAGGTATGCCTGTTATGGAGGGCAAGTGCGTTCTCTTTAAGGAGTTCGGCGGCGTCGATGCATTTCCTCTTTGCATCAGAACTCAGGACGTTGACGAGTTTGTAAATACGGTTGCTCTGCTTTGCGGCAGCTTCGGAGGAATCAATCTTGAGGATATCGCGGCTCCGAGATGCTTCGAGATAGAAAGAAAGCTCAAGGAAAAGGCTGATATTCCTATCTTCCACGACGACCAGCACGGCACGGCTGTTATCTGCTCGGCAGGTATTATCAATGCTCTCAAGCTTGTCGGCAAGAAGATTGAGGACTGTACGGCTGTGTTCAACGGTGCTGGTGCTGCAGGCGTTGCGATTGCGAAGCTTTTTACAAGTATGGGTATGGGCAACATCATTATGTGCGACCGTAAGGGCATTATCTGCGACGGCGACGATCTCAAGCCGGCGAAGCAGGATATCGCGGATTTCACGAACAAGAATCATCTCAGAGGTTCTCTTGCGGACGCAATGAAGGGCGCAGACATCTTTATCGGTGTTTCCGCTCCCGGTGTTGTGACCGAGGATATGATTAAGTCAATGGCTAAGGACCCGATTGTTCTTGCAATGGCTAACCCCGTTCCGGAGATTATGCCCGACCTTGCAAAGGCTGCGGGTGCGGCTGTTGTCGGAACAGGCAGAAGCGACTTCCCGAACCAGATCAACAACGTTCTTGCGTTCCCCGGAATTTTCCGCGGTGCTCTTGACGTTCGCGCAAGCGATATCAACGAGGAAATGAAGATTGCGGCGGCAAAGGCTCTTGCAAGCCTTGTTTCCGACGAGGAGCTTTCCGCCGATTACATCATTCCGAAGCCGTTTGATCCCCGCGTCGGCAAGACCGTTGCGGCGGCAGTTGCACAGGCGGCACGTGATTCGGGTGTTGCAAGAATCTGACTGAAAATGAGGGCTATATAAATGAAAACAGCAATTTACGGCGCAGGCTCACTGGGCACGGTGTTGGGTGCCTACCTTTCAAAAGCGGGCGTTGACGTTGACCTTATAACGCGCAACAAGGAACACGTCGAGGCAATGAACAGAGACGGCGCAAAGATTATCGGAACCGTGAATATGACGGTTCCCGTACACGCTCTTACTCCGGATCGGATGACGGAAAAATATGAGCTTATACTTCTTCTCACAAAGCAGCTTGATAACGAGAATGTTCTCCGAGGACTTGAGAAGAATATGACCGACGACTGCATTGTTTGTACGCTCCAGAACGGACTTCCCGAGCTCTCGGTTTCCAAGGTTGTCGGAGAGGACAGAACAATGGGCTGTACGGTTGCGTGGGGCGCAACGCTTCACGGCAAGGGTGTTTCCGAGCTGACGAGCGAGCCGGACAGTATGTCATTCGGTCTCGGCAGAATGAACGGACAAAAGGACGACAAGCTTATGCAGGTCAAGGCATTGCTTGAAAAGATGTGCCCCGTTGACATTGAAGACAATTTTATGGGCGTGCGCTGGTCAAAGCTTCTTATCAACAGTGCGTTTTCGGGTATGTCTGCCGTTATCGGCGGAACCTTCGGCGACGCTGCGGAGAATAAGGAATCAAGAGTCTGCTGCCAGAATATAATCAAGGAATGCATTGACGTTGCAAACGCCGCCGGCATAAAAATCGAGCCGGTGCAGGGCAAGGATATCGTCAAGCTTCTTTACTACAAGGGCAACGGCATAAAGAAAAAATTTTCTTTTGCGCTTATCCCTATCTGCATCAAAAAGCACAGGCTTCTCAGGGCGAGTATGCTTCAGGATCTTGAAAAGGGCAGACTCTGCGAGGTTGATGCAATCAACGGTGTTGTGTGCGAATACGGCAGACGCTGCGGCGTTCCCACTCCGTATAACGACAAGGTTTGCGAAATTATCCACGGCGTCGAGCAGGGCAAGTATAAATGCTGCTTCGACAACGTGAAGCTTTTTGCGGACTTGGCAAAATAATTTAAGGCAATACCTCTCTCAATCCAATAGTTATTAACTTAAAAGGAAGGCAGATTAAATTCAGCACAGAAAACAAATTCGTTAGACTTTCTCAGCCTCCCCTTGCTTCAAGGGGAGGCAAGATAGATTTTAGACGGTAGACGGAAGATGTTAGATGATGTTATGGGAAAAAGCAGCATTTAATTTAACGCAGGTCTACAATCTAAAATCTACAATCTAAAGTCTATTATCAGCCTCACCTTATTGTAAGGGGAGGTGGCTCGAAGAGCCGGAGGGGATATTCCAAGAGAAAAAGACATTGATTTAGAAAACCTAAAAGACTAAACATCAAAGTTCAAATCCCCACCACCGCAAGCGGTCCCCCTCCCCTTGCTTCAAGGGGAGGCTGAGAAAGCTGCCGGCTGTCTTAAATCCCCACCGTCGCTAACGCGACACCGCCTTGCTTCAAGGGGAGGCAGAATACAGAGATATTCTACAATTTACAATCTAAAAGGTTATTCAGCAGCAATGCTTTAAGGCAATACCGCACACCCCAATCGTGCGGTGTCGCCTTAAAGAATCACAAAAGCCGTATTTTGCTCAATTGCAGAACACGGCTTAAATACTGTTTAAGAAAATACTTGACTTTGTTAAAAATTTGTTTAATGAAATATTGTTTAATGAGGGGTTGAATTTAATAATTTGTGTGATATAATGTACGTTGTGGGATTATATCGCACTTTTTTTTGCGAAAAAATGCTCAGAAAAGATTTTACTAAAACATTGGAGGCATATTTATGAAACATCTCTCAAAATTCGGAAAGAGGACGTTGAGTGTGTTACTTTGCCTGGTAATGCTTGTAACCGCTGCGCCGGTTTTGGACATAAGCTCTTTTATTACCAAAACAGCGGCTGCTTCATACAGCAAAAAATTTGCCAGCGAATACTACTTTGCTTCAGGCACGACATTTATTTCTTATATAGCGGTCGGTGTAAAAAAGGCTTCTGTTGAGGATCGTGGTTATACACGTATCGACAAAGATCTCAACGACGGTGCAGGGGGTAGCTTTTTGTGGCTCGGTTATAAAACATCCGGAACTTTTACCGAAGCGATTCGTGATATTAGGGTGTACAACGGTGGCTTCCCCGGTAACACGTACAGCTTCAATAACTCCACCTATACTGTCACCGGACAATATCCGACTTCTGCAACAAGCGAGACGGGTGAAAAAATATATGCTGTTGATTTGAACAAAGGTGCAGGCGGTAGTTATCTTTACTGCTATGCTACAAAAAATGCGGCAGCCGGAGCACCGATTACAGAGATTACAGTTAATGAAACAGAAAATGAGTCAGGCTGGGAAACTGTAAAATTCATTAACTCGGGCAGTGACAAACAGGGAAGTTTTACTACCGGTACTAATGTCGATGCAAACAGAGATGCCGGAGGTGATTATATTTGGATTCACATAAAGCGTCTTCCTACGGTTGACACGACCGGATTGCGCTCTGCAATGGAGAGTGCGGACACCTATTTGGCAAAAAGCGGGCGTTATACCTCCGCAAGCGTTACAACCCTGCAAAATGCAAAAGACACGGGACAGACCATTATTAACGATTACGATAATGACTCTTACAGTACATCATACAACCAAACTGCCATTGATAACGCAAAGAACGCAATTTGGAATGCCATAAACGGTTTGGTATTGAATCAGCATAAGGTTTCATTCAATCTTAACTACTCCGGAGCGAACCAGACAAACTTTTTTGCACCGTATTTCTTAAACACGAAAGGCGAAAAAGAGGTAAGGAGCACTGTCAGTGAATTCGGTTATGCAACTTATATATATATAACCTTGCTGACGATTCCTATACAGCCAACAAAACCAATGCGTCCTACACCGGTGCGGTATATGCCCCGAGAACACATGAAAACCTAAGAGTTGTTGATGTCGGAAACGCCGGAAGCTATGTGCTCAGGGTCACGAAGATAAGCGATGGCGGCTCAAGCTCCAACGCATCTATCACTGTTCAGCCTATGAAGAACGGTACGGATAACGGCGGCTGGACAGCTATATCGGCAAGTGATGCAGACGGAACATCGGCTACTACGAGCGGTGTGCCTGCTCTTACTCTCGGCGCCAGTGATTACTTGACTTTCCGAATTTATCTTCACGGTGGCGGTTCGGCATTCACGGTTAAAGACCTAAAGGTCAGAATTGAACTCACCAAAACATCGTCAAACTCAGCCAATACCCCGATGGCGAGGTATGTCCCT
This sequence comes from Eggerthellaceae bacterium, assembly GCA_963616775.1. Classification (GTDB taxonomy): domain Bacteria; phylum Bacillota; class Clostridia; order Oscillospirales; family Acutalibacteraceae; genus CAG-488. The sequence continues at coordinate 2,638 of CAVELL010000031.1, read as the reverse complement.
CAAACAGATGAAATTGGCTCTTTGACATCACCGACACGCACCGGCTACACCTTCGACGGCTGGTACACAGCAGCAGAGGGCGGCACTAAGGTTGAATCAGCTACAGCCATGGGCAGCAGCGATATGACCCTCTATGCCCACTGGACTGTCAACACCTACAAGCTCATGTATGAGAATGAGTTTGATTTTGACAATTTCCAATTTGTCAACAGCAGTTATCCGGTAACCTCCAACGGTCAGGCTGTGACGGTGAACAAATCGGAAAACTCGGTTTCATTCACCTCGCAATCAGGGGACGAGTACACAGTAACGGGACAAAACGGCACTCCGGAAAATTCGGGATATATGACGCTCATTCCGGGTCATACCTATGAGATTTCGTTTAACTACACTGTCAGTGCTGCCGCAAAATTAAACTTCTATATGTTTTCTTACACATCGACCACGTCAACCGCATGGTCGGGCGGCTACAGTAATGTTATTCCGGGCAATTCGGTCAGTGCAGGCTCGGGCACGCTGACGGGAACATACACAGTTCCTGCCGGACGACCGTATGTTAAAATCAGGGTCGGAACAACAACAAACGGCGTTACCGTCAAGTTCTCCGACATCTGCATTCGTGACCTCACCGACCCGATGGGCTACAAGTCATCGGACGGCATAAGTCCGTCGCTTGATAAGAAGTTTGACGATGTGACCTTTAACACAACGCAAAGCCCGCTTGCAACAATCACCCGTCAGGGCTACACCTTCGCAGGCTGGTATCAGAGCCAAAACGCAACGAACGGCAACGGTTACGGCACTAAGTTCGAAACCTCAACCAAAATGCCGGCAAAGGATGTTCCGCTTTATGCAATGTGGGCATTGAATGCTTACAGTGTTACAATTGACCCCAATGCCGATAGCGACGACCCCGCAAGCCTCGGCGAAATAACCTACTATAAGGTTGGAGGAAGAGGAGTTAATCAGGACGGCAGCATAACAACAACCGAAACTGTAATTGACGGCGGAACAGTTACTAATACGCCCAAAGCCGCCTACGGCACTAAGGTTAAGCTTTCAACCCCGACAAGAACCGGCGGCTACACCTTCACCGGTTGGAAAATTGACGGCACAACTCCCGATAACGGTTCGCTTAACGGCAATGAATATACCGTCGGCGCAGGTGCGGTAACCATCAAGGCAACTTGGACGCCGAAAAACTATACCGTTACCGCAAAAGCGTATTCCAACTATTATAAGGATTCCGGCTATACCGTCAGAAATGACAGCAGTCAGCAGGGCGGTTCGGTCAAAATATCCTGGAGCAACGGAGATGTTTCGGTGTACGACGAAACATCTGCAGAGCTTGCTTACAGAACCGTGTATACACTCACCGCAACAGCAAAAGACGGCTATAAATTCGACGGTTGGTACAAGATCAGTGATAATACCAAAGTGACCGAAAATTCGACATACTCAGCAACGCTTCTTGACAGCGCAGTTGCTTATTATGCCAAGTTCAGCGTACAGTCGTATAGTATTACGATTGATCCCGACAATGCAACGACGGGAACGACCATATCGGGTTGGTACTCGGCGGCAGGAACTGCGGCTACTCAGCAGACAATAAAGACCTCGACGAAAATAACTATGGTCTATGGCTCAACCGTAACAATGACCGCACCGCAGAAAAACGGCTATACATTCAACGGCTGGGAGAGAACATCGGGCACAACAGGCACGCTCACCTCGTCAACAACAGGTAATTCAACCTACCTCTGCGGCGCAGGAGTTGCTACCATAAAGGCAAAGTGGACGAAAATCACCTACGAGATAACATTTGACCCCGCCGGAGGAAACGTATCACCGACATATGCAAATTATACGATTGTGTCAACAACTGTAACTCTTCCAAGTCCGTCAAAATCCGGCTACACATTTGCAGGCTGGCTTGTCACGACAGGAGAGGGCAGCTGGACGGATAAGGTTGATAAGACGCTCTATAACAGCGGTTCGCTCACCGTTACGGGAATGTACGGAAACGCTACGCTGACAGCACAGTGGATTTATACTCAGACTGCGGATAACAAAACGACCGAATACGGCACGGAGAATAATTCGATAGATATTGTTCTCGGCGTCAACACCGACGGAAGTGATAAGAAAACCACAACAACAAAGTATGATGAAACAAGCTGGAAAAATTATCAGACCGCTGTAACAAATTACAAGAATTATCTTGATGCATTCAAAAAGGATGTTACTGACACAACATCCAAGACTAAGCTTGAAGCGGCAATCAAAACGCTTACCGATATAACGCTTAATGTTCGCAAGGTAGATAAGTCGCACATAGAGGCTTTTTACGTCAAGTCGGATACGTCAAAGACATACAGCGTTAAGGACATCAACCTGAATCATTATATCACTTCAACGCTTACAACGATCAAGGATGCGTATACTGCGGCAACAGGGGCTGATGCAAATGCACTCATCACAAGTTCCGTTCAGACAACGATCAACGACTGCGTCCGCACCTTGGCGCAGAAGTATGATGAGAAGAACTACGTTGAAACGCAGGCATCGTACAAGGTGTATGAAAATGCCGATGCGGCAATGGCGGCGACCGACGCAAAAGGAAACAAGATAATCAGCG
>CAVELL010000030.1:0-41699 GCA_963616775.1 Eggerthellaceae bacterium | reverse complement strand
CTCCTCCGCTACGCTCCGTCGTTCACTCTCTCTGCCCCGAAAAACATATTCTAATTAACTCTTTTTCTTTTTTCATTTTTTTGGTCTCACATCATTGACTAATGTACAAAACGGACAAAAAGCGTTTTTGACGCTTTCGGCGACAAAATTTCTCGCTGATAATCACACTCTGATTTAACCGGCAGTTACCCTTGAATCTATTTCCGTTATGCTGCACAAAAATTCCTTGACTTGCGCCGGCAAGCCTGCAAAATTTTTGTACCACCTGACGAAAAATCTTACTGCGCAATACCGCACACTTCAATTGTGCGGTATTGCCTTAATAAAATTTCTTTCGGATTTTTTCGACATCTTCGTCGGCTATGCCTGTTGAGTGTATATAGTTCTGCACTGAGCCGTATTTGTCCTTGATATAGGCAATCAGCGTCCTCATGGTTTGGGGCAGAGAATAGTGCATTTCCGCATTTGTGTCCCAAAGCGAATCGGCATGGGTGCGAATATAGTTTTCAAGGTATGTATAAGTCAGCTGATAGTCCGCAACGATGTCGTCATCGTCAACTCCGGCTATTGTCAGGAGCATAAGAGTGAAAATTCCTGTGCGATCCTTACCGAGAAAGCAATGATAAAGTACGGCACCCTCAGGGGCTTCTGCAACGACCTTTAAAGCTCTGCCGATATTTCCCCTGTAATTGTCAACAATGAACTCGTAGACCTCACCGAGCGTCATTTTTATGTTCTTTGCATCGGCAACATTCATCTCGTACAGTGAAATATGATTTATGCTTTTTGTCAGTCTTTCCAAGGCATTGTTTTGGTCGTTAAATTCAAAATCGCCCCGAAGATCAACAACTGTCGAAACGTTCAGCGTTTTAAGTATTTCAATATCGTTGTCGGTCGGTCGACTGACAGTTCCGCAGCGAATAAAGCGTCCGAATTTTGTGCAGCCGTATTTTGACGGGTAACCGCCGAGGTCGCGGCAGTTGACTATATTTTCAAGCAAATAACGTTTTTGTGTGTTCATTTTTCCTCCGTTATTTTGTTACAAAATAAGTGATAAGAACGATCGCACCGAGAATGATACGGTAAATTCCGAATACGGTGAAGGTGTGCTTTTTAATATAATTCATCAGGAATCTGATAACGATAAGCGAAACGGTGAAAGCGGTAATCATACCGATGGCAAGAATAACAAATTCAGTCACGGTAAAGGCAAATCCGAATTTAATAATTTTCAAAAGTGATGCACCGAACATTGCGGGAACGGCGAGGAAGAAAGTAAATTCCGAAGCAACCCGGCGTGACTCGCCGAGAATGATACCGCCGAGAATTGTAGAACCGGAGCGTGATGTGCCGGGGATCAGAGAGAGTGCCTGAAAACAGCCGATCAGAAACGAATCCTTAAAGGAAAGCTCTGTGAGCTTTCTTACTTTAGGCTGTCTGCTCCTATTGAATTGCTCAACAACAATGAAAAGAACGCCGTAAACAATAAGCGTGATTGCAACGGTTATATAGTTATAAAGATACTTGTCGAGAAGATCATTGAATATGATACCGATTATTCCCGCAGGAATTGAGCCGACAATAACCTTGAGCCAAAGTTCAATGATTCGCGGCTTAACGGCAACCTTGTTTTTGCCGTTTTCCGTTCTTTTTTTCTTAAACGGCCACAGCTTGTTCCAGAACATTACAACAACAGCGAGAATTGCGCCGAGCTGAATAACGACAAGATACATTTCAAAGAAGTTTTCCGAAACCTCTTTGAATTTGCAAACCTTTTCAAGCAGAATCATATGTCCGGTGCTGCTGATCGGCAGCCATTCGGTGATACCCTCGATTATGCCGAAAAGGATGGATTTCAAGATATCAAGTATATACATAATGAACCTCCGACGGTAATTTATCCAAGATAATGCTTTCAATTGTTAAATATATGCTTTCGCGTACCATTATACAACATAGGAAAGGTAAATTCAATCATAAAACAAAAAATCGGAGCAGAAATTCTGCCCCGATAATTTTGTGATAATAACTTATGCAAGCTCTGCAAAGTACTTGATTGTACGAACCATCTGGCTTGTGTAGGAGTTTTCGTTGTCGTACCAAGAAACAACCTGAACCTCATAGAGATCGTCGGCAATCTTTGAAACCATCGTCTGAGTAGCGTCAAAGAGTGAACCGTACTTCATACCGATAACATCGGATGAAACAATGGCGTCGGTGTTGTAACCGAAGGACTCGGAAGCAGCAGCCTTCATAGCAGCGTTGATGCCGTCAACTGTAACGTCTGAACCCTTAACAACAGCGGTAAGGATTGTTGTTGAACCTGTCGGAACAGGTACACGCTGTGCAGAACCGATGAGCTTGCCGTTGAGCTCGGGGATAACAAGACCGATAGCCTTGGCAGCACCTGTTGAGTTCGGAACGATGTTAGCAGCACCTGCACGTGCACGGCGGAGGTCACCCTTTCTGTGAGGACCGTCAAGGATCATCTGATCGCCTGTGTACGCGTGGATTGTTGACATGATACCGCTCTGAATGGGAGCGTAATCGTTAAGAGCCTTAGCCATAGGAGCAAGGCAGTTTGTTGTGCAGGAAGCGGCGGAAATGATTTTATCCTCTGAAGTAAGAGTCTTCTCGTTTACGCTGTAAACGATTGTCGGAAGATCGTTGCCTGCGGGAGCAGAAATAACAACCTTCTTAGCACCTGCATCAATATGAGCCTGAGACTTTGCCTTTGAGCAATAGAAGCCTGTGCACTCCAGAACAACGTCTACGCCGATCTCGCCCCAAGGAAGCTCGGCAGCGTTAGCCTTTGCATAGATTGTAAGAGTCTTGCCGTCAACCGTGATTGTGCCTGCCTCATCATCGGCAGAAACAGTGTGGAGACCCTCACCGATTCTTCCGCAGTAGCCGCCCTGAGCGGTGTCGTACTTGAGAAGCTGAGCAAGCATGCTGGGCTTTGTAAGGTCGTTGATAGCAACAACATCATAACCCTCTGCACCAAACATCTGTCTGAATGCAAGACGACCGATACGGCCGAATCCGTTAATAGCAACTTTTACTGACATTTGAATTACCTCCAAATTTTCGGAAACTGCGGCAAGGGGGCAATCCGCTTTCAATGAAAACGAATAAGAACCCGTAGCCGAAATTTCCTTAGTATTAATTTTTTACCATTGATTATTTTATAACGAAATATCAAATTATGCAAGCGATTTGTTATATTTTAAACCTGTTTTTTAAACTTTTGTTATTATGTACAAAATAAAGCGGATTATACAAAAAAACAGGATAATTCTGACTATATCTTACGTTAGCTTTTGCAATTTTGCTTGAATAATCCGTCAAATATAGTATAATAACAGCGGTGATAAAATGAAAAGAAGCATTAAATTTATTATTCCGGCTGAGTATGACGGCAAAAAGGTTATTGCTTACCTGAGAGGTGAGGCGAAGATTTCCTGCCGTTTGCTCAAAAGTCTTAAAAGAACCGAAAACGGAATTACGCTCAATGGAGAGCATATCAGAACGATAGACATTTTACATACAGGCGATGTGCTTAAAATAGAAATTCCGTGCCCCGACAGCGCGATTGAACCGATAAATATACCGATTGATGTTATTTATGAGGACGACGACCTCATAGCCATAAACAAAGGTCCTTTTCTTGCCTGCCATCCGACGCATAACCATCAGGGCGACACCTTGGCGAATGCGCTTGCTTATCATCTGAAGGAAGAGGGAAAGCAATCGGTTTTCAGAGCCGTGGGAAGACTGGATAAAGGAACATCGGGGATAGTTATTTGCGCTTTGAACAAGCACAGCGCGGCGCAGATTCCGAAAACAGCCGAAAAGGAGTACCTTGCGATTGTTTCGGGAAAGACCGACAAGCTCGGAACGATAAACAAGCCGATTTACCGTCCCGATCCGATGAAAACGCTCAGAGCGGTCGGTGAGCAGGGCGACAGGGCAGTTACTCATTGGGAGACACTTGCGACCGACGGCGAAAAATCGCTTGTTAAAATTCGTCCGGAAACGGGAAGAACTCATCAGATAAGAGTGCATTTTGCGTCGATCGGTATGCCGCTGGTCGGCGACAGTATGTACGGAACGGACGAAATGAATTTGGGTCATCAGCTTCTCCATTGTTCAAGGGTGTGCTTTGTTCATCCGATAACCGGAGAACGCTTGACGCTTGAAGCACCGATGCCCGAGGATATGAGAAGGGTAGTCGAAACGCTGGACACATTTTGAGATTCGGCGGTTTAGTTTATTTGGCGAATTTTTGTCAATTATATTATCGGTGATATTTATGCTTGTTACATTATCTCGCGCTTTTATTCTTTATATCCTGATTATAATTTGTATGCGCGTAATGGGCAAACGTCAGCTCGGTGAATTGCAGCCGACAGAGCTGGTTATAACGATTCTGCTTTCTGAAATTGCGGCGATTCCGATGCAGGACAATGCACTGCCGCTCGGCAATTCCATTGTTGCCGTGCTGCTGCTTGTTGCGCTTGAGATTATAAATTCAATCGTTGTGCTCAAGATTCCGACCGTGAGAAGCCTGCTGCAGGGAAACTCGCTTGTTATTATCCGCGACGGTGTGATTGACCAGAAACAGATGAAAAAACTTCGTTTTACCATGGATGATCTGTTTGACCAGCTCAGACAGAAGGACGTTTTTGATATTTCCGATGTGCGGTACGCGATTGTCGAAACAAACGGACAGCTTAGCGTTATGCTTAAGCCGGAAAAGGAAAATGTTACCGCCGAGATGGCATGCCTGCCTAACGAGACCAAGGGACTTTTGTGTATGGTTATAAACGACGGCAAATTTTTGAAGCGTGCATTCAAGGAATCGGATATGGACGAAGAAAAGATATATTCAATTCTTAAAAAAGAAAAAACAGAGCTTGATGAAGTTTTGTTTATGGTTGCCGACAAAGAGGGCAACTACACAATAGTAAAAAGGGATGAGTGCAAATGAAAAGGATAGCTGCGGCGGTTGTGATTTTATTTATTGCCGTCGGCTCATCAATCGGTGTGTATTTCGGGATAATTTCAAGAGTTAACAGCCTGCTTGAGGTTGCCGGTCAAGCCAGAGACACAGTTGTTGAGAGCGGCGAAACGGATTGGCGGCAAACCGATAAGCTTGCAAAAGAATGGGAATTTTCGGAAATGTTTATGGCGGCATTTTTGCCTCACAGCGAGCTTGATGAAATAGAAATCGGAATCAGAAACATTCAAAATTATCAGTCACAGAAGCTTACCGATGAATACCTGGAGGAACTGAACGGCTGCATCAACAGACTTGAACACATAAAGGAAAGCGAAAAGCCCACATTCAAAAACATCTTCTGATATGTTACAATAGAAAAGATGAAAGCGGCAATCGGGCAACCTTTTCGGACTGTCCGATTGTTTTCTCTCTTTCTCGGCGGCTGCCTTAGTTCGACAGTTCGCTTAGCTTTGCGTGAGGGGAATAATTCCTTTTGTAACAATTTGTAATTGAAATATTCTGAAAAATTGTTATAATAATTCGGGGGTGAACGGTAATGAATGGAAAACTGATCGTTATTGAAGGTCTTGACGGGAGCGGAAAATCCACACAGATTGAATTTCTCAAGAATAAGCTTCGGGACAGAGCCGTGCATCAAATCAAGCTTCCCGACTATGACAGCGAATCAAGTGCGCTTGTAAAAATGTATCTCAGAGGAGATTTCGGAAAGGATCCGGGTGACGTAAACGCATACGCCGCCTCAGCGTTCTACGCTGTTGACCGTTTTGCCAATTACAAGACGAAGTGGAAGAAATATTACGACGACGGCGGAATCATAATTTCCGACAGATACACAACTTCAAACGCTTATCATCAGGCGACGAAAATCGACTGTGAAAAACGAGCTGAGTTTTTCAAGTGGCTTGAAGCTTTTGAATACGGACTTATCGGTGTTCCGAGACCCGACGCAGTAATATACCTTGATATGCCGATTGAAATTTCTCAGCGAATGATGTCCGACAGATATCACGGCGACGAAAGCAAAAAAGACATACACGAAAGCAACCTTGACTATTTATATAAGTGTCGGGAAGCCGCTCTCGATGCAGGCGAGAAAATGGGCTGGTATATTATCAAATGCAACGACGGCGACAGACCGAGGTCAATTGAGGACATAGGAAATGAAATATATTCCGTTATTTCCGAGGAGGTTTTATGAGCTGTTCCTTTCATCGTCCCGCCTTTGAAGATATAAGGTGGATGAAAGAAAAACTTAAAGAGAGCCGACCGTTATGCTGTGAGTTTTCAGCAGGCAATCTTATGGGATGGAGCCAATACTATGACGGCAGAATCGGTGATGTGGAAAACTGCCTTGTTGTACGTCTTTACAAGGAAGATGCATTTTGTTTCCCAAAGGGTAACGATTATATAAACGCGCTTGATTTTATTGTTAAGGAATATGATTTTCCGAGATTTTCTTTCCTTGAAGCAAGGGAAAAGGGAATTTTGGAAGCGATTTTTCCGGGGAAATATGAGTTTGTGTCCGAGAGGGATTCCTTTGACTATGTCTATTTGCAGGAGAAGCTTGCGTCCCTGAGAGGAAAGAAGTATCACGCGAAAAGAAACCATATTTCATATTTTGAAAAGAATTTCAACTGGACGTTTGAAGAGCTTAGCAGAGAAAATATCGACGACTGTATTGCGATGAATGAAAAATGGTATTCTCTCAATGTTGAAAAGGACAGAGAGGGAATCGAGGTTGAGAGAGAGGTTCTCCGTCTTAATTTTGCGCATTTCGAAGAAATCGGCGGTGTCGGAGGTGTTCTCAGAATTGACGATGAGGTTATCGCGTTCACGTTCGGAGAAAGGCTCAACGAAAATACCTTTGTTATTCATTTTGAAAAAGCGTATTCCGATATCCGAGGCGCATACCCGATGATCAATAATTTATTTGCTTCTCGACTCTTAAATCAATATGAATACATAAACCGTGAGGATGATGTAGGCTCCGAGGGTCTCAGAAGTGCGAAGCTGTCGTATCATCCGGAGTTCCTTGTTGAAAAATTTACGGCGGTGAGAAAGTGACGGAAATAATCAATGTTGCCGAGTACAGGGAGGATATAATCGTTCTCTGGCAGGAATCGTTCGGCGATGAAAGAGAATATATAGAGTTCTTTCTTAACGAATGCCCCGACAAAATTTGTATCGGCGCAACGGAGAACGGAAGAGCTGTTTCGGTGCTTTTCCTGCTTAACGGAAGCGTCTGCGGCCTTTCGTGCAAATATGTTTATGCGGCATGCACCATGAAAAAATATCGGGGCAGAGGACTTATGGGCGAGCTTATTTCTTTTGCGAAAAATTATTGCAGAGATTGCGGAATCGATCTGATTTTTCTTGTTCCCGGCGAAGAAAGCCTGTATTCTTTTTATGAAAGATTCGGATTTGTCACAAAGATGATGTGCCGCGAATTTGGTCTTGACGCAGGAGGTAATGGTGTGCCGACGGGCAGGTGTACCGACGTCTCGGAAATAAGCAGAAGAAGAGCGGTACTGCTTTCGCTGCTCGACAGCTTCACATTTGATGTCGGGACGACCGAATATGTTGTGCGTGAATTTATGAGGGGCGGTGGAGAAATATACTCCGTTGAAGGGGAAAACGGATTCCTTGCTTTTTTGTATAAAAAAGAAGAAAACCTAATTTTTAAAGAAATTCTGACTGATAAAATCGGTTTTTTTACAGATTATTCAAATTTATTTAAAAAATTAAATGCGGAAAATGTTTACATTCATACTCCGTTAGTGTATAATAGTAAAGATATTGGGGTTGAGGCTACTAAATGTGGTATGCTTTTCCCCGTTTCGGCAAGAGCCGAAATTTTTATAAGCAGTAAAGAATTTTTCTATGCAGGAATGTATCTTGACTGAGAGGTAGCAAAATGATTTATGTTTTTCTTGCGAACGGTTTTGAGGAAATAGAGGGCTTGACGGTCGTTGATTTTTTACGCAGAGCCGAGCTGGAGGTCTCCACCGTCGGAGTCGGCGGCAAGCTTATCACGGGAGCGCATAACATTCCCGTTTTCTGCGATCTTGATGAGTCGGAAGTGAAGCTTGACGATGACCTGAGGGCTGTTGTGCTTCCGGGAGGAATGCCGGGAACACTTAACCTTGAAAAATCCGAAACCGTTATCGGCACCGTAAAATTCTGCGCCGATAACGACAGATACGTTTGCGCTATATGCGCCGCTCCGTCGATACTCGGTCATCTCGGTATGCTCAAAAACAAGAAAGCGTGTTGCTTCCCCGGATTTGAAAACGAGCTGTACGGCGCCGAGGTATCAGATGATTTTGTTTGCTGTGACTCAAGGTTTATCACAGCAAGGGGAATGGGTGCCGCTATTGACTTTTCCGCAAAAATCACGGAATGTTTGATTGACGAGGATAAAGCAGCGAAGATAAAGCAATCTCTTCAATGTCCTTATTAAGGAAGAAGGAGGAAGAATATGAAAGACGAGAAAGGCAGAGAGTATTCCGATTATGATATTGACAAGCTCATAGAAGAGTATTCCAATATCACACGGGATAAGGATGCGAACAGCTTTTCGGAGCCGCCGAAGCCTCCAAAGAAATTTGTTGTCCATATTGACGAATCTCTTATCGACGAGCCGCAGGAAGCAGAGCCGAAGGCTCAGAGCGGCGGAATTTATTTTTCGAATTATCAAAAGCATCGCAGTACTCAGTTCGAAAATGTCGAGCCCAAGTCGGAACAAAAGGAAGAACATCACGGCAAGCCCTTTGTTTATATGGACAGGGAAGCCGTAAAGAGAGTTAAAAACAAGACAAAGAAAAACATCGAAAGAGTAGGCGGCAAAGCAGCCGTTGGTTTTCTTGCGTTTATTCTTATTTCAACGATTCTTCTTTCCTACATCGGCATTACCTGTATCGGTGATATGCTTGCCATAAACAGAAGCGAGGAAAACAAGCCGGTAGAGATACCTGCCGATTCCTCTTACAGCCAGATAATTGATATACTTAAAGATAACGGGCTTATCAAAAGAAAGTTTTTCTGCAAGCTTTTCACAAGGTTCAGAGGCTTTGATGACGAAACATATTTGAGCGGCCAGTATTATCTCAACAGCAAGATGGGTGTTGAGGGTATGCTCAAGGATATTATGGCTGCGCCCGTTACGGCTGACTCCATTTCACTCAGCTTTCCCGAGGGATGGACGGCTTCGCAGATTCTTGAAAAGCTCGAAAAATATGAGGTCTGCGATTCCTCAAAGGTTCTTGCGGCTATGAAATCGGCGACCTATGACTTTGATTTCATTACGGAAATTAAAAACAATGACAAGCGTTATTTGAAGCTTGAGGGCTATCTTTTCCCCGACACTTATGATTTCTATGTCGATGCCGACCCTAACTACGTTATCAACAAGTTCCTCGAAAACTTTGAGTCAAAGTGGGAGGATGAATACGACAATCGAGCAAAGGAACTCGGACTTACCAAGGATGAGGTCATTACTATTGCATCCATAATTCAGAAAGAGGCGGCTAACTCGGATCAGATGAAGGTTATTTCTTCGGTTCTTCACAACCGTTTGAACAACCAGGCGGATTATCCGACGCTCGGCTGCGACAGCACGGCTCTTTACGTCAGCAACTATGTAACGCCTTATGTCGGCGAAGCTCAGGGCACGGTTTTTTACAACGCTTATGACACAAGCGCGGTTAAGGGTCTTCCTCCCGGACCGATATGCAATCCCGGAATCGATGCTATCAGAGCTGCACTCTATCCTGCCGATACCGATTATTATTTCTTTGCTCACGACAAGTCGGGTAAGATTTATACTGCCTCCACATTCAAGGAGCACAAGAACAACCTTGTTCTTATAATCAAGGCGAACAGCTCTTCAGAGGACTAATAATTTATGAGTAATATAAACACGGTGATTCCGGAGCTTCTTGCCCCTGCGGGAGATACGGAAAGATTCCAACGTGCTCTCTATTTCGGAGCAGATGCGATATATGTCGGCGGCTCGGCGTTTTCAATGCGAGCCGCACCTGCAAATTTTTCCGCCGAGGAGCTGAAGAAAGCGGTTGACGCCGCACATCAAAAGGGTGTTAAGGTCTATCAAACCTGCAACACCGTTCCGAGAAACGAAGAAATTGACAGAATGCCCGATTTTCTTATGGAATCGGCTGAAACGGGTGTTGACGCGTTTATAATTTCCGATCTCGGCGTTATGACGCTGGCAAAAAAGTATACCCCCGATGTGGATATTCACATTTCCACGCAGGCAGGCATCACTAATTACGCTTCGGCTAACGAGTGGTACAATATGGGAGCCAAGAGAATTGTTACGGCAAGAGAGCTCTCGCTCGACGACATAGCCGTGCTCAGGGCGAAAACACCTAAGGATTTGGAAATCGAGTGCTTTGTCCACGGCGCAATGTGCGTTTCGTTTTCGGGAAGATGTCTTTTGTCGAACTATCTCGTCAACCGTGATTCAAACCGCGGAGAGTGTGCGCAGCCCTGCCGCTGGCAGTACAGCCTCATGGAGAAAACACGCGAGGGTGAATATTTCCCGATTGATGAGGATGAAAACGGCACTTATATTTTTAATTCCAAGGATATGTGTATGATAGAGCACATTCCCGAAATGGTTAAGGCAGGAATATCAAGCTTTAAGATTGAGGGTCGTGCGAAATCCGCTTATTATACGTCTGTTATTACAAATGCATACAGACAGGCGATCGACGGATATCTCAAAAATCCGACAGACGATTACAAGCCCGAAAAATGGGTCGTTGACGAAATGTATAAAATCAGCAGCCGTGAGTACTGCACGGGCTTTTACTTCGGTCATCCGAGGGATGATGCGCAGATTTACTATGACGGCGGCTACAAGCGTGATTGGAGCGTTATGGCTGAGGTTATCTGCTCTCGGGACGGCAGAGTTATATGCCGCCAGAGAAACAGATTCTTTGAAGGCGAAAGGCTGGAGGTGCTTCAGCGCGGAGTGGAGCCTTACGAGGTTACCGTTTCCGACCTCAGGGACGAAAACGGCGAGAAGATTGAAAAGGCACCACATCCGATGATGACGGTAAGCTTTGAGTGCGACAGGGAGATTCCTGCCGCTGCGCTTTTGAGAAAGGCTGTTTAATTTTATAGGAGGCTTCTATGCTTTTAAGTGAAATCCTCAGCGGTGTCGAGTATGTCAGCGACAGCTTCAAGGACGTTGATATTCAGGATATTACATACAATTCGAAAAATGCAGGCAAAGATAAACTCTTTGTTTGCCTTGTCGGAACACTTGTTGACGGTCACAAATTTGCCGTCGGTGCTTATGAGCAGGGCTGCAGATGTATCTTTACCGAAAGAAGGCTTGAGCTCCCGACAGATTGCATTCAGATTATAACCGAAAATACGCGCCGCACGCTTGCAATGATTTCGGTCAATTTCTTTGGACATCCTGCCGAAAAGATGAAAATTATCGGCATTACGGGAACAAAGGGAAAGACTACGACAGCGCACCTTGTCAGAACGCTGATTGAATCAACGGGTGAAAAGTGCGGAATTATCGGTACGGTCGGAGCGTCTTACGGAGACGTTACACTTGAAACGGCGAACACAACGCCCGAGAGCTACGAGCTTCAAAGATTTTTCCGACTTATGGTGGATAACGGCTGTAAATACTGCGTAATCGAAGCTTCGTCGCTTGGTCTGAAAATGCATCGCACGGACGGAATTTTCTTCGAAACAGGCGTGTTTACTAACCTATCGCCCGACCATATCGGAACGATTGAGCACCCGACATTTGAGGACTATATGCAAAGCAAGGCTCTTCTTTTCAAATCAAGCAGAAACGCAGCAGTCAATGTTGATGATCCTGCTTATGAGGATATGCTCAAGGGAACGGACTGCAATGTTATAACCTACGGACTCGGTGAAGCGGATATAACCGCTTTTGACGTTAAGCTGCTCAGGGCAAAGGATATTCTCGGGATTTCCTTTAAATGCCGTGACTGTGACGGAGTTTTTGACGTTGAAGCCCCGATACCCGGTTATTTCAACGTATACAATGTCCTTGCCGCATTTGCGGTTTGCAGAACGCTTGGTATTGACGTCGGAAAAAGCTCCGAGGCACTCAAAGGATTCAAGGTTTCGGGCAGGGTAGAGGTCGTGCACGTCAGCGATGATTTTGATGTCATAATTGATTTTGCGCACAACGGACTGAGTATGCATAACATTCTCGATACGCTCAACGGGTACCCGCACAACAGGCTTATTGTGCTGTACGGTGCAGTCGGCGAAAGGACTCAGCATCGACGTGAGGAGCTGGGAACCGTTGCGGGAAAAGAATGTGACCTTTCAATAATCACGTCGGAGGATCCCGGATTTGAGGATCCAATGAAAATCTGTAAGGAAATTGCAGGCTTTGTTGAAAAAGTCGGCGGAAAATATATGATAATCGTCAAAAGACAGGACGCTATACGCTATGCTCTTTCAAATATGCAGAAGGATGATATCCTTGTTATTGCGGGTAAGGGCGGCGAAAGATATATGAAAATCAAGGGAGAGCACATTCCCTATTCCGACCTCGAAGAGGTGCAGAGGTTTATTAAAAGCCAATCAGTATAAAGTTTACGACTTTATTTCAGTATAAATTCAAGGAGGTAATGATATGCCGCAAAAAAGATCCGGTGCAGCAAAGAACAGAAAGAAAATCAATGAGCTCTCAAATGCGGGCGCGTTTTTGATTTCTCTGCTCACCATCTTTTGTCTGACGCTTGTAATCATTGTCGGTTATGTGTTTATCAACGCAGTTACGGTGGTTGCCGGGGATCCCGTCATCAACCTGAACAGTGCGAAGAACAATCAGAACCAAACATCCTTCCTCTATGCCGAGGATTCCGACGGAAAACAGATTGAGGTTCTTCGTCTTCACGGGGAAGAGAACCGAATCTGGGTTGATTTTGATAAAATTCCCAAGCAGATGAAGGATGCGTTTATTGCTCTCGAGGACAAACGTTTTGAAAAGCATCGCGGTGTGGACTGGATTCGAACGGTCGGTGTTTTTGTCAAGCAGAACGATCAGGGCGGTTCAACGATAACGCAGCAGCTTGTCAAAAACGTTACAGGAAACAATCAGGTTACCTATGTCCGTAAGTTTAACGAAATACTTTCCGCACTCAACCTTGAGAGGAACTTTTCAAAGGACGAGATACTTGAAGCATATCTGAACACTATTTATCTCGGACAAGGTTGCTACGGCGTCGAGACAGCGGCTGAAACCTACTTCGGAAAGTCTGTTGACGAGCTTAATGTCGCCGAATGTGCGGTAATTGCTTCAATTACGCAGATGCCTTATTCCTATGACCCGATAAATCATCCCGACAAGAACAGGGAGCGTCAGGTTTATTGTCTTGAGGAGATGCTCGCTCAAGGGAAAATTACAAGCGAAGAATATGACGCGGCGATAGCTTACGATCTCGTTTTCACCAACGACGAGGACTATGTTCCGAGTGAGGCTGAGCTTGAGAGACGCGAAAACGAAAAAAATGCCAAAAATTCATCTGAATTTCAGAGCTTCTATGTAGACTATGTTATCGACGATGTTATTGACAGACTTCAATCCGACTGCGGTTATTCATACAACGAGGCTCGTGACGCAATTTACGGCGGCGGACTCAGAATCTATACCGCCGTTGACCTTGACATTCAGAAAAAGACAGAAAATATTTATGTAAACAGAAAGGGCTTTGAAGACACGAAGAATGCCCAGTCCGCTATCACAATAATGGACTACAAGGGAAGGGTAGTGGCAATCGTCGGTCAGGCAGGCGTTAAGGAGGGCAACCGTGTTCTTAACAGAGCAAGCTCTTCTCCGAGATCGCCCGGTTCTTCAATCAAGCCTTTGACATCGTACAGTCCTGCCATCGAGCTTAACGAAATCACATGGTCGTCATTCCTCCTTGATTCTGCCGTCAGCTACGGCGGTTGGAGAACAAGAAACGCGGACGGCGGATACGGTTCGGGCTACAATGTAACCGTTCAGAATGCCATTGCCCGTTCGCTTAATACGATACCCGCAAGAATTATTATAAATATGCTCGGCACAAACACGGCTTATGATTACCTTGTAAACAAGTATCATATAACGACTGCTGATAAGGATTTGGACAACAGTGCGGCTCCGCTTTCGATAGGCTCAATGACATACGGTGTTACCTCGCTTGAAATGACGGCTGCGTATGCCGCTTTCGGAAACGGCGGTTACTATTACAAGCCGTATTCATTCTATTACATTGAGGACGCAAACGGCAAGGTTCTTATCGACAACAGAAACAACAAGGGTGAGCAGGTTATTTCAACCGGAACAGCAGAGGTTATGAGACATTTGCTGATGACTGTTACAACAAGCTCTTACGGTACAGGCTCAAGCTATAAGGTCAGCGGATTCGAAACATACGCCAAGACCGGTACAACCGACGATAACAACGATAAATGGTTTGTCGGAGGAACACCTTACTATGTTGCGGCTGTCTGGTACGGCTACGATATTCCCGAATATATAAATACCTGGGGAAATCCGGCAGGTGCAGTCTACAAGACCGTTTTTGACTCAATTCACGAGGATCTTCCCGACAAGGAGTTTGAGGATCTTGACGGTGCGGTTGAAAAGTATTACTGCACGGATACGGGTAAGCTTGCTTCTTCAAGCTGCTATTCGACGGCTGTCGGCTGGTACAAGAAGGATAATCTTCCCGAATACTGTTCAGGACATTATTCATCGTCCTCATCTGACGAGGAAGAGGAAGAGAAGCCCACAAAGGCAAAGACAAGCACCAAAAAAACCGAGCCGGCTGAGGAGAGCACAAAGGACGAAGACTGATAAAATATAAAATACGGAGGCGGTTGCATGATTATTATGTCTGTCGATTACGGTGATTCAAGGACGGGCATAGCAATATGCGACCGCCTTGAAGGTTTGGCACACCCGATTGAGGTTATAAATCAGAGCTATGAACCTAAGCTTGTCGCTCGTATAAATGAGCTTGTGGGACTTTATAAGCCTGAATTGATTGTGGTGGGCTATCCTAAAAATATGGATTCATCGGCAGGTGAGAGGGCGCGGAAATGTGCTGAGTTTGCCGACAATTTGAAAGAGGCAACGGGAATCAAAACCGTACTGTGGGATGAGAGGCTGACAACTGTTTCGGCACATAATTATCTAAATGATAACAACGTCAGAGGAAAAAAAAGAAAAAATGTTGTCGATGCGGTTGCCGCAACGATTATTTTACAGGATTATCTTGATTACAGGAGAAATACGAATGTTAAATAATGCTTTGCATAAAACAAAGTTAATACTGTCGCAGATATTCTGCGCTTGCTTTTTGACTGTTACGGTTTTCCCCGGAATGATGTTTACCGGAAAGCTGCTGCTTCAGATTCTTTTGACCCTGTTTTTTGTATTGCTTTATTGCCTTGTGGTCAATGCCGCAGGAATAGGTCTGCGTGAACAGGCTCTTGCCGAATGGGTTATGATTATTTTTTGGATAATAATCGCTTTTGTTGAGCAAATACTTTTTAAAGGAACTTTTCTGATTTTCCGAACACCGTGGGCGCATACGTTTTATTATGACAGTATCGGTATGATTTTTATTGCGCTGACTGTGACGATCTTTTTTCAGCGTGTAAAGGCTTTCCGTTCAAAAGACAGTGATACGACAAAGAGGTACAGAAAATTCTATTCGATCGCATCGGCGGCATATATTACTTACTATACCGTTGCATTGATATATTGCTTTGTAATATGCCGATCCCCGTCGACTCAAAGAGACGAACCGAATTTAGTGCCTTTCAACACATTAAAATGGACGTTTTTTTCCGGCTTAATTGATTACGAAAGATTGATTCTTTTCTTCGGCAATATTGCTATTTTTCTGCCGCTCGGCTTTTTAATGTATGAGCATCTTTGCAAGGGCAAAAAAAGAATAATTCTCTTTCTTTTTCCGGTTGTTCTGAGCAGTCTGATTGAATTTTCTCAGTATGTTTTCAATATGGGAAATCCGGATGTGGACGATGTTTTGCTTAATGTTTTGGGATTTTATCTCGGAATTGTTCTTAAAATTGCTGTTGACAGGCTTCTGCCGCTAAAATCGGAATGAAATCGGCGGCTATTTTTCCTTGTTTGAGAAGAACAGCTCCCTGAGCCCTACCGTTATCAGCATAACCGCGAAAATGATTCTCAGAGTTCTGTCATTCATTTTTTCAAGAAGCAGAAAGCCGAGTGCAACGCCGATAAGTCCAAGCCCGATGTATTGAAGAGCATTTTTCTTGTCGATAAGCTTATTCTTGATATGAAAGAAAACGGCAAGCACCGCCGACGGAATGAAAAATATCAGGTTTATTCCCTGCGCGGCGGTTTGCGGTATACTTTTGTACAGGGTGAGGTAGAGGATAAGTATTCCTCCGCCGCCGAAGCCCATTGCACCGAGCATACCCGACACGATTCCCGCAATTATATCCGGTATCATTTCATCAGCATCCTTATTCCTGCATAGATTATAAAAATTGAAAAGATTCGGCTGAGAACCTTTTTCGGAATTTTCGGCAAGATATATGAGCCGATAACCGAACCGACAAGACCGGGAATGATGTAGACACAGCTGTCGCTTAGCTTTACCTGACCTTTCAACAGATATCCTGCGGCACTGATGACTGTTAAGGGCAGTATTATCGCAATTGCAGTCGCGTGAGATTTTGTCTGGTTAAGATCACGCTTTTTTAAAGCTTCGACAGCAACAATTCCGCCGCAGGCTCCAATGAGAATATTTATCACTCCCGTCAGGACTCCGAGCATGATATCTATACACTTTTTCATATTTTTTCACCGCCGGCATAGGATTTATGTATGGGGTGATTTTGTGAAAAGCAAGCGTTATTTCCTTATCGGAGCTATTGCTTCCGCATTTCTTATAATATTTTTGACCTTGTTGTGCTTTACATTCATGGCTAATTCTTCCGTTGATGAAACGGCAGTCAAGCCGATTGCCGAACACACGGTAATTGTTGATGCAGGTCACGGAGGAGAGGACGGCGGAGCGGTCGGAATTGACAACACCGTTGAAAAGGATATCAACCTTGATATTGCGCTGAAACTTGAAAGAATATTGAAATTCTACGGCTTCAATGTGATAATGACGAGAACCGAGGATGTGATGACCTGCGACGACGGACTTGATTCAATAAGAAAAAAGAAGGTCTCCGATATTCACAACCGATTTGAAATAATAAAAAAAAATCCCGAAGCCGTCTTTGTAAGCGTACATCAGAATAAGTTTTCGGATTCAAGTCAGTGCGGCACTCAGGTTTTTTACTCCGGAAACAATGAGGAGAGCAAAAAACTTGCGGAAAGCGTACAGAACAGCATTGTTTGTGCACTTCAGCCGGACAACAAAAGAGTTGTGAAAAAATCGGGTTCGGGTATATATTTACTTTATCACGCCGATAATCCGGCAATTCTTGTCGAGTGCGGCTTCATTTCCAATCCAAACGAGGTTAAAAAGCTTAATAATGAAGAATACAGAATGAAAATGGCATTGTTGATTGCCGACGGACTTTTAAAATACTTTATGAACGGGTGATTCAAATGGCTCCTAAAGCCAAAACTTTATATGTCTGCTCAGCCTGCGGACACGAAAGCGTAAAGTGGTACGGTTGCTGTCCGGGCTGCGGAGAATGGAATACGATGGAGGAGGTTTTCAAGACTCCCGAAAGCTCAAAAGCTTCCGCAACGAAGGCTGCCGGTGGTTTTGCTTCCAATGTTCGCAGAATAAACGAAATAAGCTGTGACGGTGAGATTCGCCACAAAACAGGACTAAAGGAGCTCGACCGAGTTCTCGGCGGCGGAATAGTCAAGGGCTCGCTTGTTCTGCTCAGCGGTGATCCGGGAATCGGAAAATCGACGCTTCTGCTTCAGATTTGCCAGTATCTCGGCATATCGTTGAAAATCCTGTATGTTTCGGGCGAGGAGTCGGCGCATCAGATTAAACTCAGAGCGGACAGGCTCGGAGTCAACACAGATAATCTTTTTGTTCTGTGTGAAACAGATGTTCAGGTTGTCAGCGAGCATATTAAGTCCTCACACCCCGACCTTGTTATAATCGACTCAATACAGACAATGAATGTTCCCGAGCTCAATTCGTCGCTTGGAAGCATCGCGCAGGTCAGGGAGTGCACAAACTGCCTTATGCAAATGTCAAAATCACTGAATATCCCGACTATTGTTGTCGGTCACGTTAACAAGGACGGCAATATCGCAGGACCAAAGGTGCTTGAACACATTGTTGATGCCGTGCTCTATTTTGAGGGTGAAAGACATCTTTCGTACCGAATCCTTAGAGCAGTTAAAAACAGATACGGTTCAACGAATGAAATCGGTGTTTTTGAGATGAAGGATGACGGTCTCAGCGAGGTTGAAAATCCCTCTGAGATGATGATATCGGGTCGACCGAAAAACACATCGGGCTCGTGCGTTGCGTGCCTGATGGAGGGCTCACGTCCGATACTTGCCGAGGTGCAGGCTCTTGTCAGCTCCTCCGGCTACGGGAATCCGAGACGAATGACCAACGGCTTTGATTACAATAGGCTTGCAATGCTCGCCGCCGTGCTTGAAAAAAGAGCCGGATATTTTTTGAGCAACTGCGATATCTATGTCAACGTTGTCGGCGGTCTGAGGCTTGATGAGCCTGCGTCGGATCTTTCGGTTGCCCTTGCGCTCATTTCAAGTCTTAAAGACGCACCGATTCGTGACGACGTCATTGCTTTCGGAGAAATCGGTCTCGGCGGTGAAGTTCGTTCGATAGGAAGCTGTGAACAGCGTATCAAGGAGGCTGCGCGTCTCGGCTTCAAGCGTTGTATAGTTCCGTATCACAATTATAAAAATCTCAATCAAGGAATCAAGTCTCTTGTGGAGCTTGTTCCTGCAAGAACCATAAGAGCCGCCTTTGATTCCGCAACATAAAAGAGACTGCATAAAATTATAAGTAAAGGGGCTCTTCGGGCATAAAGCCTGTAAGAACCCCTTAAAGTTATCTGATTTTGAGCAGACTCTTATTTAATTTTATAAAGCTCTTTAAATTCTGCAATTCTCTTTGCCTCGGCTTTTTCATTCTTTACGGTTTTGATATATCTGTAAACAAGAAAGCCTGCAAGCAGGAACCAAGCGGCGGCAAGCATGTACCACACTCCGCCGGAAAAATACTTGTGCTCGGTAACGATGAGAAGAACCTGACCCGCGCCGATAATTACGCTGATAACCGTCGCTATGACATAGAGAACCTTTTTGTTTATTATTTCGGAAAACTTTTCCTTTTGCATAACATAATCCCTTCCTTTTATAATATTCCCTGTGCGGCGATCTTTTCGTAGTCACTCATGGTTATTTTGCCGTCACGGTCAATATCGCACGCCGCATAGCCCTTTGCCGGCATATCATCGGGTCCGAGCATTCCCGCCGCAACGCAGCACTCAATTGTTGCATCCATACCGTCAACCTTTCCGTCAAGATCTACATCACCGAAAAGGATATCGTCGATTTTAACAAGGTTTTGCTTTGCGTTCAGAAGTGAACTTAAAGCCGAATCTATCTCGGACTGCAGGTAAGATGAATTAACTGTGCTGATGGCGTTTAACAGTGCTTTTTCATATACTGCGTAGCTTATCTCGGAGTAAAGGGCTTTTTCTTTAATGCGGTTCTTTATCTCCGCCCTGAGCGAGGTGGTGTCATATCCTGTTACGGTAACATCCGTCCACAGATAGTAGTGTAAAACATTATTCCAGCCTAAGGCATCGATTGCCGAGATCCGTGAACCGACTCTGAATTTAACGCTCTCTCCCGATACCGGAACATTGCCGAATATCGCCGCAGAGTTTGAGGAGGACAGCGTTTCCCCGTCCGGAGTATATACAAAGTCAGTCGCCGAGCCTGCGGAATAGATACTTCCTGCGGAGAAATTGCCGAGGGTGTATGTGTACGAATTGCCCTTGTCTCCGCTGACTGTTACCGAGCCGTGGCTGCCGTCTATCATATTTGCCGAGGTGTCGGCAATTCCGATACTGTGATGATGATTTTTTCCCCATGTGGTAAATTCTGCGTCAATTATATTGCCCAACTCGCTGAGGTTTTTATATAAATAGGTATCAACATAGTACTGCGCCGATGGAGATTGTTCATTCTGATAAGTCTTGCACCACATATGGAATCCGTTTGAATCGTAGGTGCCGTTTCCCGTGAGGAAATATGCGGTGCTTCCTACATCGCTGTTTGCTTGGAATGTCATTGACGAGGCTGTGTCAGCCTTGCTCATTTTAAGCGTTGCATTCAGTGTTACATATTCGTAGCTTGTGTTGCTGATATTTGTTGATGTGTTTTCGCCGAGTCTGCTTTTTTTCATCAGCAGAGCTGTTTCTTCCTTGAGCTTTTGCGCATAAGCGTTCTTTTCTTCGTCGGTCAAATCGGTTGCGCTTTCAATTTCCGCTATCAGAGCTTTAACTTCGGTGAAATTATCATAGTCACTTTCGTTAAGTGCCTTGGCTTCCGTCAGGGCAATATTAAAATCATCTGCTTCGGAAAGCTCATAATAAACGACTCCGTTTCCTCTCAGGGTGTTGCAGTCCAGCTCTGCCGTACCGTTTTCATCAAGAGTGATTATTTGATAGGTCGGCTTAAGCTTTGAAGCTTCAACATATTTATCCCTCAAAAGGTTATAATAAGTTTCTCTCGCAGCGGAGTCCTTGAGGGTCGTGTAAGAGTCGATTGTCGGATCATCCGGCGACCATGCAAATTTGTCATCGGTTATTCCGTATGTGCTTCTGTCTGCCCACCACTCGTCAAAGTAGTTGCAGTTGTCGTCAATCGAATAACAGCTGAGCAAGACCTTCTTGCCGGCAAGCTGAGAAAAGTTGATTTTGAATTTGCAGTTGATATAGTCTGAATATGAAACATCGTTTTTGAAATTATATGCCATAATTCCAAGCGTATTTTTCTGAGCGTTATATGACGCAACAGCTTCCGCTTCAACGCCCGAGGAGAGCGATGTGCTTCCCTTTGTTACGTTGATTCGGCTGCCGCCGACCATTTTATTCATAACATTTGCAACATGATAGGAAATTGTCGGGTAGCCCTTACCAATTGAGCTGTCCGATGTCCACGACCAAACAGAAAAATAATCCGCATCGCTGTCGAGCATCGTTTTGTACATTCTTGCGTCATACGCTGCCTGCCACATGTGACCGACACAGCGTGTGTTGAGCTGTTCGGATTCCGAGCCGACATTTACTCCTCCGTAAATTCTGCCCTCGTCAACAC
Organism: Eggerthellaceae bacterium; assembly: GCA_963616775.1. Classification (GTDB taxonomy): domain Bacteria; phylum Bacillota; class Clostridia; order Oscillospirales; family Acutalibacteraceae; genus CAG-488. Next base: position 20,322 of record CAVELL010000030.1, on the reverse strand, counting down.
CGTAATCAAGGTTATAAAGCCCTTTTGACTCGGCGTATTCGCGAAGAAATGAGAAGCATTCGGCAAGCGTTTTGCCCGAGGTATATGTTCCGGGCTTTGAGTCGTAGAATGAAACCGAAAGGTAGTCAAGCTGTACGCCCGTGTCTGCAATATGGTCGATGAATCTGCGCTCGTCCCAAAGACCTTCGGTAACGGTCATGGAATGTGCGCCTACATAGACATTATCCTTGCCGAGGGTATTCTCCAAAGCCTCAACGGAGTTATCGTAGATTTTAAAATAGGCGTTCATTGTAAGCTCGGCGTTCTGATTTCCCGAGGAATCGAGCACATAAAACCAATCCGCATTTTCATATTCGGTCATAACGCCGAACCGCCATTTTCTGACCTCATCCAATCCGAAACGGCTTATAAGATATTTCAAAACATTCTCAATGTACTGCTCATAATCGTCGTACATATCATCGTCGGGAGGAAAAACATTAAAGCCGAAAACAGTACCGACCTGCTTGTTTGGATTTTGTTTCATGGTGAAGTAAAACGGAATATTTCCGAGCTTGATAAGCGGCTTTGCCCCGAGACTGAGTATTCCGCTGCACGCTTCGGCTAAAGCATCGAGCTTTGATTCTATCAGATTTCCGTTTTCGTCAATAAGGTCACGGTCGGACGAACCTCCGGTTGCTGTCATAAGCTCGATGTAGTCAACGAAAGAGATATCCGCTTCTCCGTCCGTCTCAACATTTCTCAAGCCCTCATATCCCCACAGGTTCATATAGCCGGTCAGCTTTCCGATGCTGCTGTCGGTTACATTAGATGTGTCAATTTCAAAAACCACAGAATCCGATGCCGCTGAGACTCCGATTGCGGAAAATCCTACAGAGCCGATCAATACGGCAAGCGTCAAAAGCATAGAGGTGATTTTTTTCATGATGTTTTACCTCCTAATGTAATGGAAATTTGCGATAAAATATCATTGAACGAATCAAATTTACAGTCATATCCGTCAACCGTTCCGAAGCCGTAAGCGGCAAATCCGAAGGGAACGCCGGCAAGCTTGGCGGCGTTGCAGTCGCCCTGCGTGTCGCCGATGTAGACGGAGGCTGTCAATTTGTTGCGTGCAATCACTTTCTTTATATTTTCGCCCTTGGAGAGCGTGTCGGGGTCTTCGCAGGCAAAATCGCAGAAGTATTTTCCGAGCTTATGGTATGTGAGAAATGCATCCATATAGCTTTCCTGACAATTGCTGACAATATAAAGCTTGCAGTGCCTGCTGAGTTCGCGGAGAGTCTCTTCAACGCCGTCATAGAGCTTCCCACCGTGCAGATTTAATTCCTTTACACATTCAACCGTCGCACGGTCAAAGAAGTCGGCAGATTCTTTTTTGTCCATATCGGGAAAAAGCTTTTTCATCAAATCAATGCGGTTTAGCCCCATGACGGATTCCATTTCCGCAAGGCTTGGGAGGTGTACGCCGAATTCGGCGGCAACGGTTCTCCAAGCCTTTGTTATGCTGTCGGTTGAGTCCCAAAGTGTTCCGTCAAGGTCGAATCCAATGCTGTCGATCATAATACATTGCCACCTCCGTCAATATAATAGCACTAAATTGAGAATATGTCAAAAAAGGGGACTGTACTAACGGCAGCCCCCCGAATTTGTTAAATTGTTTTACAGTCAGATCTTCATTGCAACGTCGTATGCACGCCATACAACCGAACGAAGGTTGCCGATTGCCAGACAGTCGCCGACAAGGTGAACATTGCCTGACTTTTCGGCGAGGGGAGCGGGAATATAACCTGCACAGCTGATTACCGAATCGCAGGGAATTTCAACCTCCTTGCCGTCCTTCTTGGTGCAGACAATGGAACCGTCCCTGACTTCCTTAAGTGTCGTTTCAAGATAAACAGGAGTCTTGTTGAGTGCGAACCACTCTCTTAGATATGAGGAGTTTGCAAGGCAAACGCCCTTCTGGCTGACAAGATCGTCCTTCATCTCAACGATGATCGGATTCTTACCCTTGAGAGCAAGCTCATAAGCGATTTCGCTGCCCGTAAGACCGCCGCCGATAACAGCGACCGTGTCACCGACAGGTGTGCCTGTAAGGAACTCGCAAGCCTCAACCATCTTCTCGTAGCCCGGAACTCTTCTGAGCTGACGCGGAGTTGAGCCTGTTGCAACGATTATCGGAGAATCACCGAAAACGGAAACGTCCTTAACCTCGTCATTGAGCTTAACTTCGATGTTGAGCTTCTTCATCTGGAGTCTGTACCACTCAAGAAGCTCACGAAGCTTACCCTTGTAGCTCTCTGCGCTTGCGGGGATGAATGTACCGCCGAGGACGTCACTCTTCTCATGGATGATCGGGTTGTGACCTCTGAGCTTGAGAACTCTTGCGGCCTCCATACCGCCGATACCGCCGCCGATGATGTGGACGGTCTTGGGTGAATTTGTCTTTTTGATGTAGTGCTTGTTCCACTGCATTGTCTCCGCATTAACCGCACAGCGTGCAAGGTGGAGACTGTCGGAAAGCTCCTGATCGTTAGGAACGCCCTTGTAGTGGCACATATTGAAGCAGCCGTTGTGACAGAGGATGCAGGGACGGATATCGTCCTCCTGACCGTTCATCATCTTGGTTACCCATGCCTGATCGGCAAGGAACGGACGTGCAAAGCCTGCGCCGTCAAGCTTGCCTTCCTTGATTGAATCCGCAGCAACTCTCGGATCGAGTCGACCGGCGCAGATAACAGGAATGTCAACGTAGTTCTTGATATGCTCAACGTCTGCAAGGTTGCAGTTTTCGGGCATATAAACGGGAGGATGAGCCCAGTACCATGCGTCGTATGTACCGTTGTCGCAGTTAAGGCAGTCATAGCCCGCGTCCTGAAGGTACTTTGCGGCCTTCTCGGATTCTTCCATATCACGACCTACTTCAACATAGTCCTCGCCGGGGATAGCACCCTGACGGAAGCCCTTTGTCTTGGAAACGACGCTGTAACGAAGAGAAACGGGGAAATCGTCGCCGCAAGCTTTTTTGATTGCCTGAACAACCTCAACAGGGAAGCGGTAACGGTTCTCAAAGCTTCCGCCGTATTCGTCGGTACGCTTGTTTACATATTTGAGTGTGAACTGGTCAAGAAGATAACCCTCGTGAACAGCGTGCACCTCAACGCCGTCAACACCTGCATCCTTGAGCAGCTTTGCGCTCTTGGCAAATGCGTCAACGAACCTATGGATTTCCTCCTTGGTGAGGGCTCTTGACGGAACCTTATCCGACCAACGGTTCGGAGAGGGGCTCGCTGTTGCCGTAATCATATCGAGATCCATAAACGGCTTACTGAGAACCTTGAGCACAGGATTGGTGAAAAGGCTCTCCATCATAGAGCTGATTGTGAATGAACGACCGAAGCCTGCGGTAAGCTGCACGAAAAGCTTTGCGCCCGTTTTGTGAAATTCAGGCATCCACTTTTTTAGATCGTCGTACATTTTTTTGTTCTTGTACAGCCACTGACCGAACATCGGGTTGTAAACGGGCTGGCAGCCGGGGAGAATGAGACCGACATTGTTTTTGGCGATCTCCATAATGAATTTTGCACCGTCTTTATCAAAATGGTTTTTTTCCATCCATCCGAAAAGGTCGGTGCCGCCCATACTGGTAAGAACTATACGGTTCTTGATTTCGCAGTTACCGATTTTCCAAGGCGTGAATAAGGGCTCTAATTTCTGATCCATATTATACCTCCTGACAAATGATTAAAATCAGTTTCAATAAATTATAACATAGCCTTTCAAAAAATGGAAGATGTGAATTAAAAATTTGTTAAAAAATTCACCTGTTCGTTTTGTACATACTGAACATATTATTACAATGTCGTTTAAATGACAAAGCGTATGCCCCTTTCAGTCGGTTTACAATCGCAAAAAACTGTGATATAATCGAAATGAAAACGGCACACGATAAAGTGAGCCGTAACGGAAAGGAGACTTTTTATGCAAGACGGAGCATCAATTTTAAATAAGCTTAACAGCTCTCCGATGTACCTTATTTGCGGCGGCATAATCGCGTTTGTCGCGCTGGTGTGCGTTGTGTTTATGGTGCGTGCATACAGAACGGGAAAGGCTATCGGAATGGATACAACAAAGATGAAACGTGTAATTGTTTCAAGTGCAACTTTTTCGCTGGTGCCGAGCGTCGGCATATTGCTCGGAGTTATTGCTCTTTCCGGCAGTCTCGGAATCCCGTGGCCGTGGCTCAGACTTTCGGTTATCGGTGCACTTCATTACGAGACACAGGTTGCTCAGGCAGCGGCGGAGCAGGTCGGAATGAGCAAGCTTTCGGCGTCGGAGATGACTCCGCAAGCCTTTTCGACGATTGCTCTTCTTATGAGCGTTTGTATTATGTGGGGCATGGTGCTTTCGATTTTCTTTAACAAAAAATATACCAAGAAGCTTAAAACAGGCGACGGTAACGGCAAGGCAGGCTTTGGTGACAAGGCGATGACGGCAATGTTTATCGGACTCGTCAGCGCATATATCGGCAGCTATATCGGCGGACTTGTTTCAAATGACGGTCTCTTTACCTTTACGGGTGATTGGCTTCCGTTGGCAGTTGCGGCGGTTTCCGCGCTCGCAATGGCACTGTTTATATTTCTTTCGGAAAAGAAGAAGCTTGCTTGGGTCGACAATTTCTCAATTGCAGGCAGTATGATAATAGGTATGGCGGCTGCCGTACTTATCAGATTGGTATAAGGGAGGCGGACGTTATGGATAAAATATGGGAAAAATACAGAAATACCACGCACATTATCGGACGCGTTGTCAGCGTAATAACGGTTGTTATGCTTGTCGGAGCACCGTTCCTTATAGGAAAATATCTCGGAGCATATCCCGACCTCGGTGCGGCTGCAAAGGCGTTTGTTTCTGTCGGTCTCGTTTGGCTTGTCAGCAGTATAGCCGAATTTTTGATTTATACGCCGATGCTCGGTTCGGGCGGCGGATATCTTGCGTTTATTACAGGTAATCTTATAAATATGAAAATTCCCTGCGCCGTCAATGCCAGAGATATGGTCGGCGCAAAAACCGGAACAAAGGAAAACGAGATAATTTCAACACTTTCCATTGCTACATCGTCGCTTGTCACTATACTTGTTCTTGCTCTCGGAGTTCTCGCTTTGACGCCCTTGCAGCCGTTTCTTCAGAGCCCGACTTTGGCTCCGGCATTTGACAATGTTGTTCCTGCGCTTTTCGGCGCAATGGCATACAAATACTACCGCAAAAATATGAGCATTGCGGTAGCTCCGCTCGTTGTTATGAGTTTTCTGTTCATTCTGGTTCCGTCGCTTTCAAGCTCAACGAGCTTTATGATTATTCCGTCGGGCGCGATCGCAATAGGAATATCCTATTACTTCTACAAAAAGGAACTCAAGGAGGCCAAATAATGAGGTATCTGCTGATAATTCCGGGATTGATAATCCTTTTATTGCTGATTGCACTTGTCAGGACGCTGGTAATGCCGCACAAAAAGTCCGATTACAGAGCAACCGAGGACGAAAAAGAGTCGCTGCGGCTTGCCGAAAAGCTTTCCGAAATGATTAAATACGACACGACCTCTCACGCCAATGCGCCTGAGGTTGAGAAATTTCTCGGTTTCCATAAGGTTCTTGAGAAGCTCTTTCCGCTTGTTCACGAAAAGCTTGAGAAAACCGAAATCGACGGCAATCTGCTTTATTATTGGAAAGGAAAGAGCAGCGGGAAACCGATTCTTTTGATGAGTCATCAGGACGTTGTTCCGGCGGAGGGTGAGTGGAAGCACGAGCCGTTCTCCGGCGACATTGAGGACGGCAAGGTGTGGGGCAGAGGAGCCTCAGACACCAAATGCTCGGTTATGGCATTTTTTGAAGCGGTTGAGGAGCTTCTTGCGGAGGGCTATACTCCGCCGACAGACGTTTACCTTGCTTCATCGTGCACTGAGGAATGGGCAGGAGACGGAGCTCCGAAAATTGTGAACGAGCTCAAGCGCAGGGGAATAGAGCTGTTTATTGTCTGCGACGAGGGCGGCGGAATCATCACAAATCCCATCGGCGGAATCAACGGCAACTTTGCGATGGTCGGTGTTTTTGAAAAGGGAAAGGCGGATGTTAAATTTACCGCTCACAGCACCGGCGGTCACGCAAGTGCTCCCACAAAGAATACCCCGATTGCAAGACTTGCGGCTTTTGTTGACGATGTTGAGAAACATTCTCCGTTCAAGAAGAAGCTTATGCCGGAGGTTGCGGCTATGTTCTCAACGCTCGCGCCATACGCGTCGTCGTTCGGTCTCAGGTTCCTGTTCGGCAATATATGGCTGTTCAGACCTCTGCTCAAGGCGGTGCTCCCGGCAGTCAGCGCACAGGCAGGAGCGATGCTCAAAACCACGATTGCATTCACGACGCAGTCAGGCTCGGACGCTTACAACGTGATTCCGCAGGAGGCGACGCTGGGTGCGAATATGAGATTCATTCCGCACCAGGGAGAAAAGGAAAGCCTTGAAATTATTGAAAAGCTTGCCGAAAAGCACGGACTTGAAACAGAGATAGTTCACTCAAACGACTATACGCCGCCCGTGGATATAAACGGCGAGGCGTTCCGCTTGGTGGAAAGGGTGATAGGGGAGTCGTTTCCCGGACTTGCTTCAAGTCCCTATGTTATGACCGGCGCAACAGACGCACAGTTCTATCAGCCGATATGCAAAAACTGCATACGTTTTGCCCCTGTTATTTACGGTCCGGAGCAGATGAAGGGTATGCATGGCTTGAACGAAAATATAGAGTACAACTGTCTTCCGGGTGCGGTACGGTTCTACAAGAACCTTATAAAAGCAGAAAAATAAAATATGGGTAATAAATGAGACACCGACGGCAGCTTACAGCCAACGGTGTCTTTTATGTATCCGAAAGAAAAGAGACAAGCCTTTCGACCTGTCTCTTGTAGGTGAATAATTTAATTATTCGTTGATAGCAGTAACAACGCCTGAACCAACTGTACGTCCACCCTCACGGATAGCGAAACGAAGACCCTCTTCGATAGCGATCGGAGTGATGAGCTCAACGTTCATTGTAACGTTATCGCCGGGCATACACATCTCTGTTCCCTCGGGAAGAGTGATAACGCCTGTAACGTCTGTTGTTCTGAAGTAGAACTGGGGACGATAGTTGTTGAAGAACGGTGTATGACGACCGCCCTCGTCCTTAGTCAGAACGTAAACCTGACCGGCGAACTTTGTATGAGGATGAATTGAACCGGGCTTGGAAAGAACCTGACCACGCTCGATGTCTGTTCTCTGGATACCACGAAGAAGAGCACCGATGTTGTCGCCTGCCTCAGCGTAGTCGAGGAGCTTACGGAACATTTCGATACCTGTAACAACAGTCTTTCTCTTCTCGTCGGTAAGACCAACGATTTCAACTTCGTCAGACATCTTGAGCTGTCCACGCTCAACTCTACCGGTAGCAACCGTACCACGACCTGTGATTGTGAATACGTCCTCAACAGGCATAAGGAAAGGAAGGTCAGCCTTACGGTCAGGAGTCGGGATGTAGCTGTCAACAGCATCCATGAGTTCCCAGATGCAAGCGATTTCGGGAGCGTTTATGTCGTCTCCGTCATACTCAAGAGCCTTAAGAGCAGAACCCTTGATGATCGGTGTGTCGTCGCCGGGGAATTCATACTCGTTAAGAGTCTCGCGAATTTCCATCTCAACAAGCTCGATAAGCTCGGGATCGTCAACCTGGTCGCACTTGTTCATGAAAACGATGATGTAGGGAACGCCAACCTGACGAGCAAGGAGAAGGTGCTCCTTAGTCTGAGCCATAGGACCGTCAGTAGCGGCGATAACAAGGATAGCACCGTCCATCTGAGCAGCACCGGTGATCATGTTCTTGATGTAGTCGGCATGACCCGGGCAGTCAACGTGAGCATAGTGACGAGAAGCAGTCTCATACTCAACGTGAGCGGTGTTGATTGTGATACCACGCTCTCTCTCCTCAGGAGCCTTGTCGATGTTAGCGTAGTCAACGAAAGCAGCTTCGCCCTTCATTGCGAGGGTCTTTGTGATAGCAGCTGTCAAAGTAGTCTTACCATGGTCAACGTGGCCGATAGTACCGATGTTGACATGGGGTTTGGTTCGGTTAAATTTTTCCTTTGCCATTTGGAATTTCCTCCCTTTGGTATTTAATAATTTTATTCAATGCATACTGCATGGTTACATTGTAACAATTTCCATTCAAAAAAGCAAGCTTTTTTTGAAAATTATTGAGCCTTTGTCCTTGTGCTGATGATGTCATCCGCAATGGACTTCGGAACAGCCGTATAGTGGCTGGGCTCCATTACGTACTGACCGCGTCCCTGTGTCTTGGAACGGAGGTCGGTTGCGTAGCCGAACATATTTGAGAGCGGAATGTTTGCGTCAACCTGAACGGCACCCGTTCTCTGCTCCTGACCGAGGATCATACCGCGGCGGGAGTTTACGTCACCCATAACGTCGCCGAGATAATCGGACGGAACGATGATGGCAACCTTCATAATGGGCTCCATAAGAACAGGAGCAGCCTTCCTCATAGCATCCTTAAACGCCATAGAACCGGCAATCTTGAAGGCCATTTCAGAGGAGTCAACCTCGTGATATGATCCGTCGTAAAGAGTGACCTTAACGTCAACAACAGGATAACCTGCGAGAACACCTGACTGCATTGCGCCCTTGACACCGGCTTCAACAGCAGGGATGTACTCCTTCGGAACCGCACCGCCGACAACGGAATTAACAAACTCAAAGCCCTTCTCCGGGTTGGGTTCGATTCTGATCTTAACGTGACCGTACTGACCCTTACCGCCTGACTGACGGGAATACTTGCAGTCAACATCAGCGTTCTGAGTAATTGTTTCTCTGTAAGCAACCTGCGGCTTACCGATGTTAGCCTCAACCTTGAACTCACGGAGAAGTCTGTCAACGATAATTTCGAGGTGAAGCTCACCCATACCTGCAATAATCGTCTGACCTGTCTCTTCATCTGTGTAGCAACGGAATGTCGGATCCTCTTCAGCAAGCTTCTGAAGGCCGATACCCATCTTTTCCTGACCTGCCTTAGTCTTGGGCTCGATAGCAACACGGATAACAGGCTCCGGAAATTCCATTGATTCGAGGATGATAGGATGCTTCTCGTCGCAGAGAGTATCGCCTGTCGTTGTGTTCTTGAGTCCTACGGCAGCGGCGATATCGCCGGCGTAAACAACGTCAAGATCCTGTCTGTGGTTAGCGTGCATCTGAAGAATACGACCGAGACGCTCGTCCGCGTCCTTAACAGAGTTGTAAACGGTAGTACCTGCCGAAACAGTACCGGAATAAACTCTGAAGAAGCAAAGCTTACCGACAAACGGGTCTGTTGCAATCTTGAAAGCAAGAGCTGCAAACGGCTCTGTGTCGGAAGAATGACGGTCTTCCTCTTCGCCTGTGTCGGGATTGGTGCCTCTGATAGCCTCAACGTCCGTCGGAGCAGGCATATAAGCGACGATGTTGTCAAGGAGCATCTGAACGCCCTTGTTACGGTAGGATGTACCGCAGCATACGGGAACCATCTCGTTAGCTATCGTAGCCTTACGGATGCAGGTCTTGATCTCATCAACCGTGAGCTCCTCACCCTCAAAGAATTTCTCCATAAGAGCGTCATCCTGCTCTGCAACCGCTTCGATAAGCTCCTCGTGATACTTCTGAGCAAGCTCTTTCATATCGTCGGGGATAGGCTCGATTCTGATGTCAAGACCCTTGTCGTCGTAGTAAACCTCAGCCTCCATTGTTACGAGGTCGATGATTCCTCTGAACTCGAGCTCACGACCGATGGGAAGCTGGATTGGAACAGCGTTACATTTGAGACGATCCTTCATCATGTCGATAACATGGTAGAAGTCCGCGCCCATAATGTCCATCTTGTTTACATATACCATACGAGGTACATGATACTTGTCAGCCTGACGCCAAACGGTTTCAGACTGAGGCTCAACGCCGCCCTTAGCGCAAAGGACGGTTACGGAACCGTCGAGAACACGAAGAGAACGTTCAACTTCAACAGTAAAGTCAACGTGACCGGGAGTATCAATGATGTTGATACGGTGACCCTTCCAGAAACAGGTGGTAGCAGCAGAAGTGATTGTGATACCGCGCTCCTGCTCCTGAGCCATCCAGTCCATTGTTGCCGCACCGTCGTGTGTTTCACCCATCTTGTGGTTAACACCGGTGTAGAAAAGGATACGCTCGGTTGTTGTTGTTTTACCGGCATCGATATGAGCCATAATACCGATGTTTCTTGTTAATTCAAGTGGTACTTGTCTTCCCATAAAAACCTCCGTAAATTTAAATAAGCAATTAAATCCCTGAAAATTTCGGGAAGATTACCATCTGAAATGCGCAAAAGCCTTGTTGGCTTCTGCCATCTTGTGAGTATCTTCACGCTTCTTGAATGCGGAACCTGTTTCGTTTACGGCATCCATAATTTCGTTAGCAAGACGCTCTTTCATAGTTCTTTCCGAACGAAGACGTGAATAGTTGGTGATCCATCTGAGTCCGAGAGTCTGTCTTCTTTCGGGACGTACTTCCATAGGAACCTGATAGGTAGCACCGCCGACACGGCGAGCCTTAACCTCGAGAACAGGCATTACATTTTCCATAGCGGCTTCGAAAACCTCTACCGGCTCCTTACCTGTCTTCTCCTTGATGATGTCAAAAGCATCGTAAACGATTTTCTGTGCGACACCCTTTTTACCATCGTACATAACATTGTTGATAAGTCTTGTTACCAACTTTGAATTGTAAAGCGGATCTGGCAAAACATCACGTTTTGCAATCTGGCCTCTTCTTGGCACTTCGCTTCCCTCCTTCATAATAGTAATGATATCATAGGTACTCAAGTGACAAAACCCTGTGGCGCCAATGGAGAAGCACATACATTAAATATATATATACACTCTCACATTGTTACGCGGAGTACCTCACACCGCGCAGCCTGCAAGAAGATTCTGTCTTTCAAAATTTCCTTTTTTAAAAGAGGAATTACTTTTTAGCAGCCTTCGGACGCTTAGCACCGTACTTTGAACGTGACTGCATTCTTCCGTTAACACCCTGAGTATCGAGTGTGCCGCGGATGATGTGGTAACGAACACCGGGAAGATCCTTGACACGACCGCCGCGAATAAGAACAACGCTGTGCTCCTGGAGGTTATGACCTACACCGGGGATATACGAAGAAACTTCGATACCGTTTGTAAGACGAACTCTGGCGATCTTACGAAGAGCCGAGTTAGGCTTCTTAGGTGTAGCTGTCTTAACTGCTGTGCAAACGCCGCGCTTCTGGGGAGAATTCTGATCCGTAACAATGTTCTTCTTAGAATTGAGACCCTTGAGAAGAGCAGGAGCCTTCGCTTTCTTTTCGATAGTCTGTCTGCCGTTTCTGACTAACTGATTAAAGGTAGGCAAAAAACTACATCTCCTTTCTTGAATAATTTGAATAATGATTGATCACATACCCACACGGACACACAATAAATCACTATATCAATCTTTGGTATTCTATCACTTTTGCATATTTATTGTCAAGTATTTTTGTAAAAATATTCTAATAAAAACCTAAAAAATGAAAAAAAGGGAAAATATTTTTCGATTTCGGGGCAAATAGCCGAAATCAGCTCGCTTTTTAGTCCGAAAACAATAATAAAAGCCCGAACGAATCGAGCTTTTTGATGTGTCAGAGTTCCTCAACCGAGATAATTCCCTCTGCGGTGGATACGACCGTCATCAGCTTGTCGTGGGACAGCTTTTTCGGAAGCTGGAGCTGGAATATCGCACAGGAGTTGGCTCCGGACTTGGTTATCTCAAGGTCAAGAATAACAACTCGGTAGGTTTTCAAAAGCCGTATAACCGAATCAAGATATTCATTGCCCGAATATTCAACATAGATGTTGATATTCCTTGCGTTGTCAAGAACCCAATATTCGAAGCGCGAGAAGAAGATTTCCGCAAGAAGAATTATCGCTGTTGCAAGCACGGCGGCTTCGTAGTAGCCTGCTCCGACCGCAAGACCGATGATGGCACAGGTCCAAAGTCCCGCAGCTGTTGTGAGTCCCTTGACCTGACGACGTTTTGTTACGATTATTGTACCTGCACCGATGAAACCGATGCCGGCAATTACCTGTGCGCCGAGACGGCCGATGTCGGTGTAAAGATGCATTTCTTTGAAAAGAAACTGGCTTACCATGGTTGTCATCGCGGCACCGAGACAGATAAGGATATGTGTTCTGAAGCCGGCTGTACGCCGTTTATGTTCACGTTCAATTCCTATCGCACCGCCGCAAAGCATTGCAAAAATTAAACGAACGAGCACGGCAACCGTTGTTATCTCTCTGAGAGGATCAAGAAAGCTGAGCATAAATTTCCCTCCTGTCATATTTCGTCGACAACAGTGACAAAATCAAATTTTGAAATAACCGACATAACGTTGGAATGTGTTTCTTTTTTCGGCAGGCGAGCCGATATGACGACTCCTATCGTTACCCCGTTCGACTGCTTTTCACGCTGAATGTCAACGTCAAATAATTGTATATTCATTTCTTTAAACGCATTTATGATTGTGCCGAGGTCTTCCATTTTTTCGATTTCTATGTAAAGATCCATATTTCTCGCCGTAGAAACGATCCACGCGCTTACTCTGTCAAGAAGAACTGTAGTAAAGAGAATAAATAAGAATCCGAGTATTGCACATTCGTAAAAGCCCGAACCGATTGCAAGACCCATGCAGGCGGATGCCCATAGACCGGCGGCTGTTGTGAGACCTTTGATTTCCTGGCGACCCGTGAGAATTATCGTGCCGGCACCGAGAAAACCGATTCCGTTTATTACCTGAGCACCAAAACGCGAAACATCGGTTTTTATACCCATCGCTTCCGAAAGCTCTTTCCAGTTTGCGGAGAGCAGCTGATTTTCGTACTGGCTGAGTATCATGGTCAAAGCAGCACCCATACACACAATCATATATGTACGGCCGCCTGCGGCTCTGTGCTTGTGTCCTCTTTCAAGACCTATCAATCCGCCGAAGAAAACGGAAAGTAAAATTTTTACCAAAAGAGCAGTCATACTGACTCCTCGAATCGGGTCGAAGAAGGGTATGAGTGAATCCATTGCTTTACCTCCGGTACAGTTTGATGTAACCGACAAAATCGGTTGCTTATAAAATAATATGGGCGGACGCGAAAAACGTTCCACGTCCGCTTGTGATATGATGTTGAATTATACCATAAATTTTCCCGACAGTCAAGCATTTTTATGGAACTATTGATAAATTTACGTTATATTCATTGATACAATTGTAAATAATAGTTTAACATATTGTGTACAAATAAAATTGACAAGCTTTTGTATTCGTGTTAAAATGATGAGGAAACCAAATCAGGAAGGTGTAAATTTTGAAAACAACATTTTTTTCACGAATTGCATACAAGCTTATGGTTGTTGTAATAGCCATATCCTATACATTGACGCCTTATGTCGGACCGTCCGGTGACGACCTAATTCAGACGAACGAGCAGACGGGTGCCAACCTTACGGCTGTTTTGTGGGCCGATCCGCAGTTCTCAAATTATATTATCAAGAGAGCAAAGTATTTTGATGCCGCCTGCGAGGATGTTACAAACAACGTTGACGGTAGGGTTGACGTTATGCTTAATGCCGGTGATATTGCAGAAAACGGACTTCTTTGCGAGTATCAGTATGTCAGCGAGAAGCTTGCGAATGCAAAAACCGACTGCTTCCTCAATACGGTAGGTAATCACGATGTCAGACTTAAGGTAAGCTATAAAAAGACTGTTAAAACCTTTACGGGCTTCACCAATGCTCTCAACAAGTCTGTCGGAAGTGATTTCACAATGGATGCCCTCCATTATTCTTATGAAATCAACGGCTACAGGTTCATAGTTCTCGGAACGGACAGAACCGAGTTTGAGGAGTCGTATATCAGCGAGGCTCAGCTCTGCTGGCTTGACGCTCAGCTTACCGAGGCTTCAAACACGGGCAAGCCCATCTTTGTTATGATTCACCAGCCGCTCAAGTTGACACACGGTCTTCCCGACACATGGAACAGCCCTATTGACTCGGCGGGCTCGGTCGGCGATCAGTCCGATTCGCTCAAGTATTTTCTCAATAAGTATGACAACGTTTTTCTTATCACGGGTCATCTTCACACGGGAATCGGACAGTATACATACGAAAAGATCGGCAACTTCCACTCAATCAATCTCCCGTCGCTCACGATTGACAATAAAGACGGTGTCTGCAACGATAACGGTATCGGCTTTGTAATGGAGGTTTATAACAATCACGTTCTTTTCAGAGCGAGAAACTTTGCAAAGGGTGTTTATATGCCCGAATATGACATTGATATCCCGGTAGAATAAAATATTTCAGGAGGGTTTCTTATGGAAATCGTTAGAAAAGAGTATTCCTATCCTTCAGTCACCGGTGAGGCTGATATTTTTGCAAGGAGCTGGGCTCCTGCCGACGGAAAAATAAAGGCGGTTGTTCAGGGTGTTCACGGTATGGCGGAGTTCGGCGAAAGATACGAAGAGTTTGCAAATGTGCTTTGCAATGCCGGATTTGCGTTTATTATGAACGACCACATAGGACACGGAAAATCCATTGCGCCGGGCGGTGTGAAAGGATATTTCGGCGGTGAAAAAAACGCTTTCGGAAAAGGCTTTGTTGACGATGTACATCAGCTTACCCTGATTGCAAAGGATGAATTTAAGAAGCCGGTTATAATTTTCGGTCACAGCATGGGCTCATTTGTAACAAGAAGCTACATCACAAAATATGCCAACGATATTTCCGCTGCGGTTATATGCGGCACAAGCGGTAAAAATCCAGGTGCAGGCGCAGGAATTATACTTGCCTCGCTTATTTCAAAGGTAAAGGGCGAGAAGCATCCGAGCAAGCTTATTGATAAAATTGCTTTCGGAACATACAATAAGCGCACGGAGGGCAGAACGGCTTTCGACTGGCTTTCCGGAAATACGGAGAACGTCGATTGGTACATTGCGAATGACAACTGCGGCTTTCTTTTCACCGCTTCGGGCTACAAAAATATGTTTGAGCTTTTGGACTCCGTTTCAAGCGACGGTTGGTACAGAAAGGTGCCGAAGGAGCTGAAAATCCTGCTTATCGCAGGCGAAGAGGATCCCGTAGGAGCTTATTCAAAGGGCATCAAGGAAGTTTACGAAAAGCTCAAGGCAACGGGACACAATGTCGAGTGTAAGCTATATAAGAACGACAGACACGAGATTCTCAATGAGCTTGACAGGGAACACGTTTTTGACGATGTTATCGGATTCTGCAATTCGGTTATTAAGTAAGGTAGGGTTAATATGCTTGTGTTTTATAATTTTGCCAAGTCTTTGTTCTATAAGGTTTTTGCCGTTTTTCTTGCGGCTCTCATGACATTGAGCAACGGACTCAACGGATTTTTCAACGGCGATATCTATAAGTACGAATCCAATTCAAAGGTTATCGGTCTTGAAACACTTGAGCGTGCTCAGGGTGTTACGACTGACGGCGAATATTGGTATTTCAGCGGAAAAACCTCGCTTGTTAAAATCGGCTTTGACAATCAAACCGTTTATGCTTGCAATTATAAGGCTTTGACTGACGAACTCGTTGAAAAATACGGTTCAAAGCATATCGGCGGCATCAGCTACTACAATGGTTATATCTATGCTTCTCTTGAGGACAGCAAGGTATGGGCTCATCCTGTTATTGCGCTTTATGATGCCGAGACACTTGAATTTACAGGTGAAGCTCACGAAATGCCGACAGAATATCTTTCAAGAGGTATTCCATGGGTTTCTGTTGATTCCGCAAACGGACTGCTTTATTCCTCGTACAGCAAAACAGCCGAGGTTATATACTGCTTTGATTTCAAGACATTTGAATATGTCGGTGATTTGAAGCTTTCCGACCCGATAGACGCAATTCAGGGCGGAGAGGTATATAACGGAAAGCTCTATGTCGGCACGAACGACAGCACAAGAGCGGTTTATGCCATTGACGTAAAGACCGGAAATGTTGAAAAGCTCTTTGACAGAATTATGTACCAGCCTAAGTGGATTGACAATTTCGGCGGCGAGGGCGAGGACGTGACCGTTTACCCGATGGAGGACGGTACGCTTATCCATGCTCTTGATGTTGGTGCGCTGTTTATTGATTCAAATCTCAGACACTACAAGTGGGAAGCATAAAAATAAATTACAGGAAGCCCTGCTTTTGCGGGACTTCCTGTTTTGAAAAATCAGAGGAGTTTTAATTATGGAGGACATACTTGTAACTGTTGTTGCCGCAATGTACAATGTTGAGAAATTTGCGGCGGAATGTATAGACAGCATACTTGCACAGACTCATAAAAAGCTTGAGATTTTTTTAATTGACGACGGTTCGACCGACGGTACGCCGAAAATTTGCGATGACTACGCCGAAAAGGACAGCCGTATCACGGTTATACATAAGGAAAATGCGGGACTTACAAGTGTCAGAAAATACGGCTTTGATCATGGCAGCGGAAAGTATATTTATTTTGCGGACGGTGATGACAAGCTTTTTCCCGAAACGATAGGCAAGCTTTTAGAAAGCTGTGAAAAGAACAATGCCGAGATATCGGTTTGCGGTTACTGTATTCTTTCGGATTCAATATCTGAAGTTAGAATTATCGGTAATGACAATGTGATTGAAAAATCCGATTTTGCCGAAAAAATTATTCTCCCGACTGTTTGTTACAAGAATGACAACACATTTATACCGTGCTATTGCTGGAACAGACTGTTCAGAAAGGATTGCCTGACGGATGATTGTTTTATTTCCGAGAGGATATGCCGCAGAGAAGACGCTTATATGAATTTGACTGTTCTTGACAACATCAGCAGGATATCAATAGTAAATGAACCGCTGTATTATTACAGGGTGAATCCTGCTTCGCTGACCTTGAAATACCTTGACAATAAACTCTCGAAGGATATTTATTTTCTTAACTTTATCAAAGTATATCTTGAAAATAGAAACCTGTTTGACGAGTACAGATTTAATGCGCTGGTTATCTATAATGTCAGGGACAACATTGATAACTATTGCAAGCCGGGAAACTATAAATTTTATAAAAACGGCATTAAGGTTTTGAATGATATTGAGCTGTTTAAAAATGCAGTCATGAAATATGATAAGTATATCTCGAAAAGTACTTTGCTTTTGACCTGTTTCCTTTATAAAAACAAATTATATTATGCACTTTATCTATACAGACGTTTTAATTTGAAAAGAAGAGGATTTACTAAAATATAACAGCGGAGCCGATTTACATGAACAGAAAAATCAAAGAAATTGAATACAAAATTAAATCGGAAATCAGAGCCGAGTTTTTCCCCGATACGGTTGAAGAACTGCATCAGTATAAGGATCAAAAAAAGATTTTTGTCTTTCTCTGCGGTTTTTATCAGAACATGGGGGATATGGCAATTACATATTCGCAGGAGTATTTTCTGAAAACAAATTTTCCCGACTGTAAGGTTATACTTGTTCCGAGCAACAAGACATACCATTGGATGAAAGAAATTAAAAGGATTACGAATAAGGATGATATTATAACGCTTCTCGGCGGCGGAAATATTTATGAAATATATGAGTCTCTTGAAAACGCAAGACGTTTTGTTATCCGTAAATTTCCCGACAATACGATAATTTCTTTTCCGCAGACGATTGATTTTTCCGATACTTTGTACGGAAATTACAGACTTAGAAAGACCGTTAGAACCTACAATAAAAGTAAAAATCTGAAGATTTTTGCTCGTGAAAGAAAATCGTATGAAACAATGAAGCTATGCTTTAATAAAGAAATCGGTTTTTGTCCCGACATTGTTCTCTGTCTTGATAAATCGGAGCCAAGGTGCGAGAGAAGCGGAGTTTTGTGCTGTATGCGCAGCGATAAGGAGATGCTTCTTTCGGCGGCGGAAAGCGCAAGGATAAAAGACGCTTTGACCGAGAGATACAGCGATGTTGTTTTTAAAGACACGGTTGATGTTACGCTTGACGAGTGCAGTCCGGAAAACTTCAGAGCCACTCTTGAGAGCTTTTGGGCAACACTCAGAAGCAAAAAGGTCGTTGTTACCGACAGACTCCATTGTATGATTTTTTGCGCGATAACCGGAACACCGTGCATTGTTTTTGATAATTCAAACAACAAGATTTCAGGAGTGTATGACGAGTGGCTTTCAGACTGTGATTTCATAAAGATGTGTAAAAAAGTCGACCTCGTTAAACTCTTAAATGATGTAGATGAAATGATGAAGCTTGACAGCAGCAGCTTTAAAAATCCCTGTTCAAGGGAGGATTTTGCGTCGCTGGTTGAATCAATAAAACGGAATTAGATAACAACAGTTTTTCCATATTGTGTATAGCCTTTGTATTCAATAAATTATATAATGGTATATCAAAAACGAAAGGGGATTTTTATGATCCGTTGTAAAAAATTTGTTTCGGTTTTGCTCATAACGGCTGTTGTTTTCGGCTGCTTCGGATTGGGTGCTAATGCCGCCGACAATCTGCTGCCCGACTACACTATGACGCAGGCTGAGTGGAACGAATACTGGAATACCGTTGAGGGTGACAACACTCAAATTGCTCTTACTCCCGGCAGGGATGCAAGCGAGCTCAATCTCAACTGGCACTCCGAGAGAAAAGCCGCTGTTCCGATGGTTAAGATTGCGGATAACGAAAAGCTGGAAAACGCAAAGGTCTTTCTCGGTTACAGCACTCTTGCCGATAACGACCGGCAGACAAACAGAGTTACGGTTACGGGACTTGAGGAGAATACGAAGTATTATTACTCATATTCGCTCGGTAAGGGTAACTGGAGCGAGCCGACCTTCTACATAACAAGGTCTTCATCCTCGTTCAAGGCTCTTCTTGTCGGCGATATACAGTGCTCCGCTCTTGACGACGGTACAGGCTACAAGGACGCGACAAACTGGAATACAACGCTTAATACAGCACTGAAGAAGTATCCCGACACAAGCTTCATTATTTCCTGCGGCGACCAGACGCAGACGGGCGCAAGCGCAACCGAATGGGCTGCAACTCTTTCGCCGAAAGCACTGAGAAATCTCCCGATGGCTACGACTATCGGAAATCACGACCACAAGGGCACAACGTATAAGCACTATGTAAACAACCCTAATTCTCAGCTTATTTCCACAAGCAAAACGGGTACGCCGTACTGGTTCAGATACGGCGAGGTGCTCTTTGTTGTTTTCAACACAACCAATGCCAATGTTTTCGAAAGCCACGCACTTGCCGAAAGAGCGATTCTTGCTAACCCCGACGCGAAGTGGAGAGTTGCACTTTTTCACCACGATATTTACGGCACAGGCCATCACGCCGTCGACAACGATAACTATATGCTTCAGGGTGTATATTCCGCAATAATGGATAAGTTTGAGTTTGATATTGCCTTTGACGGACATGAGCATTACTACGGACGCTCATACAATATGCTCAACAACGAAAAGGTTGACCTCGACTATACTGCAAACAAGGTTACGGATCCCGACGGCACGCTTTATATCACAACGGCTTCCGCTTCGGGGAAGAACCGTGTTTATGACGAGCCGTATCATCATTCATGGATAAACTTCAGCTATATGAGTGCCGAGCTTATTTATTCGGAGGTTGAGTTTACCGATTCAACATTTTCTCTCAAGACCTACACAGTCGAGGGAGACAAGATGATTGACGAATACACAATCGAAAAGACCGATTTCACATATTCCGATATCGACGCTTCTCAGACGCTTCTCGGTACCGACGCTCTCAACAGAGTTCTCAAGCATTTTATGGGCGATTACTACGTTATTTTTGAGGTCTTTGACAAAATTGTCAGAACTGTTTGGGACGCAATTTCTTCAATAATCAAATAAGGAAGCTTTTATGAATTTCAAAACATCAGGTGTAATAAAGAAGCTCGAAAAACCTATACTGACCTATAAGGATATACCGTATGCCAACACCACATAAGGATGTTTTAATGTAATAGCCACGGTGCAACTCAGAAAAGGGTTGCACCGATTTTTTATGCTATGCTATAAATCTAAACTCCTGAGGATTTTGCTGTACCTCGTCCAATATGGCAAGGAGTTCCTGCTCGGTCGGTATATCAACCATTCCGACTGCGGTAAAATATACATCCACCTTGACATAGCAATGACCGCTTGATTTATCATTAT
>CAVELL010000029.1:0-75430 GCA_963616775.1 Eggerthellaceae bacterium | reverse complement strand
GTCTCTTGCCAACCATGACCCCGATGTGCAGCCGCACATCATTGAACTGTGAGGTATTTGACATGAGAAAAACAGCACTTATCACCGGCGCGTCCGGCGGCCTTGGTCTGGAGTTTTCCAGAATATATGCACGGGAAGGTTATGACCTTGTTGTGGTTGCCCGCAGCGAGGGGAAGCTCTACAAGCTAAAAAGCGAGCTGGAGACGCAGTACGGCTGCCATGTATGGGTTCTGGCGCAGGACTTGTCCCAGCCGACTGCCGCCTATGAAGTGTTCAATTATACCTTAGAGAAGAATATCATCATTGACGCGCTGGTCAACAACGCAGGGTTCGGTGACTTCGGAAACTTTTGGGAGGTTGACGCTCAGCGGCAGACCGATCTTCTGCAAGTCAACATCATGGCACTGATGCAGCTTACACGGTACTTTTTGCCGGGTATGGTGGAGCGTGGGCGTGGCAGTGTGCTGAATCTGTCCTCCGTGGCGGCATTCAGTGCTGGCCCGCGGATGTGCCTATACTATGCGTCCAAAGAGTTCGTGCGCAGCTTCAGCGAAGCCGTTGCCGAGGAGGTACGCGGCACAGGCGTTACCGTGACCGCCCTCTGTCCCGGCCCCACCGCCACCGGCTTTGAGCAGGCGGCACAGATGAAGAACTCTCATATGTTCTCCATGTTCAAGCCTGCCAGCGCCAAGGCTGTCGCAGAGGCCGGTTTCCGTGCCGCGCAGAGAGGAAAGGTTCTTCGTTATTATGGCCTGCCTACCCATGCAGTAAATATTGCGGCACGTTTGCTACCAAGGAACGTGTGCCGAAAATTTATGAAAAAGGTCAACGGGTAGAGAAGCGGACAACTTCCAGTTTGCCGACCTACAAGTAAATCACACCACCAGGGAGAAATCCCAGGTGGTATTTTTATGCCCGGAAGGAGGCGGCATTCATGATACCTGTACTTTACCCCGCAAACGCTACAGATTTCAGTTCATTCGGCCTTGGCGTGCTGACGGACACCGTCTTCTGCGAAGTCACCGAGGAGCGAAACGGCGTATTCGAGTGTCTGCTCAAATACCCGGTGAGCGGTCAACACTATGGGCTAATCACGAAGGAATGCATCATCAAGGCAAAGCCCAATGACACTGCCGCTGACCAGACATTCCGCATTTACCGCATCACGAAGCCCTTAAACGGCATCGTCACCATTTACGGTCAGCACATCTCCTATGACCTTGCCAATGTACCGGTGCTTCCGTTTTCGGCCGAGAGCCGCTCTCCGCAGCTCATCCTTTCGCAGCTTCTTGCCGGAGATACACGCTTCACCGGCTGGACGGACTACTCGGACGCAAAGGCGTTCTCGGTCACGCAGCCGAAAAGCGTCCGGGCGTGCCTCGGCGGTACGGAAGGCTCCATGCTTTCCAAATGGTACGGCGAGTTTGAGTGGGACAACTTCACGGTGAAGTTCCATTCCCACCGTGGGCAGAAAACCAGTGTGGTCATTGAATACGGCAAAAACCTCACTGCTCTGGAGCAGGATGAAGACAACAGCGGCGTGTATACTGCGCTGCTCCCGTATGCCGTGTACACCCCGGAAGGCTCGGACACCGAATCGGTGGTCACGCTGCCGGAAGTAACGCTCCCCATTGTGACCTCGGAGATCGTCCGTGCGAAAACGCTCATCATGGATTTCTCCGGCGAATTTGAGAGCGGCACGACCATTACCGAGGACGAGCTTCGAGCCAAGGCAAATGCGTATATCAGCGCAAATCCGCTGGGTGCGACTATTCCCACGGTCACGGTGTCTTTTGAGCCGCTGTGGAAACAGCCGGAGTATTCGGCACTACTGGAACGGGTCAACCTTTGCGATACTGTCACCATCCGTCACTCCGCACTCGGTGTCAGCGTGTCGGCTATGGTGATACAGACCGTGTACGACACCCTTGCCGAGCGATATGTAAGCATCTCCCTCGGTCAGAGCAAGTCCAGCATGATCACCACCGTTTCCGAGGTGCAGTCAACGGTCGAGAAGGTTGAATCCACGGTAGGACGCTTTCCGAAGCTGCTGCAGACCGCCATCTCCAAGGCGACCGGGCTTATTACCGGGCAGAGCGGCGGCTATGTGGTCATCAACACAGACAGCGAAAGCGGTCAGCCCTATGAGCTGCTCATTCTGGACGCACCATCCATTGACGATGCCGTAAATGTCTGGCGGTGGAATGTGGGCGGTCTGGGCTTTTCCAAGAACGGCTACAACGGCCCCTACGAAACCGCCATCACGGCGGACGGTCAGATAGTCGCAGACTTTATCACCTCCGGCTCTTTGGTGGCAAACATCATCAAGGCAGGCGTCATTCAATCGCAGGATGGCTCGTCCTGGTGGGACTTGGAGAGCGGCGAGGTCGTGCTTCGTGCCTATGTTTCAACCGATGAATTTGCGGAGAAAAGTGCGTATTTTCAGCAGAATGTGGACGGACTGAACAGCTATGTGGCTAACCTCACAGAAACTATGGAGTCGGTATCCACTGAACAAGGAACACTCGAAAAACGGCTGCAAAGCTCCGAGAGCCGTCTTTCTCAGATTCAGCACACTGTGAACGGCTTATCCGTCACCATGCAGGAGCAGTACATCGGCGGCATCAACTATGTGCAGAATTCCTCCGGTCTGAACGGCATCACGGACGACTGGAGCTATTCCGGCACGGTGAAAACGGAAACCTCAACCGATACGCAGAACAATACTGTTTCCGATTCCTGTTTCGTGCTGGGTGCTTATTCCTCGCTATCGCAGTATATCCGAGGGGTAGTCCCCGGCACCTATACCATTTCCGTCCGGGCGAAGAAAACCTCGGCAATGTCAGCATATTTTTATGTTACCTACAACGGAAACAAAACGAAGTATCTGTTCAATAAATCCACGGCCTTTGACTGGACGGATTTCACAGTCACTCTGACCGATGTGACCGACCCTACGCTTCGTATCTACTGCTACAGCCGTGACGCATCCGTTTATCTCGCAGATATTATGATTACCGAGGGTGCAATTCCAAGAAAATGGACGCCCGCACCAAACGAGATATACACGCAGGAGGTAAAAATCGACAAGCGCGGTATCGAGGTGTCAAACAAGGCATCATCCCAGAGGACGGTCATCACGAACACGGAGTTTGCCGGTTACTACAACGATGAGGTCATTTTTACCCTTAACAAAGATGAAACACAGACCAGGAAAACAACGGTGGACGGCGAGCTGACCGTGGGCAAAACAAAGTTTGTCCCGATGCCGACGGCATCCGACGGGCTGAACATCGTTATTCTGGATTAAAGGAGGCAAGGCTGTGGCATTAAGCGGCTCTTTTCATAAATATCCCACAAGCAAATTCGGACTGTACTGCGACTGGACGGGCAGTCAAAGCGTCACGGGGAACTACACCGATGTGACACTCAATGTTTATCTGCAGTTTTATACACTGCAGGTCGGTTCTCGTGCCGACTCAACCATATCAATCAACGTCGAGAGCGTAACCTATACCGCACCGGCTATCAACGATACAAGCTCGACAAGCTGGCACATGGTACATCTCAAAAGCAAAACAGTCCGGGTTTATCATAACAGCAACGGCACAAAAACAGGTGTGGCTTTGTCAGCGTCATGGCGGTTTTCCGGCACATATTCCGGTGTATCCATCGGAACGATAACCGCATCAGCAACCGTTGATCTTAACACAATCGACCGCAATGCTCCGACCGTGAGCTTCAGCACATCGAATATCACGGCAAACGGTTTCAAGATTTCGGCATCGTCCTCGTCTGCGGCAGACCTTTGGCAGTACAGTACAAACGGCGGTTCGAACTGGACGCAGTTTTCAACGACCGCATCTACCAGCGCAAGCATAACACTGTCCTCGCTCTCACCGAACACCAGCTATACGGTGAAAGTCAGAGCAAGGCGGCAGTACAACCATGTTTACGGCACATCAGGCAGTGCCACCGTAAAAACGCTTGGAGGCGCCGTATTAAACAGCGTCAGCACGGTGACGGCGGACAATGCCACGGTCACTATTACCGTCAATGTGACCGTGTATGAAGCGTCATATTCCAACTCTCTGGCAATCAAAAACGGCGGTACGACCATATTGACCGTTACGGGGCTTTCCTGGTCGAAGGGTACTGCAAACAGAACGGTAACACTGACATCGGCGCAAAGAACGGCACTTTTAAATGCAATGGCGACCGTTAAATCATTTACGGGAACC
This sequence comes from Eggerthellaceae bacterium, assembly GCA_963616775.1. Classification (GTDB taxonomy): domain Bacteria; phylum Bacillota; class Clostridia; order Oscillospirales; family Acutalibacteraceae; genus CAG-488. Next base: position 71,189 of record CAVELL010000029.1, on the reverse strand, counting down.
TTTGCGCTCTCGTCTTTCAGCGGCTCTACTCAGATCGGCAGTACCTCAAGCAAAACCGCCACTGTACTGACCACAGCGACCAATTCCGCTCCGACCATAAGCGGATTCACTTATGCCGACAGCTACACGACCACAAAGAACCTCACGGGGAACGACCAACTGTTCGTGCAGGACTACTCGACCCTCAAGGTCACCCCTGGAACGGCGACTGCGAAGAACGGAGCGTCCATTTCCAACTACACCGCTTCCTGCAACGGCTTATCCGTTTTCAATTCGACCGGGGCCGCCTTATCCGTTGGCAGAATATCCAAGTCCGGCAATATAACGGTCGTTCTGTCTGTTACTGATTCGAGAGGCTATACCGCAAGCGTATCAAAAACCGTTACGGTAATTCCGTACAGCGAACCGAAAATATCATCGATAACGCTTAGGCGAACCAATGAGATCGAAGCCGAGATGCAGCTCAAATTCAGCGGTTCTATTTCCGCCGTATCGGTAAACGGGACACAGAAAAACGCAGTGGTTTATGTGCGTTACCGATACAAGAAAACGAATGAATCGAGCTACGGTGCTTTTACAAGCATCCTTGATGGCACAACCCGAACCGGTTCTTCATTCAGCTATTCAAACCTTGAACTCTGCAATCTTGATGCGAACAGCTCATATAACTTCCATCTGCAGATTCAAGACAAGCTCTATTCCGCAAGCAGCTTGGATCTGTATTTTACTGTCCCGCAGGGCACACCGCTCATTGCACTGCGGAAAAAGAAGGTCGGCATCAATACACCTAATCCGCAGGCAGCACTTGATGTTGCGGGAAGTGTGCGCTTCAATAATTCCGCGCTTGCCGATTTTGTCGTTCAGCACGGAACAAACAGTATATGGACTTTCCGAAAGTGGAAAAGCGGCATTGCGGAGTGCTGGTGCAGAAAAACCGTATCGGCAACACTCAATAACAACTGGGGACCGCTTTACACTTCCGGCTCACTGACCGCATTGAATATCGCTTTTCCTTTTACCTTTTCTGCCGTTCCGACAATTACGGCAAACCTTTCCTGCAACGGTGTCGGTGCTTTTCTTATGGTTCCGGGCAGTTCTCCGGGACCTTCGACAAAATCAACGGGCGTATATGAAATAGGAAGAGCAACCTCTCTGAGCGGTGCTAACAATTTTGAGGTCAACTTCTATGTTATAGGGAAAGTGTGATGCTTAATCGGCATCACTTTTTTATACACAAATTCAACTTTTAAAGGAGGACAAACAACATGAAAGAATTTTGGACGACCATTCAAGTGGTTATTGCCGGTATCGGCGGCTGGCTCGGATGGTTTCTGGGAGGATGTGACGGCTTGCTTTACACACTTTTGGCTTTCGTAGTCATCGACTACATCACCGGTATCATGTGTGCCGTTGTGGACAAGAAGCTGTCAAGCGAAGTCGGCTTTAAAGGCATTTTCAAGAAGGTGCTCATCTTTGCTCTTGTAGGCGTGGGACATATTCTTGATACACGCATTATCGGTGCAGGTTCGGTGCTACGAACCGCTGTCATTTTCTTCTATCTCTCCAATGAGGGAGTGTCCCTGTTGGAGAACGTAGCTTATCTGGGACTTCCCATTCCGCAGAAGCTGAAATCCGTGCTGGAACAGCTTCATGACCATAGTGAAAAGGAGGATGAATAATATGGCTTATACGAACAGCCCTATGGTATCATACACAAAGCTCAGCCCGAACCATTCCGGGCAGCGCACACACAGCATTGACCGCATCACGCCCCACTGCGTGGTAGGCCAGTGCTCGGTGGAAACCCTCGGCAACATCTTTTTGCCCGTATCCCGTCAGGCAAGTTCAAACTACGGCATCGGACCGGACGGCCGTGTCGGTATGTATGTAGAGGAGAAGAACCGCTCCTGGTGTTCCTCTTCCAACGCAAACGACCAGAGAGCCGTAACCATCGAATGCGCTTCCGATACCGCGGAACCGTATGCATTTCGTGATGTTGTGTATCAGACGCTCATCAAACTCTGCGTTGACATTTGTAAACGCAACGGCAAAACGAAGCTGCTCTGGCTCGGCGATAAGGCAAAGACTCTCAATTACAATCCGAAGCCGGATGAGATGGTACTTACCGTTCACAGATGGTTTGCAAACAAATCCTGTCCGGGCAACTGGATGTATGCCCGTATGGGCGACCTTGCAAAAAAGGTAACGGCGGCTCTCGGCGAAGACACGAAACCCGTAAAGCCCGTCAAGCCCTCTGCGGCAATCAAAGTCGGTGACCTTGTGACCATTACGGGTAGCACCTATTACAACGGCAAAGCCATTCCCGGTTGGGTGAAGAAGCTCCGCTGGTATGTGGTTGAAGTCAGCGGCGACCGTGCGGTAATCAACAAGGACGAATCCGGCAAGTACGCCATCATGTCGCCGGTCAAGATCTCGGCACTTGCCGTGGCAGGCACGAAACCCGCCGACTACCGCATCCACACCGTGGTGCATGGCGATACCCTCTGGGCGATTGCCAAGAAGTATCTCGGTGACGGTAACCGCTACAAGGAGATCGTCTCCTTGAACGGACTTAAAAGCAATGTCATTTACAGCGGTATGAAACTCAAAATCCCGAATAAATAACCACTTTATGCGCCCTCTGCGGATATTCCCGTGGAGGGCGTTATTTTTTTGCCATCTTGGGGGTTCGATTTTCGGTTTGCCGTGGCCTACCTGTGAGGGGAGTATAAAGGCTCCCGGAAAGAGGTGTTTTAATGACAGAAAACGAACGCAGTCAAATCGTTGCATTACAGTACAAAGGCTACGGATATAAACGGATCGCAGCAGAAACGGGTCTTGCTCTAAACACGGTTAAGTCTTTTTGTGCCAGACATCCTGTGCAGAGTATGAAGCCGCAGGAACAAAGCAATTTATGCCGAAATTGCGGGAAACCGCTTGAACAGACACCGCACAAGCGAAAAAAGATGTATTGCTCCGACACCTGCCGAATGGCATGGTGGAACGCACACCAGGAAAGGGTTCAACGCAAAGCGTACTACACGCTCACTTGTCAATGTTGCGGACAACAGTTTGAAAGCTACGGCAATTCGCACCGCAAATTCTGTTCCCGCTCCTGTTATTTACAGTTTCACAGAAAGGAGCCTACAAATGGGTGAATACGACAAACGGCTAATTGCTTATCAGACGGCAATGGCTCTCGCTCGAAGTATGCGTTCCAAGGGCATTATTTCAGCTAAAGAGTACGCTAAAATTGATACAATTATAGCCGAAAAATACGGCATATCTTCGTGTAGTATATTCCGCTGAAATCGCTGGATATATACTGCTTTCAGAGGTAATATGTCATACACTACAGGGTGGTGAACAACATGGACAGAATTGTAGAAAGGGTCGATTCCCATATTCCGGCACAGCCGAAAGCGCTGCGTGTTTGCGCCTACGCTCGTGTTTCCACGGGTAAAGACGCAATGCTGCATTCGCTCTCCGCACAAGTCAGCTACTACAGCAACATGATTCAAAGTCACAGCGGTTGGCTATACTGCGGTGTTTACAGTGATGAAGCCGTGACCGGCACGAAACGGGAAAGAGGCGGTTTTCTTAGTATGGTTGAGGAATGCCGCCGAGGAAATATCGATCTTATTATCACAAAAAGCATTTCACGCTTTGCCAGAAACACGGTAACGCTGCTTCAAACCGTCCGTGAACTAAAAGCTCTAGGTGTTGATGTTTACTTTGAAGAGCAGCATATCCACACACAAAGCACCGACGGTGAACTGATGATGACTATTTTGGCTTCTTATGCACAAGAAGAAAGCCTGTCGGCCAGCGAAAATCAGAAATGGCGTGTGAGAAAGGCTTTTGAAAACGGAGAACTCATCAACCTTCGCTTTATGTACGGTTATAATATATCGCCGGACGGCATTGAAATAAACGAGAAGGAAGCTGCTGTTGTTCGAGAGATTTTCACCCGCTTCAACAACGGTGACAGTATGAGTTCCATTTGCCGAGATCTTGAATCGAGGGGTATCAAAGGAGCCTTGGGTGGCACTTGGTGCCCGGAAAGAATGCGATGCACCTTATCGAATGAAAAGTATCTCGGTAACGCGCTGCTTCAGAAGAGATATCGTAATAACCACATTGATAAAAAGCTGATGCCGAACAAAGGTGAACTGCCTATGTACTACGCCGAAGGAACACATGAGCCTATCATAGATCAAGCGACATTCAACAAGGCACAAGAGCGACTCAGAATATTTGCACAGCAGACGGCTGGTAGAAAGAAGCCTACCCGTTCCGCTTTTTCCGGGCTTATACGCTGTGGTCTCTGCGGTAACAGTTACAAGCGAGTGACATACCGCAATAAGCACTTCTGGAATTGCACCACATTCCAGACCAAGGGGAAATCCGAATGTGCTGCAAAGCGAATTCCCGAAGAAACACTCGAATCTCTCACATATGAAGTGCTTGGCATAAAAACACTTGACCCGAATACTGTCAAAAGCAAAATAACGGAAATCAGAGCAGAGAAAAACAATGTGGTCGTGTTCTGCTTGGAAGACGGTTCTGAAATCGTTAAACGATGGCAAGACCGCTCCAGAGCAGAAAGTTGGACACCCGAAATGAAAGAAAAGGCACGACTTCGAGCTCAACAGTCAAGGAGGAATAAAAAATGAGCAGAACGGCAGCTCGGTCGGTCACGGTCATTCCACCGACCGTCAACCCAGTGACACACCTTTCAAAGGCAACAATGCAAAAGCGTCGTGTTGCAGGATACGCAAGAGTATCCACGGAAAGCGATGAACAGTTCACCAGCTATGAAGCCCAGGTAGACTATTATACCCGCCACATCAAAAGCAACCCCGAATGGGAGTTTGTCGAGGTCTATACCGACGAAGGTATTACCGGCACAAACACAAAAAAGCGTGACGGCTTTAACCGAATGATTGAGGATGCGGTGAACGGCAAAATCGACCTCATACTCACAAAATCAGTCAGTCGCTTTGCACGAAACACGGTAGATAGCCTTGTTACTATTCGGCAGTTAAAAGAAAAAGGCGTAGAAGTCTACTTTGAAAAGGAAAACATCTACACCTTTGACGGCAAGGGTGAATTGCTTTTGACCATCATGTCGAGCTTGGCACAGGAAGAAAGTCGTTCCATATCCGAGAATGTCACATGGGGACAGCGGAAGCGTTTTGCGGACGGTAAGGTCAACCTGCCATACAAGCAGTTCCTCGGTTACCGCAAAGGTGCAGACGGCTTTCCCGAAATCGTACCGGAAGAAGCGGTTATAGTCCGCAGAATATATTCACGCTTTATGGAAGGACTGACCCCTTGTGCCATAGCAAATGAACTGACGGCAGACGGAATTTTAACACCTGCTAAAAAGCAGACCTGGCAGACCAGCACGGTGGAAAGTATTCTACACAACGAGAAATACAAAGGTGCAGCGCTCCTTCAAAAATGCTTCACGGTCGATTTCCTCACGAAAAAGAAAAAACAGAATGAGGGCGAAGTTCCGCAGTACTATGTGGAACACAGCCATGAACCAATTATCACGCCGGAAGAATTCGACAAGGTTCAAGCCGAATTTGAACGGCGCAAGCGGATAAGCCGTCAGTACAGCGGAAAGAGCATTTTTTCCTCCCGAATTATCTGTGGTGATTGCGGTTCATACTTCGGCTCTAAGGTCTGGAGCTCAACTTCAAAATATCGCAGGGTTATCTGGCAGTGCAACGGCAAATTTAAGGGTGAGCACAAATGTGAGACGCCACACCTGGACAAGGAAACCATCAAAGCACGGTTCGTGGCAGCCCTTAACGCTGTTATCGACAGCAAGGACAACATCCTTGAGGACTGCCGTCTGATGCAGACCACACTTACGGACTGCACAAGCATTGACGCAGAAATCGAGAGCCTACTTGAGGAGATCGATGTTGTAACAGAACTCACAAAACGCTGCATAGCGGAAAACTCACAGATGGCTCAAAACCAGGAAGAATACGCTGCACGGTACAACGGATTTGTAGAACGGTACGAGAAAGCAACAGCTCAGCTTGAGCAGTTCCGTACCACAAAGACTGAACGAGAATCACAAACAGAAGCTATCGGTGCTTTCATGTTTGAGGTGCAGGAACTGGACACCCTCACCGAGTTTGACGAAAAGCTCTGGTTGACAGTCATTGACACGGTAACGGTCCACACTGACGGACGGATGACATTCAAATTCCAGGGCGGCACAGAAATCGAGGCTTGAGTCCCAACAAAAATGAAAAGACCGCAGGTTTAACGCCCGCGGTCTTTTTCCATCTAACTGAAAATACAACGAAATCTTGATTTTGCTGATATTATCCACTATAATAATTCTCAGTAAGATCAGTGTCGGTTGCATAAATATATCTATGTAACCATTTTGACTATATCGGGAGTAATTATGATTATATTGCATTTATCTGATATTCATTTTGGACGAGATAATCCCCAATACAAAGTTCAAGGGGTATTCAATAAAAAGAAAGAAATTCTGCGAGACTTGCTGGTCTCTATTAGGGATAACACGATGAAACCCGACCATATTATTGTGACTGGCGATGTTGCGTGGTTTGGCAAAAGTGAAGATTTTGATGAAGCAGTTAAATGGTTCGTAGAATTATTGAAAGTAACAGGCCTTTCCGGTTCGGACATTACATTCTGCCCAGGCAACCATGATGTAAACCGATCCTACGGAAATTATAAGACTGACTTGAACTATAAGGACATAAATGCCATAGATCAAGTATACCGCTATGAATATATCCACCGAATGGAGGCGCCCCTTTACAATTACGATAAATTCTGTGAAGCATTGGGAGTCGTACCGTATCATTATCCCAAAGCAGGCAAATGGGAAGCAAGCTACGCAATAGGATACAAGGATATTAGTTTGCCAAACAGCGAAGTTTTTCGTATTGTTTCTTTCAATAGTGCTCTGCTGTCTTTTGTAAAAGAGTATCCGGATGATCAGATGCTTATAGGGCAACCACAGGTTATGAAATTATTGGAGTATAATCTGATTGGAGATGAAAGGAATCATTTTACAATAGCACTTTTTCATCATGCTGAACGCTTTTTACATACGCATGAAATCTGTGAGTATGATTATAGGTATGCAACATTGCCGCTATTAAGGCGATATGTTGATTTGGTTCTTTGTGGGCATACTGAAACAGGTGGTATGCCCGTTCTTTACAAGCAGATTGGCGGCGCTGAAATGTTGACCAGTGGTGCAGCATACTATTCGGATGACCATTCAAATGCGTACTCTATGGTGATAGTTCCCGACAAAGGGCCAGAAGGAAAAGAACGAGAAGTCAGCCTTTTACCATTTAGTTATTCAATAGAAAATGGCTGGCATGAAAATAAAGAGTTGAATCCTCCAGCTGGACAAAGCATGATTGCTACGGCACAGCCGGATTTTAATTGTAGATCAAATTTTGAACTTATTTTGTCATACGATGATCAAAATATGTCAATACCATTAAAATGTGTTTCTGTATTCATACGAGAAGACAACACTGCCGTACTAAGCAATTTAGAGGATGTATGTCGCAACCTGGATATAACCTGTAGTGGGCCTACTGACAAACCGGGCACATCAAATATAAGAATTAAAATAGCATCTACAAAAGAAAACAGCGTAGAAGCACTGCTTACTCGTGAGACAGTATTTAGTTTTCTCAATCATGCAACGAAATCGCAAAATGGATCATCATTTAAAATAGTGGATGCGGCCGGTAATGTATTTCTGTCTGGCGAAAATATAAATTGTAACGAAGAAATCGAAGAAGATGGCATTAAATTTCTAAAAGAATTACGGAAGATTGAACTAACGTACGATCTCCTTTTTCAATGCCCAAGGGATAATGCAGAGTATAGGAAAGTTGATATCCTAAATGAATTAATTGAACTTGGATATACAACAGCATTCAAAGCAATTTCGGATCTTGAGACATACTCCATCGATAAAAAGCAGCTACTCGAAATAGGTTTACATTCTCTCAAGAATCGCCCTCTCTATATATTTCATAGAGGTGATTTTCGATGCCAATTATATGGGAATGATTTTTCCCTTGGAAATATCACTGTCTTAATGGGACCATACACAACTAAAGGGTCTGGAACTATACACAAGGCAATGACTTATGCCAAGGGCGACAAAAGAAAAATCAATCTCAGGCTTTGCGGTAACGCTGTCTGCTACCTCATAACTGATGAGAAAAAAGCAAAAGCAACAGGACTACTCAGCGATTTAGGCGAATACATCCAAGTAGGCAATATGGACTGCATTTGGGATTTTATTTACGAAATCCACTCATGACATCAATCATAAAATCGTATGTCAGACACGCCACCTTTTATCGCCTGTTTGACAGCCTGCAGGATGTATTGATTTATGAGTGCGACTGTATTTATACCCAGCTTGCAGATGCTCTCAAAAGTAAAGCGGTTCATACCAAGCAGGTCTTTTTTCTTCTGCTGATTGAAAAATGGATGGCGCAGGAGGTTCTCATTGAGACGCTGGTTGAAAACAGTCTGACCGGCATCCTCTATGATACACACATGAAAAACAGAAATTTTATGAAAACGATCTTTCTGAAGGATTCGGCGTTTTCTGAGCGGGAGGCTGATTATATGGTATCGCTTCTCGCCAACATCATCCCAGCGGACATGAATATAAGGTATCAGCACGGCAAAACCGATCGCCTATGGAGGTTTACCGCGCAATGGGACAAAGCCTAAACATCATCGAGAAGCAACTTTTTGCGCAATCGCGAGGCGGCACGGAGATCGACATATAAATGCACCCCCTTAAAACGAAAATGCACCCCCTCCGACCTTGAGTTGCACCCCCTTAAAATAGTTTCTATTAAAGTTAGGGTTCTTTGCCAAAACGAAAAGCAGGTCGCAAGGCCTGCTTTTTGCTTTGGCAAAACAAAAAGAGGGATTCGAACAAGGAGGGAGCAGACGAAGTCTGCGGAAGAAAACAGTCCGATGGACTGTTTTCGCCGACGGGGTCAAGGAGCGGAGCGACGCGAAGGCGCACAGGCGTGCGCCGAAAAACCCCTTGCTCTCCGCCATAAATCCACCGTAGTTTTTATAGAATTACGGTGTTTTTTATTATTGTCAAAAGATTTATCCAATGATATAATAAATTATAATATGTTGAATTTTTTTTTGGGGGGTGGATACTATACATTTCAAATTCAGGCAAATGCAAAACGAAGATGTTTCCGTATTCATAAACGAAATGTTTGAAATTTTGGCAAGCAATATGAACGCCATTGCTCCAACAGGTAATTCTCATGATGCGGATTTTAAAATTTGGTCAGAATGTGTAGTACCTGTTTGGCGTGCAGGGGAGCGCAGTGTGATTTTGATTTTCTGCGAAGATACACTGTGCGGATTCTTTCAATATTTTGTAAATGATACAACCTTTAGAATGGAGGAAATACAATTCAAGAAAGAATATCATGGATGTGGTTTGTTCGCCGAGCTGTATCATTACTTAACAACAATAATTTCGGTTCAGACAAAGTATGTTGATGCGTTCTCACGAAAGGAAAATTTGAAAGCTCAGAGAATTTTAGAACATCTCGGTTTGTCGGTTGTCAGCGAGAGCAAAAACGGCAAATCTTTATATTTTAAGGGGGAATACAAAACTTTGTTTGAACGCTATTCTATATGATTCCGGTTTATAGCGGGAAGTGGATGCAGATACCTGAGAATAATAAAGATATTTAAGGCAATACCGCACAATTGGGGTGTGCGGATTGCGCAGTAAGATTTTTCGTCAGGTTGTAAAAAAATTTTGTAGGCTTGCTGACGCAAGTCAAGAAATTTTTGTGCAGCGTGGCGGAAACATATTCAAGCACGGCGTGCGCCTCAATTTATGCGGTATGTCTAAAATGCCGACCCTCCCACTTGCGCCAACTGCTGTCTTATGATATAATTGCAATAAATTATCCATGCGGATGCGCAACAACCGCAGAAATTTCATTCATGTTTTGTAAAAAAGAGAGATGAACGACAATGATAAAAACCGCTATTTCGTTGCTAATGTCATTTATCATGCTTATCTTTAATACAATCGGAGCAGCGCTGCCCGGCTTTGTTCCAAAAGCAAAACCCGAAAACGAGTTGACCGGGCTGACAGATATATTTGATGTTCATCCGCTCGCTCGGGAAATTGCAGTAGTTCAGTCATCGAAGACAAGCGACGATGAGCTTGCGGCAATCATATGTCTGCAAGGTCTTGTAAACAGGGACGAAGCGTCAATATTTATCAACTACGGCTACGATTCAAAAACAGAGCTGAGCGACCTTGAGAGTGCAGGCTGCAAGCTGCTTTATGCCGACTCCGACGGCAACGCATGGAGGCTTGAAAGCCTCATTCGCCGCTACTCATCTCATATCAATGACAATGGGTATGTGCTGTTTACAAGCAAAAATGACTGCAACCAAATCAACATGGCGTTTAACTTTGCATCGGTTTACGGCTGGCTTGCAATTCCACAATCCATGGAGTATATCGCAAAGGCTTCGGGTCTTGAAAAGCTTGAGGATCTAACCGAGCAAAGCATAGACATAGCTTACCAGCGGAATTTCTATAACAAAAACAAAAAAACATTCAAAAAGAATCTTCTTGTTCACCTTGACAGCTGTGCGCAGGGTCTTCGTGACCTTGCCGTTGCGCAGAAAATTTTCATTATGTTCGTCAGGGAGGACGACCGTAACGGCAGAGCCTTCAGAGATGAAATCTTCGGCAAGCTTGATGCACCGGCAGCAATTCTCGGCTGGGGAAACTATGAGGAAGCATATACGGAATCCGTTTCTTCGTTCGGGCACTATGTTATCCCGTCCGACAATAGCTATAACACAAGCATCCTTACCTGCAACAGACTCACAGTTGACAAGCTCGGCAGGCAATCCGACGGAGTGAAGCTCGACCCAACGAAGCACTATGTTTCGATCGTTTACAGCGACGGCGACAATGCGCAATGGATATCTAACGGCTACAGCGAATTCTATGCCTGGCAGAGCTATGATATTGACACGCCGATAACATGGACATTTGCGCCGCTGATGAAAAATTTTTCATCAACAGCCGTCAAAAAGGCTATAAGCAATGTCGGGAATGACTCGTTTATAACAGGACCGTCCGGAGCGGGATATGCAAGAATATCACAAATGTCCGGCAAAGAGCTTCGGGCATATTCGGACTTGACGGCGGCAGCTATGCTCGAAACCGGGCTTACAACGATGACCCTGCTTGACTATGTGCCGAATTCTTATTCCAACCTCACATTTGCAAACAAGCTTAAATACTTTGCAAGGTACGAAAATATTCACGGTGGAATATTGCAGATGGATCCGGGTAGATACGCTTCAGGCGAGGGCAGAGTGTATTTTGTAAATGACAAGCCCTTTATTTCCGTTCGACTTTCGTTGTGGCACCCAAGCGGAAATCCGGATGAGGTAACCCACGAATGGCTAAGTGAACAAGCAAATATAGTCAACGCCTCCCCTGCCGACATCAGCTCCATCAACGGATATACAGTTATAAATGTTCATCCGTGGACGGTGAATGCCGATGACCTTGCATATTTTGTCAGCTGTCTCGGTGACAATATTGAGGTTATTTCGGCGGACGATATGATAACTGCATTAACGGAAAACATTCCTCATAAATATGCAGAGCCGGAGAAAAGCTGACCGGGCTTCCTCTCTGTCAATGAGGAAAAGACCGACCCGTATCGGCGGTCTTGATTTTTCAAAGGCTCTACGTTGCTTTTAAAAGGACTGCTGCAAATCCGAGAAAAGGAAATGCAACAGCCCTTTTTTATATATACAGTGAGCATGGTCAACGAAAAGTGCTCCCCCCCTTTTTGAGACTACGGTTCTTTAACAGAGTCAGTCCCGTCGTTTTGACATTCCGGACATATACCCTCAAAAATAAGCCTGTGCCGAATAATCTCAAAGCCCGACTGCCGCGTCGTCTCTTCATCAAGAAAATCTTTATATGAATAAGGGGCGTCGATTACCTTCTTGCATTTAACACAGAACATGTGGTAATGCAGGTCGGTACGCAGGTCATATCTGTCTGCGCCCGGGACACGTACATGGCTGATTTCTCCGTCCTCCGCCAGACAGTTTAAATTCCTGTATACGGTTCCGTTGCTTATCCTTGGGTCAGCTGTGTGAGCGTCTTCATATATCTGCTCTGCCGTCGGGTGATCGCACCTTGACCGCACGGCCTGCAGCACCAGTCTGCGCTGCTTGGTGTATCTTCTTATAATCATCATTGCAGTCTCCGTTTGAATGCCCGCCCTGTCTGTATGAAGCAGGACGGGCGTCTGTTACTCTTTTTGTTACGGCTTGCGGTATCCGCACTTCGGGCAGATGCCGTTTTCATTCAGAGCAATGCCGCACAGCGGGCAGCGGTCTACCTCCAACGCGGAGGGGAACTCCGCAGACGCCGCATTGACTCCGCTGGTGAAGGTCAGCTTGACGATGTTCAGCTTGTCCTTCAAAAGGTCGTAAACGATTTTGATCATGCCTTCCACGGTCATGGTCTCCTTCGTCACAACAAGACGGCAGTCGGGGTATGCCGTGGCAAGCTCGGTATCGAAAGCCGGTCCTTTCATAACATTGTTCGGGTGTCCGTCCTTGATGCCCTGCTTCTCATATACGCCGAGAACAGCGGGGAGCAGCGGGTCGTCATGGCGCAGGATCAGCGCATGGTCAAAGTTTTTAAGCACATCCCATGCGGTCTTTTGAATTTCGTTGCAGGGGAACACCATGTTCACGCCCTCATTGACAGTGCCCTCCACCTCGATGGTGAGAACACCCGTGTGTCCGTGAAGGTACTGCGCTTCGCCCTTGAAGCCGTAGAAACGGTGTGCATACTGCAGATCAAGCTTGGTGATACTTCTCATGGTCGATTCTCCTTTTTGCAATATATATTTACGGGAAATCCGCGCCCGTATTCGCTTTTTTGTGTCGCCCGTAGCCACACCTTCCGCAGACGGCGGATCTTGTATCGGGCATACACGTTTTTCACTTCATTATCGGGCTAATCAGTAATTCTCCGCGTGAAGCTCAAAATAGCTCTGAGGATGATTGCAGGTCGGGCATACCTCGGGAGCCTTTTCGCCTACTGCGATATGACCGCAATTACGACATTCCCAGACCTTGATTTCGCTTTTTGCGAAAACCTCCGCCATTTCAACGTTGTGCAGCAGTGCGCGATAGCGTTCCTCATGATGCTTTTCAACCGCTGCCACCAAGCGGAACCGTTCCGCAAGCTCCGTGAAGCCTTCTTTCTCGGCGGTCTCGGCAAAATTCTCATACATATCTGTCCATTCGTAATTTTCACCTTCGGCTGCCGCTGCAAGATTCTGCGCCGTATCGCCGATACCGCACAGCTCCTTGAACCAGAGCTTTGCGTGCTCCTTCTCATTTTCCGCCGTTTTCAAAAACAGGGCGGCAATCTGCTCAAAGCCTTGCTTTTTTGCAACGGAAGCAAAGTAGGTGTATTTATTTCTCGCCTGTGACTCTCCGGCAAACGCCTCCCAAAGGTTTTTCTCGGTCTGTGTTCCTGTGTACTTGTTTTTCTTTTCCATGATTGTTGCCCTCTTTTCTGAAAATGTTATTAGGAATAATTCCTAATAACATTTTACCAATAAAACTCCTCCCTGTCAAGCGTTTTGACCGTTTGACGAAAAAATTATTCAAAAAACATTCCCGACCTTTGGTTTTTCATAACTTAAAAGGCTCTCTGCCGCCGTTTCGGTTGCAGAGAGCCTATGTTATTTTACTGTCTCGCCGAGTTGATTGTTATGTAAACGGTTTCCGACAAATTCAGTGCGTGTTATGCAGGCATTACCATAAATTCAACGGTGGTTTTGCCTTCTTTGACGGTTCGGTATCCCTTTGTCTTATAGCTGACCGTCAGGCGATAGCTTCCCTCCTCGAGAGGCATGGAGACAGCCTCGGAATAAACCGCTCTCTGCCGGAAAAGCACGCAAATATCTGTTTTTTCTCCGGGATAAAGCTTTGACGGATACACAAAGTCCACATCGTCAAGCATCTGATCAAACGGGATTTCCTTCCATTCTCCGTCTTTTTTCATTTCAACGGACTCCACAAATATGTGCAGGTCAAGGGTTTTTCCCGTTTTGTTTTCAAACATAAATACGGCGGAGGTTTCTCCGGCTTTTATCTCTTTCTCGGGTGTTATGTTCACTTTCGTCATATCTCCCGCAGTGAAAAAAGAAATGATAATCAAAAAAATCGTTACTATTTTACTCATTGTCTAATCCTCCTGTAGGCAGTTTTAAAGAGCTTTGTCGGAAACCGTTTTCTACCCGTTGGTGGATTTTATCGGAATGCGAACAGCTATAACCGTTCCGACGTCCGAGCTTTCCTCTACCCACACCTCTCCGCCGTGCAGTGCGGCGATCTCCCAAACAAGCGACAGACCAAGTCCTACGCCGCCGTATTCCCGACTGCGGGATTTGTCCGCACGGAAGAAGGGCTGGAAAACGCTTTCCCTGTGCTGATCGGGAATGCCGTGCCCGGTGTCGGATATTCGGATAACAAGCTGCTTTCCCTCCTCTGTTGTCTTAATTCTCACCTTTCCGTTCGGACGATTATACCGTATGGCATTCTCAGTCAAATTGAAAAGCAGACGGTATATCAGAGTATCGCTGCCTGTCATAACACCGTCGCCGTCACATTCGAGAGCAATACCTTTTTTGTCCGCAAGCGGAGAAAGGTCTGCAAAGATTTCTTCAACCATCGGAGCAAGCTCGATTCGGTCGGTGCACGGAACCGTGCGGAGCTCACTCATCTCAAGAAGGGTTTTCGTCATTTGAGACATTCTCTCCGTCTGCTCGCTCAGCAGGCGAAGAAAATCCGCAGTTTCCGGCAGCACATCGGGGTGCTCGGCGGAAAAAAGCTCAAGCTGCGCCTGCATCAGCGCAAGCGGCGTGCGAAGCTCGTGGGCTGCGTTTCCGGTGAACTGCCGCTGGGAGGTAAACCCCTCGTTAAGACGGTCGAGCATACTGTTGAACGAAACGCTGAACTGCCGAAATTCAGGCAGAACCTCCTCGGTAATTTTCATATCCGTCAGGTTGTTCGGCTGTACCTTTTCTACCCGTGACGCGAAGGTACGCAGAGGCTTCAGTGCCCGTCCGCTGACAAAATATGCCAATACTCCGCCGAAAAGCGTCACCGCCGCCGTAATGTACCAGTTGGTTGCAATAAACGAATCCTGCACCCCGTGAATAATAACAGTCAGATCCTTGTCGGACTCTGTACTCTCCGGATCGAAAAATTCCGGTTCACCGTAGTCCGTTTCGCCGAACGTGGAAATATAAGTGCCGATGGAATCCATATAATACCTGCCCGAACAGCTTAAAAGGCAGTTCATGGCAACGCAGGTAACTCCTATCAAAACGGCAGTCATCAAAGCGATGCGCCATTGCAAAGAGAGCTTTTTCATAAGCTTTTATCCTCCATAACATATCCTTCTCCGATACGGTTACGGATAGGGTCGTATCCGAGAGCGGCACGCAGCTTTTTGCGCAAGGCGGAAATATGTACCCGAATCGAGTTGCTGAAGCTGTCCACGCTGTTATCCCAAACATGATCGATAAGCTCCTCCTGGCTGACCGGACGCCCCTGATTCAGCAGCAGATATTCAAGGATTGCCGCCTCTTTTCGGGTGAGCGTCAGCTTCAGCCCTGCGGCGGAAGCCGTGCGCGCTTTGGTATCGAAAGAAACCTCCGAACAGGTCAGAACCATGTCATTTTGTGTAAACTGCCGCCTGGTCAGGCTGCGTATTCTCGCCTCCAGCTCCTCCAAATGAAAGGGCTTTGATAAATAATCATTTGCTCCGGCATCAAGTCCGTTCACCTTATCGGCAACCTCACTGCGTGCGGAAAGTATCAAGACCTTGGTATCTCTGTCCTCTTGACGGAGCGTCCGCAGAACCGTCATTCCGTCCGCACCCGGCAGATTCAAATCAAGCAGCACAAGGTCATAGCTCTCGATGCCGAGCAGCTCGATAGCTTTGTTTCCGTTATAACAAAAATCCACACTGTAATTCAGACGTCGCAGACTGCGGACAATGGTCTCACACAGTGCTTTCTCGTCTTCAACAACCAAAATATGCATAAAATCTCCTTGCCTCCCTTTTCAGTATTGTCTTAACGGCTTTATTGTACCACATAAATATAAGATTTCTGTTAAGTTTTTGTTCTTAACGCAGATTTTATCTCCACGTTGCTATAATGTGACCGCAACAGAAAGGGGGATTCTTCTTGGTACAATCAAAAAAAGCCTTGCTCCGTCTCGCATTGCTTATCGGCGCGACGGCAATGCTGTGCTTCGGAGCCCTGCGCGGGGAGGCGGACACCGTGCTCGGTAAGGCAATAAGGCTGTGTCTGGAGTGTGTCGGAATTGGATAGAAAAAAATCACATAATAAGAGAATCCGTCTATCTCAATTTCTGTCACGCTTTCGCGGTTCGATTCAGGCTGCGGCAACGCTTCTTTCAAATATTCATCTTCCGAATTTTCTTAAAGGCACCGTTTATCAGGGCAAGGGAAAAGCCGTCTGTGTGCCCGGACTGAACTGCTACTCCTGCCCCGCAGCATCGGGTTCCTGCCCCATCGGGTCGTTTCAGGCGGTGGTCGGTTCGTCTAAATTCAGCTTTTCCTATTATATTACCGGCTTTCTAATACTGCTCGGTGTGCTGCTGGGACGCTTCATCTGCGGATTTCTGTGTCCGTTCGGCTGGTTTCAGGAGCTGCTGCACAAGATCCCGACCAAAAAGCTTTCCACAAAAAAGCTGAGAGGATTGACTTACATCAAATATGCCGTTCTTCTCATAACGGTAGTTTTACTGCCGGCTCTTGCCGTAAATGATGTCGGTATGGGAGATCCGTTTTTCTGCAAATACCTTTGTCCGCAGGGAGCTCTTGAGGGTGCGATACCTCTCGCTGCCGTCAATTCCGAAATCCGCGCCGCACTCGGAGCACTGTTCTCGTGGAAGCTCTGTATTTTGAGCGGCACGGTCGTGCTGAGCGTGCTGTTCTATCGCCCGTTCTGCAAATGGCTCTGTCCGCTGGGTGCATTTTACGCGCTGCTTAATAAGGTGTCGCTTCTCGAAATGAAGGTCGATAAGCACAAATGCGTCTCCTGCGGAAAATGCGCAAGGGAGTGCAAAATGGACGTGGATGTGACAAAATCGCCCAACCATACCGAATGTATCCGCTGCGGTATGTGCGTTCGCGCCTGTCCCACCGAAGCCGTGAAATTCCGTTACGGTTTTTGCATAGAAAAAAGAGCCGCCGCTCCGCCGAAAAAGAGAGAACACTCAAAACACCCGATACGGATAAGGAGGAATAATAACCTATGAAAACGACAAAAATACTGACTGTACTTACCGTTTTTCTGCTGATGCTCGGTCTTGCCGCCTGCGGTATGTCCAAAACAGACAAAAATGTCGACGCAAGCAAGAACACCGAAATTGCCGCCCTGTTGGCAACGAATCCGAAAACGGCGGACGAGGCCGCCGAGCTGCACCGAAAACTGATGGCAAATGAAACGGCAATTCTGTCCGAAAACAAACATCTTTGGGAAAAAGTATTTATGTCCGCCGATAAAGGTATGGCAATGCTTGAGGACGGCGGCAATTACGGCGACTTTCTTCTTAAAACCATTGAAGGCGCAAAAAATCAGTTTACTGCCGACGAGCTTGAGCTGCTCAAAAAAGGTGCGGAACAAATCCGAGAAATCGAAGGCAGACTGACCGTTCTTGAACAAAAGTTTCCGGACTGCGGAAACAGACCGTCGGGCGGCGATATGAGCGTTCCGGCAGAAAACGGCAATCCCACGGAAAGCAGCAGTCTGATGAAATTCCCATCATTTGAAGGAAAAGACCTTGACGGGAACGATGTGAAGAGCGATACACTGTTTGCCAGCAACACAGTCACCGTGGTAAATTTCTGGTTCACGACCTGCAGCCCCTGCGTAGGCGAGCTTCCCGACCTTGACAAGCTGAACAAAAAACTCTCGGAAAAGGGCGGAGCGGTAATCGGCATAAACACCTTCACGCTGGACGGAGATAAAACGGCGATTTCGGAGGCAAAAGAGATCCTGGCAAAGAAGGGTGCGTCCTACAAAAATATCCGCTTTGACTCAAAAGGCGAAGTCGGAAAGTTCGCTTCAAGTCTGTATGCTTTCCCCACCACATACGTAGTTGATAAAAACGGCAACATCGTAGGAGAACCTATCGTCGGTGCGATAACCGGCAAAAAGCAGGCGGAGACGCTCAACAGGCTCATCGAACAGGCTATGGCGAACAGCAAGGCTTCAGCCGGTTAAATATCAGACTCATACATACCCTCTGCGGAACATTTCTGCGGAGGGTACTGTTTTGCCGTATTTAACAACCTTTGCGTTGTCAAAAAATATCGGTGCCGCTTCGGTACGTACAAAACCCCGCTGCAGAGCAATTCTGCGGCAGGGCTCGCGAGTGTGCGGTATTCACGCCGGTTTACGCCGTTGTAATCGTTAAACTATCGGATATTCTTGAAGCTGTCGGGACAATCCTTGAAGGGCAGATTGGCTTTTCTGTATTCGGACGGGCTTTGATTGCATCGTTTTCGAAAGGCTTCCGCATAATAACTGCTTCCGGAAAATCCGACAGCCTGCGCCGTTTCGGTGATTGTCATATCCGTATTTTTCAGGTACCACATACTTTGATTCAATCTGTATTGAGTCAGATATGTGTTTGGCGTTACACCGATATATTTATCAAACAATTTGCAGCATTTGCTCTGACCGACTGCGCCCGACTGAGCAATGTCGGCAAGCGATATTTTTTCACGGTAAAATTTTTGAATATATCCAATCATATTTTTCAGAACGGTAAAATCATTGCTTTGATTTTCCACAACTACGGAGGTGTTCGAATTACGAAAAAGTATCGACCATATTTTCAAAAACAGGGAGGAAACGCTCAGCGGTGCAGCTGCATCGTCCTTTGCCCGATACATATCCTCAATACAGCCAAGCAGCTCCTTCTGCCACGGTATATCGGCGGACAGCTTTATATACGGCATATTTTGATCTTTAAGCAGCGGTACAACATATTTTTGTTCAAGTGTCTGCGATATGCAAAGCAGCATCGGGTGTATCAGAACACAAATAAAATCACATTCGGATTTTGTTTTCGAAAAGCCGCAGTGCAGCTGTCTTGAATTTACAAATATGCCCTCGTTTTCTCTTACGGTAATTATTTCGCCGTTAACATTGTAATTCATTTCACCCTGCTGCACGGCGATAAATTCAATATCATCATGCCAGTGCACCGGTGCCTCAAAATTACTGTAAGAGGAAAGAAGTGCTTTGCGTATATAAATCGGACAATCTTCAAAGTCATAGTGTATGATTTCGGATCGGTCGTCCTTCATTTCAACTGACAGCATATTCAGCCCTCCTCGCAGGATTGTTATTAAATTTTGCAGAATATCGGTTGAAGTAAGGCGTAGCGTATAATATAATTATATTGAACAAACGCTATGGTGTCAAGGTAATACATTGTAAAGCAGGAGGAACACAGGTATGACGGAAGAAGAAAAACTCAATGCAGGACTCCTGTTCAGCCCCGCCGATCCCGAATTAAAAGCGATCAAGCTGAGGACGCACAATCTGAATGTGGATTACAACGGCACGCATGAGGACGAAACGGAAAAGCGAGCCGCAATCCTTTCCGAAATAATCGGAGAGCTTGGAGAAGGCGGTTTTATTCAAGGACCCATTGCTTTCCATTACGGTAAGCACACGAAAATAGGAAAAAACTTTTTCGGAAATTTCAACCTCACCGTTCAGGACGACGCGGAGGTCACAATCGGAGACAACTGCAATTTCGGACCGAATGTAACGATTGTAACGCCTGTCCATCCTATGCTCCCGAACGAGCGTCGGGAAATGTTGACGGCAAGCGGAGAGAAAAAACACCTTTGTTATGCAAAGCCGGTACATATCGGCAGTGACTGCTGGTTCGGCGCATCGGTTACGGTTTGCCCCGGCGTAACGATTGGAGATAACTGCGTGATAGGCGCAGGAAGCGTTGTGACAAGAGACATTCCGGCAAACAGCTTCGCCGCAGGCGTTCCGTGCAGGGTCATTCGAGAGATTACGGAAAAGGACAGTATGAGGTATAAGCCTGAAATTTTGTCGGACAATGCGGTAATTGAATATGAACGCTAAGCAGTCGAAGGATTTTTCAAAAAAGCTCCT
Organism: Eggerthellaceae bacterium; assembly: GCA_963616775.1. GTDB lineage: Bacteria > Bacillota > Clostridia > Oscillospirales > Acutalibacteraceae > CAG-488. The sequence goes on along the minus strand of CAVELL010000029.1, from coordinate 50,835 downwards.
GACACTTGTTCTGCCCATTGCCTTTCAGCAATTTATGCTGGCACTTGTCAGTGCCTCCGATGCGCTTATGCTCGGAAAGCTGAGTCAGGACTCTCTGTCGGCGGTATCTCTTGCAAGTCAGGTAACCTTTGTCGAAAACCTGTTCTTTGCCGCTATGACAATAGGATTGTCCACGCTTGCGGTGTACTTTATTGTGAATTTAGACGAAATCGTGAAATTGCCGGCGGTATATCGGCATTATAAAAAATATAAATGGGTCAAGGACTTAACGGTAAAAACGGAGGTATAGAAATGTATAACAATATCAGTGATTGGGATCGTATGGTTGCCGGAAAGCTTTATAATGCTTCAAGCAAGGACATTTTCAAGCAGCACGCACTCGGACTTACAAGGTGCGACAGATTCAATAAAATTGCCTTATGGCGAATTAAGACAAAGCAGCGTGCTTTGGAAAGACTGATTCCCTCGGCAAAAGGAAATCAGCTTGCCGTGTTTGCGCCGTTTTACTGCGAATACGGTGTGAACATTCATGTCGGCAAGGGCTGCTTTGTAAATTACAACTGCACCTTTCTCGATGTGTCGCCCATCACTCTCGGAAACGGCGTTTGGGTCGGTGCAAACGTAACGCTTGCCACCCCGAATCATCCGTTTATCGCAGAGGAACGTCTGCCGGCAGATTATCCCGACGGAAATCATGACCTTGAATACTCCTCACCGATAACAATTGAGGATAACTGTTGGATTTGCTCAAGCGCAACGATTTGCGGCGGCGTAACCGTCGGTAAAAACAGCATTGTTGCCGCCGGAGCGGTAGTGACAAAGGATATTCCGCCGAACAGCATTGCGGCAGGAGTTCCGGCAAGGGTTATGCGGGAAATCGACGAGGACGACAGAATGAATGTGTGGGAAACGTATGTAAAGAACGATTTTCCCGTTTCCGTGCGAAAAAGATAATAACCGGTGCGGTATTTCCTTCAATAAGAATTGTTCGCCGTAAAAGAACTGCAAACCTTATTTTTCGAGGTTTGCAGTCATTTGCTTTTATTCTCTTTTGTGAAAAATCGTATTTAGATTATCTTCGCAAGCTCGTCTATGTCGCGAAGGTTAATTCGTTTTGAAGCAATGTAGGTTTTCGGTTTGAGAGTTTTTGTCAGCTTTTTGCAGTCAAAACAGCCGTAGCTTGTTGTTACAACAGTCCCGTCCTCAAGAACAACATTTCCGCAGTAACCGGTGTCTGGGTTGGCGGCATATTCTTTTTCGTATTGCATATTGAGATAGGTGTGTGCAAGCTTTATTCTGTACTGACCCTCATCGCCGTTCTTCAGGTCGTCATAGGTTCCGACCCACGCAACCCATCCTTCGCTCATCCAGCCGTTGCGGTATTCAATCGGCGAGTTCTCGGCAGCTTTCTTTCCCCTTTCAACAGAGCGAAACGTAATAAAAAGTCTGCCGTCGGGGGTATAGTCCGCCTTGTGCCTTTCGCCGTTGAGAGCTGCAGGCGCAAAAACGGGTTCCGACCACGTTCTGCCCTCATCGGATGAAAATGAAATAAGCGAATTATGCTTTTTGGTATTGCTCCGTGTTATCAGGCACAGCTCGTCGCCGAGTCCTTTTTCGGAGCGTATGACCTCAACCTCACACATATTCGTTTCTTTCTCAATATCTCTGTATGTGCTGAAATATTTTTCGGGCTTTGACCAGCACATATTTCCGTCCTTGTCAAAGGTCAGAATTGTTTTGTAATTGTAGAACTCAGCGTCATGAAAAAGACCCATCCATTTATCGACAAATTCTCCGTTTTCCTTGAGCTGAGTCAGGCTCGACATCGCAACAATCGGAATCACTCCGCCGTCGACGTCCTTCGGATAAAACAGTTCAAACTGTGACCACGTGCTTCCCTCGTCGCAGGAGACGGAACAGTTAAATCCGCCCGTTGTCGGCTCCCTGTTCCATTTGGGATTTGCGGAAATCATAATGAGCTTGTCGGAAGTTTTTCCGTCCGCAAACACAAGTCGGTAAACAGTCGGAGTTTCCCTTGAATTTTCCCAGCTGTTTGGTGTGTTTTCAAGACTTTCACTCCAGCTTTTTCCTCCGTCAAGGCTCAGCTTTGTGAGCACCGCGCCCTTGCCGTGACCCGCCGGGTACATCGTCAGTATGCTGCCGTTTTTCAGCAAAACCGAGTCGGGATGAGCAGCATAATCAAGAGAGTCGTCAAGCGTCACGAGGTCGTAAAGATAATCGAACTTTTCATCAAGACCTTCCGGCTTCACGCTGAGATCGATTCTTTTAATCATATAATCACCGCCGTTGAATTTCGATTTTATGACTATACCGCCATACCTGAAAAAAGACACAAGAGCAACAAACACCGCGAGAAAAAAAGATGTAACCCTCTTAAAAAATTCCGTATTCATTATATGACCCCCTTTGTATGATTATAAAATATCAAGCTAAATGCTGTCAAGTATAATGACAGTTGAAAATATTTTATAATTATGGAAATTTATTTTGATGTGTGCTATAATGAGAAAAAGGAGGCGGTTTAATGCTTAACAGAATTATGTCAATTGTTTATGCGGTGATAATGTTCGTTGTTCCGACGGCAAATATTCCCGCATTTAAGGCAGAAACGGAAAAGTTCCATACGAATTATACTTATGTTTATGTTCACGGTTTAGGCGGCTGGGGCGAATATGATATTGCCGATCACATCGTTCCTTATTGGGGCACAATGGGCGGTTCTTTAATGAAATATCTTAACGCACGCGGATTTGACTGCGTTGCCGCCGCTGTTTCTCCCGTTGAGAGCTGTTGGGACAGAGCCTGTGAGCTTTACGCTCAACTGACGGGAACAAGAACCGACTACGGAAAGCACCATTCGGAAACGAATAACCACAGTCGCTACGGTCCCGATTATACGGGTCGACCGCTGATTGAAAGCTTTAATTCCGAGAATAAAATAAATCTTCTCGGTCACTCGTTCGGCGGCGCAACCGTGCTGCAGCTTTTGGATTTGATGGCGGACGGAAGCGCAGAGGAAAGAGCCTGCACCGAAAAGACCGAGCTTTCCGAGCTTTTCACCGGCGGCAAGGTCGATTGGATTTATTCGGTAACAACCCTTGCCGCTCCGCTGAACGGCACGACAGCATATTATATCAAGGATGAGATTCTCAGCGACAGAAATGCAACCGCAGAGGAGCTGCTTGTTGCTTGCGCGGTGGGTCTTCTCGTGGAGCCTATACCCGACGGAAGAAACAAGCTTGACAACGCCGGATATGATATGGAGGTTGACCGTGCGATGTCGCTTTGCGACACATGGGAAACACAAAAGGGCGTTTATTACTTCTCCTATGCGTGCGACGTTACTTACCTTGATGAAAGCGGCACCCGAACCTTTGACAGAGGCGATTTGGAGCTTCTTTTCCGCGGTTCGGCAGGCAGAATGACTAAATGGACAGGAGAAACGGCAACCGGATACAAGCTTGATGAAAGGTGGCAGGCAAACGACGGTCTGGTCAACACAATCTCGGCTCTCGCCCCCTATAACGCAAAGCGAACCGATTATGATGAAGTTAATGTAACCTCCGGAATATGGAATGTTATGCCGATTTATCGCGGTGATCATATGTCTCTTCAGGGAGGATTGCTTAACACCAACAACATTCGACTGCTTTATGCGGAGCATTTGACCATGATAAATAAACTGTAAAGAGACAGAGAGACACGATTTTTTTGCTTTCTCTTTAAAAAGTAAAATTTTATCTTGACTCTACAATAATTGTAGAGTTTATGATATAATCATCAAGGAGGCAACCGTATGCCTTATAAAAATTTTGCGCTGTGCATACGGTCAAAAATGCTATGGAAAGAAATCTTACCACCGGAAGCGTATTTAAAAATGTTGTCGTCTTTTCCCTGCCGTACCTGCTGTCTTACTTTCTGCAGACGCTTTACGGCACAGCCGACCTTTTCATAATCGGACAGTTTAACTCGACCGAGAACATCACCGCCGTTTCAATCGGCAGTCAGGTTATGCACATGATAACCGTGATGATTGTCGGTCTTGCGATGGGCGCAACCGTCACCATCGGCAAAAGCATCGGTGCGCGCGACAAAACCGCCGCTTCGCTCTATGTCGGAAACACCGTAACGCTTTTTATGCTCGGCTCGCTTGTGTTGACCGCCGTTCTGCTGATTCTCGTGAATCCGATCGTTTCCGCGATGTCCACACCGCAGGAGGCGGTTGACGGCACCGTCGCTTATCTCAGAATTTGCTTCATCGGTATCCCGTTCATCACTGCATACAATATAATAAGTTCCGTTTTCCGCGGACTCGGTGACAGCAAAAGTCCGATGTATTTCATTGCCGTCGCCTGCGCTTGCAACATCGGGCTGGACTATCTTTTTATCGGCAAGTACGGTATGGGACCTGCCGGAGCCGCTCTCGGAACAACTCTTTCGCAGACCATTTCGGTCATAACCTCGCTCATATATGTCAAGCGTTCAAACAGCGCAATAAAGCTCGGCAAGGGAAGCCTACGTCCCGATAAAAAGACTCTCGGCGACATTCTCCGCATCGGAATCCCCGTGGCTTTGCAGGACGGCTTTATTCAGATTTCATTCCTCGTGATTACAATTATAGCAAACCGCAGAGGTCTTGACGACGCGGCGGCGGTCGGTATTGTCGAAAAGGTTATAGGTATCCTTTTCCTTGTGCCGTCGTCGATGCTTTCATCCGTTTCCGCTCTTGCCGCGCAGAACCTGGGTGCAAACAAACCGCACCGCGCAAAGCTCACTCTGCGCTATGCCATTCTGATTGTCATTTGTGTCGGTGCGGTCGTTACCGCTGTCGTGCAGTTCACCGCACCGCAGGTTGTCGGACTTTTTGAGAACAACCCGAATGTTATACGCTTGGGCAGCCAGTACCTGCGAAGCTATGTTTTCGACTGTATTCTTGCCGGTGTTCATTTTTGTATGTCGGGATACTTCTGCGCAATCGAAAAATCCGGAATTTCCTTTTTGCACAACTCCTTTTCAATTGTTTTCGCGCGTGTTCCGCTCGCATACCTTGCGTCAAAAAAGTTCGCGGATTCCCTCTTTCCGATGGGGCTTTCCGCTCCGATCGGCTCCCTGCTTTCCATAATCGTCTGTGTGATTGCCTATGCCGTCATATCCAAAAAGGAAAATCGGGAGGGATTGAAGAATGGATAAGGATTCGCTTTTTTCAATCGGCGACGTGGCAAAAATGTTTCACCTGAGTGTCGGAAGCATACGTCATTATGAGACTCTGAGTATTCTTACACCCGAATACGTAGATCCGCAGACGAATTACCGATATTACAGTCCGCGCCAATTTGAGATTCTCAACACGGTGCGATATCTGCGTGCGCTTGATATGCCCCTGCCGCAGATTGCGGATTTTTTGAAAAACCGCGACATTGATGTCATTGAGGACAAGCTCCTCCATCAAAAGCAACAGGTTATACAGAAGAAAAGAGATCTTGAGATAATCGAAAGAAAAATTGATAACCGTCTGCATCAGATTCGTGACGCACGCAATTCCGAGCTGAACGTTATCAAAATTTTCACGGCTCAGCCCTGCCGACTTATTCGCATAAACGATTCTCTGCGACTCAAGAATCAGACCGATATCGAGAAAACCGTCAGCAGACTCAGCGCAAATGAGGACGAACCGATGGTTTTCCTCGGCAAGGTCGGCGTCGGCATATCCGAAGAAAATCTATGTGCGCAAAGATACGAGAAATACGACTACGCTTTCCTCGTCTTAGACGATGAGGACAAATACAGTGCCGAGGTCGAATATCTGGCAGAAACTCTTTGCATTTCCATCCGTTTTTGCGGTGTTCACAGCGATGCGCCGTTTTATTACCGCCGTCTTGTCGATTACATTAAAAATAACGGGCTGAGAATTTCCGGTTTTTCAAGAGAAATCACTATGATTGATTACGGAATTACAAGCGATACGGAAGAATTTGTTACAGAAATAAATATTCCCGTTATAAAAACGGAAAAATTTTGAAATATTTTTAATTAACCTATTGACAAGGTAGGTAATTCGTGATATCATACAGTCAACCTAATAAATCAACGGGAGGTCAGCAAAATGAAAAATAATATTTCTACGCTTTTTTCAATGTGTATTTGTAAATACGCAGCTTTTGCCTTGCCTTCCAACGATTCAAAATAACATTTGAAGCAAACGGGAAGTCAATCGGCTTTCCGTTTTTTTAAGGTGATTTTATGAAAAACATTTTTGAGCAGCTGCTCAGACAGAATTTCAGATTCGGACGAATGTACATTTCCCGACCTTGAAAAGATTTTTTTAAACCGGAAAGGAAATGTTATTATGTCAGATTACAAGTTTGAAACACTCCAGCTTCACGTTGGACAGGAAAATCCGGATCCCGCCACCGATGCCAGAGCGGTACCGATTTACGCAACCACATCATACGTTTTTAAGGACTCGGAACAGGCAGCCGGTCGTTTCGGACTCACCGAGGGCGGCAACATCTACACAAGACTGATGAACCCGACTTCGGATGTTTTCGAAAAGAGAATTGCTGCGCTGGAGGGCGGTGCCGCTGCACTTTCAACAGCCTCGGGTTCTGCCGCAATTTCATACGCCGTGCAGAATATTGCCGTTGCGGGTGACCACATTGTTTCCTCAACGAATCTTTACGGCGGCACACACAATCTTTTTGAAAACACTCTCACCGAGCAGGGTCTCAGCACAACATTTGTTGACCCGTCCGATCCCGAAAACTTTGAAAAGGCTATTCTGCCGAACACGAAGCTTCTCTATGCGGAAACACTCGGCAACCCCAACTCGGACGTTATCGACATTGAAGCGATATCCTCTGTCGCACATAAGCACGGCATTCCGCTCATCGTGGACAACACCTTTGCAACGCCCTATCTTCTCCGTCCCATTGAGCACGGCGCGGACATCGTCGTTCATTCGGCAACGAAGTTCATCGGCGGTCACGGAACCGTAATGGGCGGTGTTGTCATTGACTCGGGCAAGTTTGATTGGGCTCAGAACGACAAATTCCCCGGACTTTCCAAGCCGAACCCGTCATACCACGGAGTGATATTCACCGAGGCGTGCGGAAACCTTGCGTATATTCTCAAGCTTCGCACCACTCTGATGAGAGATCAAGGCGCAACAATTTCTCCGTTCAACTCTTTTCTCCTGCTCCAGGGTCTTGAAACGCTTTCGCTTCGCGTTGAGCGTCACGTTGAAAACACTCTTAAGGTTGTTGATTTCCTTCAGAATCATCCGCAGGTTGAAAAGGTCAATCACCCGTCGCTTGCGGCAGGTCGTCAAAAGGAGCTTTACGACAGATATTTCGAGAACGGCGCAGCTTCCATCTTTACATTTGAGATAAAGGGAGACGCCGAAACAGCGAAGAAATTTACCGAAAGTCTCAAGCTCTTTTCCTTGCTTGCAAATGTTGCAGACGTTAAATCGCTTGTAATTCACCCCGCTTCGACAACTCACTCCCAGCTTTCCGAGGAGGATCTTCTTTCCTGCGGAATTAAGCCGAATACGGTTCGTCTTTCAATCGGCACAGAGCATATCGACGATATCATCGCCGACCTGACTCAGGGCTTTGAAGCGGTTAAGGCAACGCCGCAAAATTGAGGTATTTTCTTAAATAAGACTTACGCCAAAACAATAATTCAGTTTTTTCTCTTTTCCCCCTATTGGGCTGCCGCCCTTCAACCGACGGCAGCAAATCCCTTTCAGATAAAGAACCCGACCTCCACGGAAGTCGGGTTCTTTGTTATATTCTGTTTAATCCGCACAGCGGTTACTTTATTTTTGCCCCACAATCACCGTAACAATTCCGGTAACCTCTCCCTGAAGCTCGCCGTCCGAATATGCCTGCGCCGAATAGGAGCAGCTGTACTCGCCGGGAGAGAGAAGCACCGAAAGCTTATCTTTTTCAAGATACTGACCGGGTTTAATGAGCGGAGAAGTGTAAATCATCTCTCCGTCATCCTTGTAGACAATGAATTTAATGTCATATCCGCACGCTTCGGGATTTTCAAGCATCACGTTGCCGAGCGAATAGCCGTTTTCGAAAACAATACGCTTGTTTATGAGGTACCGGATTTCCCCCTCAGGGACATACTTTATGTGCACATCGGAATCAACATCGGGCAGAACTCCGTCACTCACCTTGCCGCCCGAAGCAAAAGACAAACGAAGCTGCGGTGCCTTTGCCGCAAATAAAATAAGGCAAAGTACAACAACGATGCTCGCCGCAACCGTTATCGTTATTCTTTTGTCGGGCTTATTTTTCGCCATTGTATTCAACACCAACCGCCAGTTTTATTTTCGCATACTGTGTTCCGATTTTATTGTAGTTGTTTTTATCATAGGCATTAACCGCAACCTTGACATCGTGAACTCCGTAGCTGAGCTCGGCAAAAAGCTTTGCACGGTTTATTTCCGTTCCGGGCTCAATACCGAGAGAACGGTAGAGAACCCGACCGTCGGAATCGTATATCGTCGCAATAAGTATACAGTCGTTTTCCGACGGGTTGCCGAGACAAAGCTCGTCGGCGGTAAAATCGTCGTCAAGCTTTATGACGGAGTTAATGTAAAATTTGAAATTCTTATTTCCTCTCGCCTTGAGCGAGTCAATGAATACCTGCTGCTGCAAAGAATTGAAAACACTTTTTTGGGCGACTGCCTCGCTCTCAATTCTTCCGTTAAATTCAGTCGCTTTGATTTCAGACGGCACATTCATAAAAACAGACTGCGACAGACTGATCGCACCGAAAACAATGAGCGCAATCGGAACAATGATAAACACAAAAATACGAAAATAATTAAATGAACCGAGAAACTCTTTGCTTGTGTAATATTTTGCCTTTTTTATGAGGTTCTCTCTGCGACTTTTTTTCCTCGCCCTTGCCGCCGCCTTTTTTGTCCGCTTGGTTGTTACTCGTGTTTGCTTTTCGTTAGCCTTGCGTCGCTGCTTGCGAATTTCCTCGCTTCTTTTCTCGCGCTGCTTTTGCTTCTTTTCCTTTTCTTCAATAACGCGTCGGGCATTCTTTTCCGCCTCCATGCGTTTTTTTTGCGCATTCTTTTTATTAAAATTGCTTTTGCCTGCGACAGTTTTACCTGCCACAGGCACATTCTTCTTATTCGGCATAAAAATCAACTTCCATTATTTCCATGGCAATTTGTCAATGTTCCAAAGCTGGGGATAACGGTTAAACTGAACGGCATCGACCTCAATAAGAACCTTAACCGTGACGCCGTCCTCAAAACCGGAAACATCAAAACTGCTTTCGTCAAATCCCTTTATCAGCGAACGCTCGCCGTAAGTCGCCTTGCCCGACAAATCGTCGCCCTGATAGTACACGCAGTAGTCCACGCTGCGGTTATCATACCATTTGTCGTAGAAAATGTACGGAACATTGGTGCTGTACTGAGCCACCGTACCGTCGGCAAGCTGCCATTCAAAACCCATTCTGACCCTCAGACAGCACTTTGCGCCGCTGCGGTTGACCGTAACACGAAGCTTTCCTATGTAATTATCGTCGTCCTTGTTGAGACTGAGAACATACAGACCGTCCTTGTCCCTGAATTTATTTGCCTTGACCGTGGTATTTTCACCAGTCCGGAAATATACGGTTGCCGACGCGTTGATTCCGGAAATCGAAAAATCCTGCGTCTTGGTTGTCTGAGTAACGAACCACGCCAAAGAGCTGCCCAGAACGGCAATCACGGCAACAATCGCCACAATGATAACTATTGACTTTTTGCTTAACCTTTTTGACATATCCGTCACCCCGATTCAATCAAGCCCCTGCGCCGTCAACGCTCTGTGAAGCTGTCAGCGTAATTACCGTGTTATATCCGTAAAGCGTGTCGCCTGCCGATAGCTTGTCGGCAACCTCGTCGTACTCAATCCAACACGCAATCTTAACGATTTTGGACTCCTTCGGAGCAAGATAAACGAACTTGCTCTCATTATATTTCTTGAGACCGTTTTCATCAAGCGATGAAACATTTTTCTTTACGGTCTCTTTAATGCTGCCGTTGACAAGCATATCGTCTGTGTAAACAAACCAACGCAGACCTTTTCCGTCGCTGTTGTTGACAAGGTCGGTCTGTACCTTTGCGGGAACGGTTCCCGAATTGGTGACCTTAATTTCATCAACATGCACCGCCGTATCGAAAAGAGCTTCCTTTTCATCAGCAAGCTTGGTCGCACAGTCAAGGGCAACATTGTCTCTCACAACAAAATTCGTGTTTACCGACAGGTCTCCGAAAACAAAGCTGTCGCCGCTGTCGTATGTTCCGCTGTCATAGAACCATGCGGAGGTTTCGGACATCATAGAAAAATATCCGACGCAAAGCACAAGCACAAACGCCATAACAGATGAAAGTATTTTTTTGCTTTTATTCATTGCTGCCACCTCCGTTTTTCTTTTTCGCTTTTGTCAAAACTATATTCAACACCGTCAACGCCATTGCAATCAACACTAAAATAATCAAGCCGTTGGTTTTGGAAAGCGCACCGAACGCTATTGAAAAATATCCCAAAAATGGAACGCTGTACCACATTTTTCCGACAATACGCTTTTCGGGCGAATCAATCGGGTCGTTTGTCGGGTTATTGTCGCCCTTTGTAGTGACGGTTCTTTCCTCCCGATTTATCGCAACAATTCGGTGAGTAAAAAATACGTTTGCCGAAGAATCGCCGACAGTAACAATATCGCCGACCTTCAATTCGTCGAAGCTGACGGGTCTTGAATACACGAGATCTCCGCGTTCAATCGTTTTTGCCATACTGTCGCTCGTAACGGCATAGCCCTTGGCTCCCATCGCAAGATTAAAAGAGACAAAGCCAACGCAAATCACCGTAACAATCAGCAAAATATTAAAGAGGATGTTGCCGGGCTTTACCGCCGCATTTTTACGGCTCATGCGCCCGTTCCCGAGAGCTGATAAAGATCAATACTGCTCCAGCTTACGTTATCGGCCTGTTTGCACTCAAACTTAACCTTTATGTTTATATCCTTGCCCGAATATGCTCTTGAGATGCTGTCCTTATAGACAATGCTCGATATTGCGTCGATTGAGGAAACCTCAGGGTTCACAGCCGGGACGCTGTCAATATCGGAAACCGATTCGGACTTATACTCGTCGCCCATATAGTAGAAATAGCAAGCTCCGCTGCCGTTGACATTCTTTGACCATTTGTTTGCCGCGAATGTAACAACAATGTCATCACTGCCGTTGCCTGAATATGTCTTTTGCTCGGCAGCTCCCGAAGCGTAACTCGTATACTCAACCGAAACTCGGAATTGAACATCCGTTGTCGAATTGCTGTTGATTCGGAGCATTGCTCCCTGTCCGTCGAGATTGACAAGGTTGTCTCCGGGCATAATTATTATTTTACTGTCGCTGTCCAGGTCATCAAGCCTCGCCGACTGCGCCGTGCTGACAACAGAAACGGAAATACTCTGCTTTTTTTCAAGAGTCGTGACGAACCACGCATAAGATGTTCCGCAATTCATAAGTCCGATAATAACAGCCAACGATGCAGCAAAAGCAATTATTCTCTTACTCATAACGCCTCTTCCTTTCCGCTGTAAACAGCTCAATCTCGATTGCCGCCCACGCAATATAAATCGCGCCGACAGCTATTTTAACTGCGGTATACCGCAAAAACTTGACTATATAACCCAAATAGGGAATCACGGCTTCAACCTTTCCGGCTGCGTAATCAACCGAAGTCGGCTGCAAATCGTTTTCCGTGTTGGCGTCACCCTTTGTGACAAAGGAGCGGTTCACGGAATCAATCTCCACAATTCTGTGGGTAAAGCTTTTGCCGTGAATTTTATCCGTAAATGTTACGATATCGCCGACATTGTAATCCTCGAAAGCTTTATACTCTTTCACATAAATGATGCTGTTCGGCTTTATCGTCGGAGACATACTGCCCGTTTCGACAACAAGCATTTCCATCCCGACAAGCTTCGGAACATAGACAAGACCGACCGCTATCACGGAAACGCATATAATTATCGCCGTCAGCAATATGTTAATTTTTTGTTTCCGAAGATTTTTCATCTTCTTCATCCTTCTGATCCGAGAATTTATATTCGGCTATCAGCTTTGCTAAGTTGACCGCCTCGCCCATCGTGATAAAAATAAGCGGTATAACAATAAAAATCAAAATAATTTTCGGATTTCTGAGAACGCCGAGAACCGAGCTTCCGACCGTGCCGATGTTTACAACGACCTTGCCTATCAAATCTCTCTCGTAAACGGGCTCCTCGTCGTCCGCATCGTTTGCGTCGCCGCGTGTTCTGAAAATCTTTTCGCCGCTTTCACTGTCCTTGATTTCAATGATGCGGTGAGTGTTCACCTTGCCGCTGATTTCAACATTGTTGGAATAAAAGGTTATGATGTCGCCGACCTTAAGTGAAGACGGTTTCACCTTGTACGTAATAACAATTCCGCCGACAGGTATTTCCGGTTCCATACTTCCCGTCTGCACCTGCAAAACGCTGAATCCGAGCACACTCGGTGCCTTGCCTGCCGACGCATGGAGAACGGAAACAAACACGGTCAACCCGACGGCAAAAACAAGAGCCGAAAGAACCGCCATAACAACGGAGAAAATACTTTTTGCCTTCTTCATCTCATACTACCGGCTGAACGTTAATCTTCAATGTTCCCAGCGATGAGGACAGACCCTCTATTGATGACGGACTGTCTGCCGAAAGACCGATTTCATAGTAGATTATAAACACATCGTTCTTTCCCGTCTGGTATGACGCAAGCGATCTTCCGTCGAAAATCACACCGTTCGAGAGATCTGCAAGACTCATATAGTCTGAGCCGAACAGATATGCTCCGTCCTTGAAGCTGACGGTGCCACCCGTCGTAACCTTTGTCGCTTTATAAATGTTATATTTGACGCTGACCGACTTTTTCAGATCTGCGTTCATATCGGACGGCAAATCCTCAATGGACATACTCATCTTGAGAGCCTCGTCCGTCGAAGTGGTCATAATCATTTTGTATTTTTTGTAAGAGCCGGATGTCCAATTGTTAAGCACAATGTCACCTGCAAGCCTTGAATAATTGCCGCTGCTGTCGGCAACAAAATACGAAACGCTTGCATAGGTTGGATTCGAAACCTCGCCGACAATTGACGGTACCATATTGGTGTTAGATGTGCTGAACCATGCAAAGGAAACCGCAACCAAAGTTAAGGCTGATGCCACAGCTAATATTAAGTTTTTATAAAAAGCAAACTTCTTGTTCATCGTAACATCAACCCTCTACTTATTTACCAATAATGCTCCAAATTGTCCTCAAGCCCCATTCGGGTTCAGACTTAATGATTTCGATTGCAAGCTTTACATCCTTGGAATCGTCTGTCTGAACAAGCACTCCGTCGCTGCCTGCATCCGCCGTTTTAAGCTCATTACCCTCTGCATCGGTCGCCTTGACCGTAAATCCGTAGCCGATGGGAAGAATAAGATCAACAAACATACCGCCGTCAGTCACACTGACACCGCCGATTGTCTTTGCAGCTGCACCGATTCTTGTAAAGAGACCGAACGAATTAGCTTCGCTGCTCAGCTTGCTCTTGAGCATTACTCCGACAAGCTTGTCGCCGAGAGTCATCGTTGTGTCGCTGATCGTATAGCTTACCGACGCGGAGCTTGACTTCACAGGTTCCGCATATCTTCTTACGGCATTGTCCGCTGTGCCGAAATCCTTGTTTTTCATCAAAGTAACAACAAGACCGTTCGCTTTGTCAACACTCACCGCGTTTGAATTAACCTCAGCCGAAGTCTTGATATCCGTATAGTTCAAAGCCGTGCCGGGATTCATACCGGAGAGATATCTGACTGTCATTGACGCAAATTCAACAGCCGTTGCAAACTTTGCGGAGCGTTCCGTACCCGTCAAGGCTTTCGGAACCGAATAACCGTTGCCCGTGGAGAATCCGTCGGCAACATAGTCCGAAAGCTCCTTTGTTGCTAGTGCGCGCGCTCCTTTGAGCTCGCCCGACGCAACCGCATTGCCGCTGAGAGCCGTTCTGCTGTCGAAGAGCACATTTTCGGCTGTTGAGCTGTCGGCAAACATACCGGCAACATTACCGCTCGTGTTCTTCGCGGACTTAACCATATTTCCGAAAACGGAGTTTTTCAATGTTGTGTATTCGGCTTCACCGACAAGTCCGCCGACATATCCGCCCGCCGAAACAAACGCGGTCGAAAGTGTATTGGTTATCTGAGCATTTTCCGCCGCACCGACTATGCCGCCTGCCGCGAGAACAGCCGAACCGGTTACCTTGCCCGACGTGACGCAATCGGAAATCTTGGCTCCGTTGACTGCGCGGCCTGCAATTATACCTGCATCCTGAACCTTGCCGGATGCCGCCACATCAGCAATAACCACACAGTTTTCAACCGTCGCTCCGTTAAGAGTTCCCGCAAGAGCACCGAGATCAACGGCCTTGCTTGAGTTGACTGCAAATCCCGCCATTCCGAGATTTCTCACAGTTCCGCTCAGGCTGCTGAACAGAGCCTCTCCGCTGAAATCGTATACGGTATGATATCCGCCGTCGAGTATACCTGCGAAATTATCCGCAGAAGTGACTCCGCCGAGATCAATGTCATCGGTAAGAAGATAATAAACATTCTCGTTTGCGCCGTTCTGCATCATCAGCGCGAACTCGTCAGCCGTTCCGACTGTGTAAGGATCGCTCCTTGTACCCGAGCCTGCAAGCACGGAGGAATACGAAACCGGAATGTCGGTTTCAAGTCCGTTGCTGTAAGTGAACACAAGCTTTGCCCCATTCAGAGAGCCGCTTGCAGAAAGCGATGAATCCTCTGCATTGTAGCTGACCGCGCCCTCGGGAAGTGATGTTACCGAAGCAAGACCGAAGCTGTGTCCGCAAAGCTCAAACGATTTGTAAGTACCGTTGCCGGCGGCAAGCCTTATGCAGTCCTCGGCAAGGATTGTCTTTTCGCCGTCAAGCGTAATATATGATTTCTCCGCACCGCCGATAAGGCACTTCATATTACTGAGATCGGTTGCGCTGAACGCGTTATTCTGGAACGAGTTAATCTCCTGTGTTCCGAATATACTCTCATTCTGATACGACGAGTAATATACACCGGAGAAAATGTCCGTCTTAATGTTTTCTTTATCGGCAAAGGTATTCTTATCTGCCTTTCCGATTACTGCCGCCGACATCTCGCCCGTTGCTTTAGCTGCAACAACGGTATCGCCGATAAGAGCTCTTTCAACCTTTGCAAGGTATTCGGCATTGCTGCCAACCTCGGCTATAACTCCTGCGGCAACACTTTCGCCGTCAACAGTTCCGCCGACAAAGCAGCTGCTGATTGACGTTCCTGTGGGATTCTCAAGCACACCGATAATTCCGCCGCTTATCTTTCCGCTTACAGAGCCGTTAAATTCAACGTCGGAAACGGTTGCCTCGGCGGTCGAACCGATAACCCCGCCTGCAACTGTGCCCGATTTCACAGACACATCAAAAGCGTGAATAGCACTGAGAGCTCCGTCAAACACACCCGCAACACCGCCCGCTGTTTCTACGGTCGCCGAAGTAGCGTTAAGAGTTGTGCAAACGGATGAATTATTAAGCCTTACGTTTTGTATTGTAGTCTTCTCGGCACGACCCGCAACAAGACCGGCAATTCCGCCGAAATCTGTTGAGTCAACCGAAGAATCGTTGATTGTGATGTTCTTTATTACCGTGTTCTTTGCGCTGCCGACAAGAACGCCCGCATAGTTGATTCCGGAAACCTTTGCGCCGTTAAGAACTATATCGGTAATAACCGCTCCGTCGGTCGCACCGAAGAGACCGCCGAATGTACTGCCCGAAAGCTTCAAGCCGTTGATTGAATGAATCTTTCCGTTGTAGCTTCCGCTGAATGTTCCCTTGAAGCTCGATTCTGCACTGCCGATAGTTACAACACCGTTGCCGACATTGTAGAACCCGCCGCCGAACTCAAAATCCGAAGCCTCAAAGCTTATGTCGCTCGCAAGTGCAAAATACGTATTCTCGCTGTCGTAATAAGCTACCGACTCAAGGTCGTAGGCGTTGAAAATCAGATAGGGATACTCGCTTGTGCCCTCACCCTTGAGCGGAGTGCGAACATCGGATTTCATTGCAAAATGTACGGGAACTCTTACGTCGCTGTCGGAAGCAAGCACATAGTATCCGACGATTGAAAGGTCTGCTTGATGCATTGCCTTCAGCACAAGTGTGTCCTGTGCCGATGAGACAATTTCAATTCTTTCCGCCGCCTCGGAGACCCAACCTGTCTGTGAGTCAAAAGCAAAGCCGCTTACCGTGGGAAGATTGGAAAGAGTTATCCTTGTTTCTTCTGCCGATTTAAGTGTTCCGACAGACGGAGTAATTGCTGCCCCGTTCGGCTTGTCAATATCCGTCATACCCGATTTCTCAATGCCTGTCGCTTTACCGCACGCAGGAACATTGCCGAAATAGGTCGAAATCACGGTATTCGTTATGATTGAGCCGATGTTATCCGAATTGACGGACTTTCCGTTTTCGACAGAACCGATAGCCACACCGGCAGTTTCGTTTGTGCCTTCCGTTTTAATCTGAGCGGCACAAACCGAATCGGAAATCACAGCCGATGCAGAATCAAATTCGCCTGTACCCTTGATCGCTCCGATGAATCCGCCGACAGCCCTACTGCCGCTTACGGTGCCGAGAATATATGCTTTTCTGACCTGAACATTGTTCAACGCCGCTGCACTGAGCTTACCGATGAGACCTGCCGAAGCTGTCGCGTCCGCCGATGCGGTATCCGCAACTTCCGCAAGTGATTTAATCGAATTCATAACGATTGAGCTTTCTCCGCCCGTTATGTCGCCGACAATTCCCGATGCGGCGGAAGCGGAAACAATCCTTGTTTTTGCATCAACCGAGCAGACCGAGATAACAGCCGAGCCCTTGGTATTGTGAACAGCAAGAACACCTGCCGCCGTTGAGTTCGCACCGTCTGCCGTCACCGTTGATGCTGATACTTTAATGTTTTTAAGCGAAAGCTTGCCGTTGACTACCGTCTTTCCGACAACGCCCGCTGCGATTCCGCCGGTAACCTTTATTCCCGTAACCTCTGCGCCGGTGATTGAAGACGCAAAGCTTGCTGCAATTCCGCCGGCTGTAAACGCCGAAGAATTTGCAAGCGTTGATACAGTCGAATCGGTAACGCTGACCTGCGTTAGTGTTGCGGTACCTCTGCCTGAGGCAATACCCGAAACCTCGGAAACACCCTGTACGGTAGTATTTTCGACCGAAGCATCGGCTATTGAGGCTTTGCCGTCCGCAAGACCCGCAACACCGCCGATATATTCGGCTCCGCTGAGCTTGGTGTTTATTACTTTTATATTGCTTGCCGTGCCGTCACCGAAGATTCGACCTGCGACGCCGCCGACATAGTTTGCGTTCGATTGCACGGTGCTGTTAGTAACCGTCACACCGCTGATTGCAAAGCTGCCGGAATCAACGGAACCTACAAGTGCACCTGCATAAATCTCTTTTGCCGAGACCTCACTGTTTGTAACGGTTACGTTCTTGATGACAGTCTTTCCCGTAACCTGTCCCGCAAGCACAGCCGCGTACATTCCCTGTGCGTCGACATTTGCGGAATCAATTACAAGATCGGATATCTCCGCATCCTCAAGGGAAGCAAAGAGACCGACTTTTGAAGTTCCGTTTATTTTAAGATTGAATATTGTATGACCGTTACCGCTAAATGTACCGCCGAACGGAACAAGAGTTCCGCCGATTGGAGCAAACGAGCCGATAACCGACATATCCACATCGTCGTTGAGTACAAAGCTCGCCTTGTTCAGTTCGCTGATGTTTTCACCGATATATGCAAGGTCATACGCCGTTGTAACAACGTAATTGCCTGTCTTATCCTTTTCAAGTCCGTTTGAAATGCTGACCGAGGTATAAAGCCCCGTCTTTTTGTCGGTGACGGTTACAGCACAGCCCTTGACGGTGACAACACCTGCCGCACGGCTCACGGAGAGAACGAGTTTTCCGTCTTGAACGCTGAGACTTGTCGCAAGCTTTGTTGAATCGCACGAAACGGTATAGTCCGTCGCCGAAGAAGCTTTCACTACGCCGATCGACGGAAGCTCGGCAACAAAGCTGCCGCCGTTTCCGGTGAAGAATGCGATATCTCCGCAGTCAAACTGCCACTCGCTGAACTGAGACTTATCTATAAAATTGTAGCTTGCAAAATCTGCGCCGTTCTGTGCGCCCTTGCTTGTATAAATATTTGTAAATGAAGTATCATTTGCTGTAATCGACGCAACAAACGAGAATTTACCCGCATTGTTTTTGCCCGAAGCATAGCAATTGGTGAAGCTTACATCAGACGCCGTTACACTTCCGACCGAGATCGCAGCATTTGCTGCCTTTGCCGAAGCGGTAATGTCGGAGCCGGCACCGCTGTCGGTAACCTTGGTTCCTTTTCCGTCTATTGTACCTGCAAGTGCGCCGAAATTCGTCGTCTCACCGACAATAACCACATTTGCCTTTACTCGACATCCGTCAAGAACACTCTTGCCCGAAACGGTGCCGAACATAACGCCTGAGCTTGCGCCCGTCGCATTGAATTTAGCTCCGTCCGCAAAGCTGACGGTTACGTCCGTTGCTTCGGCACCGATCGCTCTGCCGAGTACAGCAGATGAAATGTCAGCTTTTGCAACAAAGCTTACATTTTCAAGTGTTCCGAAAAGCTCTGTAAATACAGGAGCCTTGATGTTGACCGTGTGACCGTTACCGTCAAGGAAGCCTCCGAAAGCAAATGCTGATTCATCAAAGGAAATGTCCTTGTTAAGCTTTGCGTAAATTCCGTCGGCATAGCGAAGAAGATTAAACTCCGACGCGTTGCTTATGCCAAGAGGAGCGTTCTTTGAGCCGTCGCCCTCGGTGCTTGCCGAAACGACGATAATCGGAAGATTAAAATATTGCGAAACGGTAACCGAACCCGCGCCGACAGATGACGGAAGTTCAATCTCCGCTGTGTATTCAAGCTTGTTTGCTGTGTTTGCAGTCACGCCCGTAACACGAGCAGACGACGAGCCGACATCAAGTGATATACCGTCGCCCGATTTGCCGTAATTGCCTTTAACCGTTACGTTCGCCTTGCCCCATACAACTGACAAATCGGAAGAAGAAACTGTTTTTGTCTCTCCGACCTTGACAACCTTGAAGCCGAGCGATTCGATATCGCCGACACCCGTAACATCATCGGTAACGGAGAAGTCCCTGCCGCTGACGGTGCTTGACCAATAGCAGTCGGTCAGCATCTGTGAGCTTGCACCCGAGCCGACCAGTCCATTTCCGCCTGCCGCACAACGAAGTGCAACAAGTGCATAATCATTAACAAATGCCGCACCGTCGGAAGCCGAACCGGCAATTCCGCCGACAACATCCGCTGCTTTTGTTCCCGTAACATTGCCCGAAGCAAAGCTGTTGGAAACCGTGCCGGAGGTCGTGCCGACAATTCCGCCGTATACGGTCTTTCCGGAAAGTGATGAATCAATAAATGCTCCGACGTTTATTGCGGAAGCCTTAGTGATTTTTCCGCTGTTGTGACCGACAACTCCGCCGACAGTTCCGCATCCGCTGAGCGTGTGTGAGGCTTTCGTTGCTCCGCCGGCATTGGACTGGGTTCCGAGAACCTTAACGCCCGTAACAGTTCCTCCGTTTACCGCAGCTGCCATACCTGCGTTTGTCGCATTTTTCATAGTGAGAACAGAATATGTAATCTCGCAGGACGATATTGTACCGTCATTCTCACAGGCAAGAATTGCACAGCTTTTAGCATCCGTTTCCACACTGAAAACGCACTTGTCGACCGTGAGATTCTTGATTGTAGATCTGCCGTTCACATATCCGAAGATTGCAAAGCTCTCGCCCTCGGTAAACGTGACATTCAGACCCTTTATCTTGTGACCGTTGCCGTCAAGAACAAACCGGACATTCTTTGAAGCTTCACCGAGAGTCTTGCTTGCCGAAACAAGAGAACCCGAATAAACTCGGTTGGAGATGAAATCCTCCGCCGTTATTTCGGAAAGGTCGATATCACTTGTAAGAACAAAATATTTGTCGGCACTCGTTGTGAGATTTATCTTATCCTGCATCGCAAGAAAATCAACGGCGTTTTCAATCCTGTACGGATCCGCTGCCGTACCGGTTCCTTTATTGTCGCTGACAAGCTTTCCGCCCTCGGTCGTTACCGCTGTGGTTGTGATCGCTCCGCCCTCTTGTGAAACCGACGTGGAAGAATTAACTGTGGAGGCAGAACCGGACTCATCGCTTCCGTTGATTGCCAACGACGACGCGATTCCGGTTGATGACAGTAACATTGCTACGCTGAGCAGCGTTACCGCAACCCTTTCTAATCTCCTTTTAATCATAATAAAACCTCCACTGTCTTCCGACCTCATAGCTTCCACGCTTCTACGCGATCGGTATAACAAAAATTGTTATTTAAGGCAATACCGCACAAATTAAGGCGCACGCCTTGTTCGGTAACCGCTGATTAAACCATAGCACAATTCGCACTCTACAATTGTGCGGTATAGCCTTAAGCTTTCTTTGCGTTTTTATCAGCCTTGAGCTTTTCTTCCTTCGCTCTGGCTCGTTCCCTCGCAAGGCGTTCCTGCTCCTTTGCCTTTTCCCTTGCTTTTTCACGAGCTATGCGCTCTTTCTCTTTGGCTTTTTCCTTTGCGGCTTTCTCCTGCGCCCTTATCTTTTCACGGGCAACGCGCTCTTTTTCCTTTGCCTTTTCCTTGGCAATTCGCTGTTTTTCAGCCTCAGCCGCTCTCATTTTCGCTATTCGCTCTTTTTCTTTTGCCTTGGCTTTCTCTTTGGCGGCGCGCTCCTTTTCTTTGGCTTTTTCCTTTGCCAGACGTTCCTTCTCCTTAGCCTTTTCTTTGGCTATACGATCCTTCTCCGCCTGTGCCGCTTTCGCTGCGGCTTCTTTCTGTTTCGCCTTTTCCTTAGCTATGCGATCCTTTTCAGCCTGCGCCGCTTTCGCTGCGGCTTCTTTCTGTTTCGCCTTTTCCTTAGCTATACGATCTTTTTCAGCCTGCGCCGCTTTTGCTGCGGCTTCTTTCTGTTTCGCCTTTTCCTTAGCTATACGATCCTTTTCAGCCTGCGCCGCTTTCGCTGCGGCTTCTTTTTGCTTTGCTTTTTCTTTTGCCAAACGCTGTTTTTCGGCTTCTGCCGCTCTCGCCTTTGCTATTGCGGCTTTTTCACGCTGTTTAGCCGCAGCAGCCTTTTCCTTGGCTTTCTGAGCTGCAAGAGCTTTTGCCTTACGCTCTTTTTCTTTTGCCTTAGCCTTTGCAGCCTTTTCTTTTTCTATCTTTGCAAGCTTTGCGGCCTTTTCTCTAGCTATGCGCATTTCTTCACGCTGCTTTTCTTTCGCAATGCGAGCTTCTTCCTGCGCCTTGAGCTTTGCTGCTCTCTCTTTTTCTTTTCTCGCTTTCTCTTTTGCAAGGGCTTTTTCCTTTGCAATACGAGCCTTTTCGCGTTCTCTTTCTCTTTTGAGTCTCTGCTTTTCTTTTTCTTTCGCAATACGCGCTCTTTCTCTTTCGCGAGCAATTCGGCGACGCTCCATTTCCTTTTCGTGAGCAATTTTCGCCTTGATTTTATCCTCAATAGCCTTTTTACGTGCATTCTCGGAATCAAGGGCACGCTGGATAGCCTCCTGAATTTTTTTCTCTCCCTCAAGCTTCTTACGGCTGACTCGTCTGACCTCATCGACAAACACCCGCTGAATCTCGACTTCTTCCATATCATAGTCGAGAACAAGCTCTTCTGCCAATCTCTTGAGAAGCTTAGGCTTGAGCTTACGTTTCTTCTGCTTACCGACTGCATCCTCGGAAAGTGTGTTTGCTTTGAGCATCATATAGTTCATAGCTGCCATACGATTAAGCTCATTCATATATTCGGCACTGACCATATCGTTGGATTCTTTGACTGTGATTTCATAGCCCAGCTCATCATAAGACTGGATGAACTGCCAAAGCTTCAGGCAAGCGCGGAAATTCGGGTTTTTCTGGATGGCGTTTGTTCTCATAATCGGAGGTCTGACGGGAACACAGTTTCTGAGCTCCTTCATAAATGAAGAAGCAGCATATTCATTGATGATTCTTTTAATTCTTTCGATACGCTGGAAGGCTGTGGCATTCTCACCCTCAGGACCTGCTTCGCCGCCGATATCGCTTCCGGCAGACTGTGCGGAAACCTCAAGCTTATACTGAATCTTCTCACGTCCGCGGTTGAAATCGCTTTCCATTTTGAGAGATGCCATATTGTCGTCATCGGAAATATTAAAAAGAACATTATATCTTACATCTATAAACCTTACAAGGTTCTGCATAAGTGTAAAAACAAACCTGTTCTCGTAAACCTCATAGCTCTCCTCACGGAAAACATTGAGAATCTGGTTAGGAGTAACGTCGTCTCCCTCAACCTTTGCAATCATATTTGTGTGCTGGGCAAGGTGTCTGATTGATTCGTTGGTAATCTTCCTTGCGCGTTCAATCGGAACAACCTCTTCTTCCTGCACAATAAACTTTCTCGGAACTCGAATAATATTGTCAAGGGGAATTATACAAGCTTCAATTTCCTCAACCCATTTGAGATCAATTCTCTTGTCGAAATATCTGTTAAACAAGGAATAG
The DNA here is from genome assembly GCA_963616775.1 of Eggerthellaceae bacterium. Lineage (GTDB taxonomy): Bacteria > Bacillota > Clostridia > Oscillospirales > Acutalibacteraceae > CAG-488. The sequence continues at coordinate 28,052 of CAVELL010000029.1, read as the reverse complement.
CTGTTCGTACCGCTCTTGATAGCAGTATCCATTTCGTCATAAAACTCATTCTCGGTCGTTGCCGACGCAAGATAATCCTTGTATTCAAGATATAATTCAAGGTATGATTTGTTCATGTATTATGTCCCCTTTGACAAAAGTTAAAATCACTGTTTTGGGATTACATAAGTCTCTTGAGAAGCTGGAGATACTCTTTGCACTCGTTCATATTTGCTTTGCCGAAGTGCTTGTTGAGATATGTAACAAGTCCGTCGATTTCATCACGGATAAAGGAGAGGTTTAAGCTTTCAAACTTACGGAAAACCTTTTTGGCAAGGACGAAGTCAATACCGTCAATCTCGGTTCCGCCGCAGCCGACGTAAGCAGGAACAAACTCCTTGAGCTGCTTAACGATACGGTTACCGAACGCAAGACGGAAATGCTCAATAACATAGTCGTCCAGCTCTTCGATTTTCTTAAGATTTTCGTCGGAAACCTTATATTTGGTCTGGCACTCAAGGAACATTCCCTCAAGGTGCTTATAGCTGAGGTTAAGCTCTTCCGTGTAAGGTGCCTCAAAGAATTTACCCTTGCTGTTAAGGTCGATCGGAATAGCACGGTCGTAAACCTTATCCGAAACGGCGAATGTCGAGTCGTCGTTATTGATTGTGCCGATATACCACATATTTTCGGGAAGCTTGAGCTTACCGTCGATAACGTGCTTCGGGTCTGTCGGCCATACGCTCGGAACAAGCGATACAACCCACTCATCTCTTGACGGCATTTCAAGAATGGAAAGAAGCTCTGCGAAGTAATACTCAACACGGGCGATATTCATTTCGTCAAGAACCGTGACGAAGATTTCCTCTTTAAATGTTGCCTCATACATTTTTTTGAGAACCTCGGTCTCATTAAAACGCTTTGTGAATTCGTTAAAGTAACCGAAAATCTCGGTACGGTCACGCCATGACGGCTGAACCGAAGCGATGGTTACGGGATTTCTGAGGAACTTACCCCAAGCATAGGCAAGCGAGGTTTTACCTGTACCGGAAATACCCTGAAGGATGATAAGTCTTGTTGAAGCAAATGCCGAAAGGAATAATCTGATAATCTTGATCTCATAGAAAAGACCGAGACGGGAGCAAGCAAAGTTGCGGAATCTCTCGCAGATTTCCGGAAGCGTAATTTCGTTGTCGAAATCAGGAGCAACATAATTCTCAATTTCAAGATCAACCTGCGTACACTTGTAGAAACGGCTGTAATCGTCGGCTGACTTGTCAACCTCGCCGTCCTTCTTTTCTTCGCTCTCTTCACCGTTTTCATCAAACGGACTTTCGCCGGGATTGAGACCGAGCTGGGAAACCTTCATCGCAAGGATACGCTCTTTTTCGGAATTGAGCTTGATAACCTCACGGTTGAGATTGCCGACCTCCATAAGAAGCTCCTCTTGGTCGACAAGAGTTTTTCTTACTCTTATGTATTTCTTAACAAGTACAACGACAAGAATTACTATCGCGGCAAGAACTGCCAGCGTTGCAATTACCGCAACAATTGCAAGGAGCCAATCAACAATTGTGAACTCACCGGACCAGGCTTTGAAAATCTTTATGTACTGCGGAATGTTAAAAATGTTGGCAATACCGAGTCCTATTCCTTTGAATATACCCCAGATGCCTTTCACGAAAAATTGATTTAAGAATTCTGCAAGGAATTTTGTTACTGTCATTTCGGTCACCCTCTGTTTTTTATTGATTTATACGGTTATGAGCTGAATGTTATTTTTCTGTTTTTTCTTCCGAATCCTTGTTCTGCTCGGCGAGATATTCTTCGATTACGCGGCGTTTCGATTCTTCATCGAGACTTTCTGCCTTTGCCGTCATAAACATAGCTATGAGCTTATAAATCTGCCAAATAAAGAACAGCGCAAGCGGGATAATAATGCAAATCATAAATCCTGTTCTGCTCTGGAGGAAGCTGAGTGCCGAACCGAAGTTTGAAATTTTCATTCCCGTTAGCTTATTTCCGTTTTCATCAATGCCGGAATGAACCTGCTTGGCAAGAACCTCATCGGGGAGAACAGTCACGGTATCCTCCATTCCGACGGCGTCACCCATCGTCACGAAAGCATAGACAGAACCGTTGCCTGCATACTCAATTTCACTGATTCTATGGGTGTTATACCCACGAATCTTTTTGCCGTTTTCTCCGTCAATGACGGTCGAATAGGTGATAACATCTCCCTTTTTGAGTTCATTCGGATCTTTGACTTCTTTTGAAATAATCAAATCTCCCGAACCGAATCCGGACGGTTCGCCGGAGTTCATTGAATCAGACTGTACCGCAAAAGGAGTATATCCGAGCACATTTCCGATGCCGGCTTCCGAATTTTTGGATGTAAATGTCATAACGGTTATGATTATCGCGATTATTATGATAATAATCAGCAGTATATCCGATATGACACCCCATATACTCTTACCTTTTTCATTCATTATCAAACATTCACCCCTGTATTTCTTTTGCCTAAAAAGGTCATTTACCGACACAGAATACTGTATGGGTAAATCGCTTTTTTAAGCTCCGGTTATGGGTGACGCCGATAACGGCGTCACCCTCCCAAAGTGACGGGTTAATAACGGATTATAAATCCGTACGCTCCGGAAAAAGATAATTAGTCTATTTCAAGAACAAGGTTGAAGTTAATCGTTGAACCTGCAACATCGTTAGCACAGTCAACATCGTTACCTTCCATCCACATGTAAACTCTTACACGAGAGATACCTCCAGCAACGCTGATTGTTGCATTATCAGCTGTTGTTACCGGACGTGTGGACATTTGCGCGAATACCATTCCGATACCAACATTTTTATAAGTCGTACTCACCGGCACTCCCTTACCTTCTGCTTGCGCGCCGGTAGTTGTCATAACACCGGTTGCACCGGCAATAGTTGCTGTTGCAGTATGTCTTGTCGCATCCACTTCATAAAGAGTAGCATATTTCGGTGTTGCTAACGAAATTTTCGATGCATCTGCCTTCTCTTCAACCGTACCGCAATTTACAAGAGCGATTCTCATCGCTGTCGGCAGTTCGTCGTTGCCTGCACAGGTAACTGTTGACGAACCAAACTTAACAGTAGTCTGGGATTTAACCTTCACAAAAATGTCAAATGCTACAAAGCCGCTGCTGATTTCCTCGACAGCAGAAAGATCCAAGGTTCCTAAATCATTAATAGAACCTTCAAACCACTTTGGAAATCCACTACTGATACTGAAAGTGGTTGAACTCGGCTTTACCATCTCGGGAACATTGTTCATGTGGTCTGCATAAGCATTGAAACGCTTTCCGGCAGCTGTTTCATCGGTGCCCTTAATGTTGTCGACAGTAAGCTTTGTTGTGAACGCTGAAGTGTTAGCAGAAATCTGAATGCCTTCGGGTGAAGTGACGTTCAATTCCATAGACTCGACTTCAACTCTCTTAGCCATTGAGAACCATGCGTATGTAGCCGATGTCAAAACGATGGCAGATACAATAAGCATTGCAATGGCAGAAATGAATGCGCGCTTTTTGAATGTCTTTTTCATTTATCTTTACCTCCATAAAGATTTCATGCTTTGGCGACCGTTAACGCGCCGCCAAACGCACAAGTTTTATCCGAAATATCTTCGACTTTCGGAGCGTTTGATTAAAATTCAATGTTTTGATTTTGATAGGAATAAACTTCCCGTCACCAAGCTTAGACAAAATCATAATCAAATTTCATTGAAAGTTTAATGCTGCCGCCCAAAATGTCGTTGACACAATCAGGATCCCAGCCTTCAAGCCACATTACTACCGTATATTTATGGTAGCTGCCGGCCTTTGTGAGAATGTCCTTGTCCTGCATAACCGTTGAATCGTTTATGAACAGCTTGTCATCCTCACTGTACTTGTCATTTATATCAAATTCGTCGGTTGTTCCCTTCTTCGGCTTTGCGTATATAGTGGGGTCCCCGCCGTCTCTGATAACCATTATTCTGACTGCCTCATCTGCATCAAGATTAACCGATTCAATTCGAAGGTTCGCCGTATAGCTGACGTCGACATCGCCGACATTCTTTACATAGAAGGTGTAGGCGAAGAACTCCTTGCCATTCGAACGGTTATGTGATCCGTCAATACTGTCAAGCTCGCTTGCAGACGGAAGCCATGTGTATGTGCAGTCTCCCATATCGTCACAGCTGGCACCGCTTAGAACCGCGGCCATATCCGTAAACTCCTTAGACTCCGAAAGAAGCAAGCCTCTTGTCGTCTCGGACTTGTTAATCATTGCCGTGAAATCACCCGTATCGGTAACATTTGTCTTGTTCTCAATGATCTCGCGAACACTTGTTACCTCGCTGATGCTCGTAACAGTAACAATTGTCGTTACCTCAATCTCTTTGATGATCTCCTTGATAACTTCAACTTCCTTGATGACTTCCTTGATGACTTCCTTGATTTCCTCGACTTCCTTTATGCTTGTTACTTCGCTGATGCTTGTAACTACGCTCGGAACCTCGACAATCTTTGTAACATCGCTGACCCGTGTAACATCGCTCACTCTCGTAACATCGCTCACTCTCGTGACATCGCTGACCCGCGTAACATCGCTCACTCTTGTGACATCGCTGTATCGCGTTATGTCATTATAACGGGTTACATCATTGTAGCGGGTTACATATGTCGGAACCTCACTGAGTCTAGTAATATCACTGTACCGCGTTATGTCGCTGTACCTTGTAACATCGCTGTAACGGGTTATTTCAACCGGTCTGACGCTTGTAACTTCTTTTTCAACCGTGTTGATCACCGTCTCGATTCTCTCGACTCTCTGCTCAATGACCCTTGTTATCTCCTGAATCCGCTGCAAGCGTGTTATGCGAACGCTTGTAACTTCTCGAACAGAAGTGACCTCTCTTGCCGTGGACGTCGGTTTGTCGCCGAGGTCGATATCCGCATCGAGAATCTTTTCGATTTCTTCCTTGATATGTCTGAGTCTTTCCTTTATAAAGCTGATCTGACCCGGAGTAAGCTCAAGATCATTAAGAGCCGTGCTTATCGCCTGAGTCTCCTTGTCCATGTTATCGACAACTTTTTTCAAATCCTCAAAGCTGTTGATATCCGGAACATCATAAAGGGAAATATTCTTAATCGCTTCGTTGTACTTGTTTGCTTCATTTATGTATGCGGAGCATCCGAACATTACGGAAAGGAAAAGCAAAAGAAGAACAAGAACAATGAGGAGGATTCTGATAACGGCTTCTCTTTTCTTTACCTTTTTTGTTTCTCTTTTCACGCCGTATCGGCTCATACGATCCTGCTCCGGAGCCGAAGCGTCGCCGGAAAACTGATTTTTCTTATCTTTCTTAGCCAAGCCGATCACTCCTTAGTTGATTTGTTTTTCTTTTATCGCGTCGCCGTAATACGATCCGGTGAACTGATCCGCTCCCATCTTGTTGAGAAGATCAAACATCTCCTTTGACTCTATTCCGTCGACCCTGACCTGCGCGTCGATTTTCTTGCAGAAATCAATAATTCCCTGAACCGTATTCTGCACCTTTTCACTCGTCATAATTCCGTCAAGCAGGCTCTTGTGAAGCCCTATGTAATCGACATCGTAGTGAGCGAGGTGGGAAAGCGACGTATATTCAAGTCCGAAGTCGTTAATCGAAACCTTGAGTCCCATCTCCCTGAAAGCCGTAATATTTTCAATAACCTGTTCCTTGACGGCCTCCAAAATACTCTCGTTAATATCAAAGCAGAATCTGTCAGGGGAAACATTATGTTTGTCAAGAATTTTTTTAACCTGATTTACAAAATTCTTTTTCGCGAAGCTTTTAACGGATATCTCCACAATTATCGAATTCAGGTCAGCCTCTCTCGCTTCGCAGCGTTTTATGGCTTCACAAGCCTCTTCGATTTCCCAAAGGTTGAGCTGGACAATCTGGTTCGATTTCTCAGCCACCGGGACAAAGAGCTTCGGAAGCATAACTCCCATTATCCTGTCGTTGATAAGCATGGATATTTCGTAGTCTATCGCCATATTCAAATGTATATCGAATACCGGTCTGTATCTCAGCTCGAGGGTTCTCAGTCTGCTGCCGGATCCGGTATTTTTCTTGTTATCTGCCATATTGCGACACTCTCCATCCGTGTAAGATCCGCTGAAAAGGTTTCAGTCTTGCGGTCAAAAAAGTACAAGGTACAACATCTTGCGCATTTATACAAAAGGGGGCACTTGTCCTAATGACGCACCTTTACATATATATTACTTTAACATATTTATGCGGGTTCGTCAATCATTTTTTTTATAAACTATTCAAAAAGTATTAAGTCAATACCGCACAAATTGCACCGCACGCATTGCTTGTGCGGTATTGACTTTAAAGTAAAAATTAAAAATGTCTATTCGTTTATTTAATTTTGCACTGATTCCTTACGGTAAACATTGCCTGCGAAACCGCCAAAACTTTTCTGTTAATTTCTTCGGGAATTTTCGAACCGTTTTTTATGTAATTTACAAAATCCTTTGCCTCTTCGCTCATCAAAATATGCTTTTCGACTTCTCCGACAAGCTCCTCCGTTTTTCCGTCGGAATAAAGTACGGAAACATCAGTAAGCTTTGAAATCGAGCCGAGCCTCATTGTGCCCTTATCACCGATAATTTGCGAGCCGCATTGATCCTGACCGATTTTTGAATAAGTGAGAGTGACCTGCATACCGTCATAGTCAAATATTGCAGCTCCGTATCCGTCCGCTCCGCTCTCGACAAAGCCCGCGGAGGAAATTATTTTTTTCGGAACACCGAAAAAATCTATTGCGGGATAGAAGCAGTAAATACCGAGGTCGCGCAAGCATCCGGTTTTCATTTCCGGATTAAAAATGTTCGGATTTTCTCCGCGCAGCAAAGCGGGATATTTTGAGGAAAGCTGTGAAAAATCGAAATGAGCCGTCGATATTTTTCCGAGTGATGCAAGCTTGCTTTTTATAAGCTCGCGTTGGGGAAGGTGCAGCATCATAATTGCCTCGGTATAGACCAGACCCTTTTCTTTCGCCAAGCCACTGAGCTCTGTAAATTCGTCGGGCGTTACCGTTATCGGTTTTTCGCAAAGAACGTGCTTTCCGTTTTCAAGCATCAATTTGCTCTGTGAATAGTGCAGAAAATTCGGACTTGCAATGTAAACGGCATCAATGTCGCTTTTTGCAAAAGCCTCAAGCTCGGTAAAAACGGGAATCCTGCCGAATTTTTCACAGAAATTTTTTCCTTTTTCATACGAACGCGAATACATTGCCGAAAAGACAAAGCCGTCAACAAGCTCCGCGCCCTTCACAAATTCCTCGGCAATCCACCCGGAACCGATAACACCGAATTTTATCATAACAAAGCCTCTTTCTTTTTCTTTTCAATGAAAATTGCAGTAAACGGGGGCTGTGCTGCGACAGCCCCTCGGGAGTTTTTACTTTTCGGAATTGCTGAGACTGACAACCTTTACGATTCCGATAAAGCCGAACGTCACAAGTATCTGCATCAGCAAGACAAAGATTTCCGGCAAATCGCATATAACATTCATCACCGAAAGTATCAGCACGATTACAAATCCCATCAGCGTTCCGATGATGGAAAGCAGTCCCGAAACCTTAAACATTTGTCGGAGAGTTGAGGCAAGGCAAAGACTCTTCATAAATGTATACGGTGTACCGTCGTGAATGGCAACCGCCCGCGACGACATTTTCGGACGGGATTTATATTTCTTAAAAATTCTGCCCGAAGATGAATTTAAAATTTTTATATTGTTAAGCCGCATATCGTAGCAGCTTGAAATCATGGCTTCGGTAACATTCGGGTCACAGTTCCTGACAAGAATGCTTACTCCGCTGTCGCGAAGCTTTTTGAGATAGGGTCGGATCTGTTCGTTCGGTGCATAGTCCACAACTATCATTGCCGCAAGCTTATGCGCGATTCCGAGATACATAACCTCATGTCCGGCAATCAGATATCTGTCCTCATCAACCGTTTCGGGAATCTCAATGTTGTGATTAAGCATCATCAGCCTGTTTCCGAGGACGACCTTCTGACCGAAAATCCAGCCGGAAATACCCTGCTTTTCCTCGTAGCTGAACGACTTGACCGCAGGAAGAATATCGCGCCTGTTTACAACGACCTGATCAAACACTCCCGTGAGCGGTCCGCCCGAACGTATAACCATTGCGGCGGCATAAAGCATCGCGTCGTCAAGACGGACATTTTTAAAATCCTTGAAGCCGTGCATGGCGCAGGCTTTCCGGTCGAAAAGATCCTTGCTGTCGAGAATGACAACATTAGTTCGGCAAAGCTCATTCACTGCCTCCTGACAGGATATCATTCCGCCGTCCTTGTTGAACTTTTGATTTATCCAGCTCAGCGGCAGCTCGTAAAGCAAGGTCGCATACGCCGGAACACACATTGAAAGGGTTATCGAAAACGCCGCAAAGCCTGTTGCAAAATCCCGTTTGACCGCCCATGCAACGGCAAGATTTATCAGTGCAAAAATCGCAACGACAGGGAGCAAAATTCTTGTTGCTCCGTCTGCGGCAGTCTCGCTCATACAAAGCTCGATTAAATGTGCGGGAAATTTTGTTTTGCAGGAAAATCTTATTCGCGGACTTGTATTTTTAACATTCTTTGCAAGCTCGACGGCGTCCTTATCGTCGGTAATTCCCTCGATGCTGTAAAGCTTGTCTCGGTTGTCCCCCGTGCACATTTCCATTGCGTCAACCGTTCTTGAATGAACAATATAATTGTTTACTTCTCCCGTCAGCAGGAGAACGATACCCGCTCCCGAAAAGACGCTGACGGTGTTGCTGTCGGCAAAATAAAAAACAAGCATCAAAAGATTTTGGAAGAAACAAATAAGAGCCGAAAGAGAAATCATTGTGTTTATATTTATCTTCTTTTTCTTCAGCATTTCAATGCTGTTGACTATCGTCTGACTTCCGACAACAAGTCCGAGACAGAGCAAAACGAAATTGGAAAAAATTGTGAGTATTCTGTCGCCGGCAATCGTCGTTGAAGACGCTGAGAAAATACTGACAAGAATCGTCGCCGCAAGAATCGCCGAAAGTCCGACAATCTTGTTAAGGGATTTTTTCTTTTGTGTGTTCAGGTATCTTATAACCCGTCTTGAATCCTTTGTCTGAGAGTATTCTATGCCGACAAAGCTTTCGGATTCCTTCCTGCGCGGTCTTTCCTCGCTCGCGGCAAAAAGCTCCCCTATACGGCTGCTTTCGGGATCCATACCGTAGGGATCATTATTTTCTTCCTTATCTATGAGCGCGAATTTGCTGATCTTTTCTTTGCGCTTTTCAAAGAGCTCCTTTTCGGCTTCACTTTCGTCAATCTGAGTCGGCGTATTGTCCTCAGTGTCCATTCCGGTGAAAACCATCTGTCCGTCAAGCTCGGCGGTTCTGATTTTATCCTTAAAATCACTGACGGAATTTTCCGTGCTCTCCGAAACGGCTTCATCCTCGAGCACATCGTCGGCGGACATAATTATCGGGGCTCCCTCCAAGTCCTCCTGAGCCTCGCCCTTTTTCATAACAATTCCGGGCTTTTCAATGTACATCTCTCTGGTTGCGCCGATATCGGGAATAGCTTTTGTTTTCTCCTCCTCACGAAAAATCATTTCCTCGTCGTTCTCGTCCCCGTCGGAAAAATCAATGTCGGCTTCATCGTCCTCAAGCTCATAACGTTCCTCTTTTTCTTCGGGAATGCTTTTAAATGAATCAAACAGCTTTTTTCCGCTGTCCTTCAATTTTTCGGTGAAGGACATAAAGGCTTTTTTCGCAAAAATGAGCGGGCCTTCCTTTTTCGGTTCGGCGGTTCCGTTCATTATGTCGCGGAGCTTCTCGTCCGCCTTAACAGCTTCATGCTCTTCGGAAATATCGAAAACGTGCGGCTCCTCGGCAGCCCTTATTTCAGTCTCTTCGACGGCGGTCGTTTCCCGCTTTTCGACAGTCGGCAAAATCTCCTTCTCCTCAGCGGTCTCCCGAGCATCCTCCAGCCTTTCAAGCTGTTTACCCCTGTCGGTCAGCTCCAAAAGACGGTCAATATCCTCCTTCGACCAGTTTCTGGCGTTCGTTTCGCCGCCGTTCTTTTTCTTTATGCTTTCAATGAGCTCCATAAGCTGTTCGTTGTTAAGTTCTGACAAGGTTCTCACCCCTTTGCTTTAATTCCCGACCGCTGTCTCGCGACCTCATACATAATCACGCCCGCCGCAACGGAAGCGTTGAGAGAATTTATTTTGCCCTTCATCGGCAAAGAAACAATAAAATCACATTTTTCCCTGACAAGGCGGCTGATTCCTTTGCCCTCTGAGCCGATGACAAGACCCACTCCGCCGTCGTAGTCCACGCCGCACCAGCTTTCACCGTCCATATCCGCGCCGTAGAACCATACGCCCTTTTCTTTAAGCTCCTCCATCGTCTGAGCAATATTGGAAACTCTGACAACCGGAACATACTCGACTGCGCCCGCCGACGCTTTTCCGACAACATAGCTCAGCGAAGCGTTCCTCCTCTTTGGAATAATCACTCCGTGTACTCCCGTCGCTTCCGCGGTTCTGAGTATCGCTCCGAGGTTGTGCGGATCCTCCAGCTCGTCGCATACAATAATAAACGGCTTTTCTCCGCGCTCCCTTGCAAGCGCAAATACATCGTCCATACTTGCGTATTCGTGGGAAGCCGCATAGGCTGCAACGCCCTGGTGGGTAGCCGAATTGCAAATCAAGTCAAGCTTTTTTCTGTCAACCTCTTTAATAACGATTCCGAGGTCTCGACACTTGGCAAGTATCTGACCGATTGAGCCGTTGCGCTCACCCTTGGCGACGAGCAGGGTATCAATCGCCCTGCCGCTTCTGAGTGCCTCCGATACTGCGTTTCTGCCTATTATAAGATCATCGCGCTCCGTGCGCTTTTCTGTATCCATAAGTCGTCCTCAATTCTAAGTAACCTTCGGTTACCCGATATAATTGATTTATTTTAACATACATCGGGGACAAAATACAAGACAAAACGCCTTTTATTTTCAAAGTTCCTCTAAAAGTTGCGTCCGAATGATTTTTCTTTTCGACCTGTTTTTTCCGTTTACGGTTATAAAATGTAATAAGGGCAACACGGGGCAATTTGCCTAAGGCGTGCGCATCAATTTGTGCGGTATTGCCTCAAGAAATTATTTGTTCGGGAGAAGTTTTTATGTTGAAAACAAGAGTGAAAGAATTTGTCATAGATAAGACGGGTGAAAAGCCTCCGAAGCTTCAGTTCAAGCCCGTCGCCAAAAGCGTGCTGTCGTTCCTGTTCGGATTCCTTCTGATGAACCCGTTTGTGACCGGAGACATTTCCCCATTTTCCGTCTCGCTCATTGCATCGCTGTCGGGTATTCAATGCGTTGCGGCGACCGCAGGCTCGGTCATCGGCTCGTTTGTTTTCTTCGACGCAACCGACACGGTCAAGTATCTTGCCGTTGCGCTTTTTTGCTGTATGATCGGTGCAATATGTCATCGTCACCTTGACGGAGAGCTGCTGAAATTCACGCCGTACATAAATTCTTTTTTAAGTATGCTCATCATCAGCGGAGCGATAATGCTCGCCACGGGCTTCAACGCGGAAACCTTTGTCACGATACTGTACGAAGCTGTGCTGTGCTGCGTCGGTACATACATTTTTATTGAGGGAAGCTCTCTGATTTTCGGCGAAAAAGAGTTCGCACGGTTCACGACGCGCGACCTTGTGATCACGCTCATAACGGGCGGAATACTCCTTATGCCTTTTTATAAATATTCTCTCTTCAGCTTCTCGGTTGTCGGAATGATTTTTTCTTTTCTGACTATGTCGCTCGGCAGACTCAAAAGCGGAAACGGCGGATCCCTCGGCGGAATCTGCGTCGGTCTTTGCACGGGTCTGAGCGGTCAGGTCGGCTTCCTTTGCGTCGGCTACGCCTTTGCGGGGCTTTTGTGCGGCGAGCTTGCGAGAAAAAACAAGTACGTTTCCGCCGTCGGCTTTCTGAGCTGTGTTGCCGTCGGCGCGCTCATAGATTCCTCTCTGAAAGCGTATCTTGCAATCGCGGAAAGTGCGGTCGCCTGTATTGTTTTTCTGCTTCTTCCCGACCGCATTTTCTCGTCGTTGTCGGAAAAGGTCAATTTGCCCACGCCCGTCTTTGTCAAAAGCAGCAACAGCCGTGTGCTGACAAAAAAGCTTGCCGACGCGTCGGAAGCAATCAATGAAATCTCCGACTGCGTCAATACGGTTCAACGCACCCTTGCGCCTCAGCACGAAAAAGAGCTGAAACGTGCAATCTCGTCGACCTGGAGCAAGGTCTGTGAAGGCTGCGACCTCAAGGGTAGCTGCCGTGAAGAAATCCGCTGTCCGTCCGAACCGACAATAGACCGACTTGCTCAGGCTCTGACGGGGCAAGCCGATTTGAGCGAAATGTATTTCCCGAAGAATTTTCCCGAATCCTGCTACTGCTTTGACGAAATGAAAGAAAAAATCAAGCTCCGATATATGAGCTATGTTGCGTCGCTCGGCGCGCAGGGAAAGGTTGACCAGATGCAGGGGCTTATGTCCGACCAGTTCAAAAGCATGGCGGACATTCTCCGCGACATTGCCTGTGATTTTGACGAGGATATAAATCTTGACGCGGAGATATCCGAACGCTGCGGAGAAGAAGCACGCGAATCGGGGCTGAACGTCGTCACATCGGAGAGCTACCTTGACAAATTCGGCAGAATTTCCGTTAGTCTCACGGTGTCCAGACCGCGCGAAAATTTCAACATCACGCAGTTCACCGAAGCACTGTCCATGGCAACGGGCACGGCTCTTGAGCTTCCGGAGCCGGATGACAGGGGCGACGAATGTACGCTGAAATTCAGCCAGAAAATGTGCTTTCACGTTGAGGTCGGAGCGTTCAGCCGTTCAACCGACGATATAAAGGTGTGCGGCGACTATTACAGAAGCTTCCGCGACTCGGACGGGCGGCACATAACGGTTCTCAGCGACGGTATGGGAACAGGCAGCCGTGCCGCAGTCGATTCGGCTATGGCAGCAGAGCTGTTTTCCAAGCTCATCAAATCGGGACTCAGCTTTGACTGTGCCCTACCGATAGCAAACTCCGCCTTGCTTGTGAAAAGCTCCGACGAATCCCTTGCAACGCTCGATGTGGTTTGCATTGACCTTTACACGGGTCGCACCGATTTTATGAAAGCGGGAGCCGCCGCCACATTTATCCGTCACCGCGACAGCGTTGCGGCTCTTGAGCAGGCGTCTCTGCCGATCGGAATACTGCGTGAAATCGGCTTTTCAAAGGCGACGGCAAAGCTTGAGGACGGTGATCTTGTTCTGATGGTTTCCGACGGAATCCTCGGCGACTGCAACGGCTGGATTCAGCAGGAAATAAAGCTTTGGGACACGGCAAAAAGCCCGCGCGAGCTTGCCGAATTTATTGTCAACTCCGCCTGTGAACGCAAGCTCGGAAAACAGCGTGACGATATGACCGCCGTTGCAATGTATATCTGCCGTCGGTGAACATAAAAGGCAAAATCGCACAATCGGATGTGTTTCCTGCGGCGACGGCGATATATGCAAATTGCATATACTTTTTTGTTCAATGAAAATATGTTGTTTTTATATATGCTCTTTAAATATATCTTTTTATGAAAATTATGTTATAATTTGTAATGAAAGGATGATTAAAAATGTTCAGGACAGCAGCCAATGAGAAAATAGGAAAACATTTGACGGAGCTTATAGATATTAAGTTCGGTTCCACGCGTAATTTTTGCCGAGCACTGCTAAAGCTTGAATGTCCGGAGTACGGTGAGCCGCCGAAGGATGAAATTGATAAGATGGCAAATAAGCTCTCGCAAATCAAGCAGGGCAAAAAGGGAATACAGCTTGAGGATCTCGGATATTTTTCCGAGCTTTTGGAGGTTTCCTGTGAGGAAATACTCGGCGCAAAGGAGCATCTGCTTTCAAACGAATACCGCTACACGAATTATAATTTTGCTCTTTCCGCCGACCGGGATTTTTGGGATAAATTTATTAACCGTGACGACAAAATTATTCTGAACGCCGACGAATACGGTATGACCGTAATTGATTATGCGCTGAAATTTAAAAACTATGATTTGCTGAAATATCTTGTGGACAAAAAATACATTTGGTTCGTCGATTCGCAAAAAAACGATTACAGCACTTCTTTCGGTGCCGATACAAGCATTGAACGCAAAACCTTAAAGGAATACGATTTTTTGAGACCGAAGCTTCGTGAAACAGATAAGTTGCGCACCGATCTGGCGGCACTGGCAATCGAAAACGGCGATTTCAAAATGCTTGAAATGCTACACGCACGCGAAACGCCTGATCTGTATTTTGTTTGCGGTTACTCCAACTTTCCGATTCGGTACAGGGAGAACTTTAACGAGAATCTGGTGGAGGCCGTTTCACAGGCATCGCCCGAAACGATAAATTATTTCACGGATGAATTTACAATAAAAAATATGGACAAAGAAATGAAATGCGTGTTTCCTTACACGGCGCAGCTGATTGAGGAAATGGTTAAAAGCGATAATAAAAATGTTGTGACGGCTCTGGAAAATGCTATACGGCACAACATGTGGGCGTTGAACGCTCTCGGGAAGATGATTTCCGAAGTGTTTGCTTTCAACCGCAAGGATTTTTCGGAGGACGCCGCATACAGCATGGCAACCGAAAGATTTAATATGAGTGCTGACGGCGGATTTTTTATGTATACTCATTTGAATATAAATCCGCTTAAAAAAACGAAATATATGTGGCTGAAAACAAATATCGTCTGCGTCAAATGTCGGTCAAAAAATCCTGAAATCAATCGGCTTGTTGCCCGGCTTAATGCAAGCTACGAGGATATAAAAACACTCAACAAGGAAAAGCTTTTGATGAAGTAAAATCAGAAAAGGGGAAGTATTATGTATTGTTCGAATTGCGGAGAAAAACAGGATGAAAACGCTGCGTTTTGCCAAAGGTGCGGAACGCCGCTGTCGGGTGCGGAGAGTCAGGATAAGCCGAGTGCGGCATTTGCTCTTTTAGGCTTTTTCTTTCCGCTTGTCGGATTGATTCTTTATGCGGTATACGAAAGAAAGGAGCCGCAAAGAGCGAAATCGGCACTCAGGGGCTTTATTGTGCGTCTTGTTGTTATTGCGGTGCTTGTTGTAATCTACATAACCGTCGGTTCGGCGGTTTTGAAAAGAACGTTGGAGCATATAGAAGAAACGAATGTGATGTCGCAAGAATTGCTCAGTGGGGGAACGGCGGAGTCAACGCAGGAAATAATGGCAAAATATTTGGATGTTTCCTTGGAAAAGCTGAACATCACGAGCAACGGGCTTTACAACGAAATTTCACTCGATGTTGCACTGAAAAACAAATCGGACAACGCGAGCTCCTTCAGCGTGACGATTGAGGCGATCGGAAAGGACGGGAAGCTGCTATCCGACGACACGGTTTATGTCGGGAGGCTGGAGCCGGGACAAACAATCAAAATGAAAGCGTTTAAATATTCAGATCCGCTGAACGAAAAAACAGAGCAGTTCAAAACGGCGGAATACAAGGTCGTTGAAGCACATAGGGAAATTCTTTAAGGCAATACCGCACAATTGGGGTGTGCGGTATTGCCTTAATATTATAAACAAAGGGCGCCGTCGGATATCCGACGGCGCTGCGTTGTATCTGTTAAAATTTATCAGAAAATATAGCCGAACAGCACCTTAAGGAGTGCGAACGGGATGTACTTCAGGGCGGAGATAAGCTTAACCCAATCACTGTTTTCCTGAGCGTACATATTGTAGTGGTTCATCGCCATTTTGCTTGAGCCGTAGTAATCCTTCCACTGAACAAGATATGTCTCGTATGTTGAAGTGTCGTTTTCGTCGAGGTCAATAACGCGGAGAGCCTTTTCCTCGTTGCCGTAGCTCGAAAGAGTGCAGCCGGGTGTTGCAACGATGTCGATGCCCTGATAGTTAATCTCGAAGGAGTTGTTGTGGTCATGACCGAAGAACATTGCGACAACATCACCCTGCCGAACCATTGTGCCGAACTGTGTGCCGGGTCTTGTTCCGGGGCACGGCCACTCCTTGAAGCTGCCTGTCTTGTAGTATTCATCCTTAAACTTGTATGATTTTCCGTCACGCTCCATGGAGTTCGGCGTACCCTGCGGACACTCCTCCAGAGCATCGTAAACCTCATTGACGATAATGTGCTGGAAAACCATTGACGGAACGACCTTGCCGCCGTTTGCCGCCTTAAGCTCGTTTGACTTGTTTACATACCAGGCAACCTGATCCTCGTGAACATAGTCGTAGCCGCCGAGCTCCTCGTCATAAGTGTTTGAATCAAACATCCAAATATTGTATGCAAGCTCGTAAGCGTTCTTTGAGGAATAAATCGGAATGTTGTGTGTTCCGCATCCGTACATATCCGGGTCTGCGTCATAGCCGATGAAGCAGCTGTACTTTTCGTACATTTCAAGCTCCTCTTCCTTGGTGAGCTTGATATTGTCGTCATCGTGGTTGCCGGGAACCATTGTTACCGGGATACCGTATTCCTCAAGAATCGACATATATTCGTTGATTGCCTTCTTGGCAAGAGACTTGTCAATTCCGTGGAAAACGTTTGTGCCTGTTGAATAGCCTGCGAAGTTGTCGCCCGTGAGAACAATAAGGTCGGGCTTTTCCTTTTCAATTGCAGTCCTGATAAATTCCTTGACAACGTTATTAAGTGTGTAGTCGTCCTGAATGTCCGCAATTTGAAGAATCCTGAACTTTCCGTCGTCATTAAATCTGAGTGACGGATCCGATTTTTTCGCCGAAATGCCTATCGCAAAGGTTGAGAAAAGCATTACAGCCGCAATGAGAATGGAAATCGCTTTTTTCATAGATTACTCTCCTTTTCAATAAGTATGCTCGCATACTTCTTTGATTTTATCTCTCAGCTTGAGGAAATCCTCAAGTGCCTGAGGCTTGTTGTTGGGGTTGCGAAGCAGGGCGGCAGGGTGGAAAGTGCCCATCATAAGCACGCCGTTTCTCTCGACAAATTCTCCGTGCTGCTTTGTAACCTTGAAGTCGGCACCGATAAGTCTCTGCGCTGAGATTCTGCCGACGCACACAATTATTTTCGGGTGCATAAGACGCACCTGTTCTCTCAGCCACATTATGCAGGCATTCTGCTCCTCCTGCTTGGGGTCGCGGTTGTGGGGCGGCCTGCATTTGACCATATTCGCTATGTAAATGTTTTTCCTTCTGTCAAGTCCGATTGCGTCAAGATATTTGTCAAGAAGCTGTCCGCTTCTGCCGACGAACGGTTCTCCCTTGAGATCCTCCTGTTCGCCCGGTCCCTCGCCGATAAAAAGTACCTCTGCGTTTTCATTGCCGACGCCGAAAACGAGATTCGTTCTGGCTGAGCCCAGCTCACAGCGGCTGCAGTTCAGACAATCGCATTTCAGTTCTTCCCAGTTGTTATACATCAAAGCACCTCCTCCGTATCGGATTTGATTTGGCGCACAAGCTCCTCAAACGAATCAAATTTCTTTTCGGGTCTGATGAACCTGACAAGTCTTACATCAACGTCCTGTCCGTAAACATTTCTGTCAAAGTTAATAATGTGAGTTTCGCTGAGAATTTTTTTCGTTCCGACAGTCGGACGTTCGCCGATATTCGTTACGCCCTTGAACCTTTCGCCGTCCACGGTCACCAGACTTTCGTAAACACCGAAGCGCGGCATAACCAGCTCGTCGGGAATCTCCTGGTTGACAGTCGGAAATCCCCAAGCTCTGCCCCGCTTATCTCCGTCGATAACCCTTGCGGTAAATCCGAATTTTCTGCCGAGCATCTTGTTGGCTTCTTTTATTTCCCCGTCTTTTATGAGCCGTCTTATCCCGCTGGAGTTCACCGCACATAAATCGACGTCAACCTCGTCGGCGACACGGCATTCAATGCCGTGGGAAACGCACAGCTCACGCAAGGTTTGCGCCGTGCCTGCGGCATCCTTACCGAAACGGTAGTTATATCCGCAGCATACCGCACCCGCGTTCAGCTTTTTTAAAAGCACATCTTCAAAAAATTCTTTCGGAGAGAGATCTTTGATTTCACCGAAAATCAGGGTTTCAAGCTTCAGTCCGCTCTTTTCTATAAGATGCGCCCGTTCCTCCGCAGTCATAAGCATCGGAGGTGCTTTGCCGGTGATAGCCTTCAGGCTGTGTTCGTCAAACAGTACGGCAACGGGAACAAGTCCCTGTGAAGAAAAGCCTTTTGCCGCTTCGAGAACCGCCGTATGACCGACATGCATCCCATCAAAATTTCCGAGCGCGACCGCCGTTTTTTTTGCATTGTTTTCGTTCGTCATGTTATCACCAAAAGTTTGAAAGTCCCCTTGAACACCATGTCATTAACTGAAGATTTTTAGTCAAAAAATCTTGGGGCGAGGACGTAATAGACTTTAGATTTTAGATTGTAGATTTTAGACCTGCGAAAAATTAAATGCTGCTTTTTACCATAACATCATCTAACATCTATAATCTAACATCTGCCTCCCTTTGAAGCAAGGGGAGGTGTCGCGTGAGCGACGGTGGGGATTTAAGAACAGCTTGATATCTTTGCCCAGTCTGTAAATTAAACGCTGCATTTCCCGCAAACATCATCTAAACTCTAACATCTACCGTCTAACCTCTATCTCGACGGTGGGGATTTAAGAACAACATTTAAGAATAACTCAATATGCCTTTATTCCTTATCCCTTCCACCGCAAGCGGTCCCCCTTCCCTTTAAGTTAATGACATTGCCTTGAACGGGCAAGGAAAGACGCTGTCGGAAAATCTTATTTTTTCTTGAACATCTGCTTCATTCGCTGTTCCTTTGAGAGCACGCGCTTGCGCAGACGGAGCGATTCGGGAGTCACCTCCAGAAGCTCGTCCTCTTTAATAAACTCCATCGACTGCTCAAGGCTGAGCGTTGAATGAGGAACAAGACGAAGTGCGTCGTCGCTGCCTGCGGCACGGGTATTGGTCATCTGCTTCTTTTTGCAAACATTGCACACAATATCCTCATTGCGCGAACACTCTCCGACGATCATACCCTCGTAGACCTCAACTCCCGGTCCGATGAACAGACGTCCCCTGTCCTGAGTGTTAAAAAGTCCGTAGCCTGTGCTTGTGCCCGTCTCGTGAACTACAATCGAGCCTCGCTCTCTTGTCTGAATGTCTCCCTTGTACGGCTCGTAGCCGGCAAAGAGCTGGTTCATAATTCCGTTTCCGTTTGTATCGGTCATAAATTCGGAACGGTAGCCGATGAGTCCTCTCGACGGGATCTTGAACTCCAGGTGAGTTGCGCCGCCGTCTCTTGCACCCATATTTTCAAGCTCGCCCTTACGTGAACCGAGCTTTTCGATAACCGCACCGACATACTGCTCGGGAACCTCGACTATGAGAAGCTCCATAGGCTCGCAGCACTGACCGTTTACCGTTTTGTAGATAACCTCCGGGCGGGATACCTGAAACTCATAGCCCTGACGGCGCATCGTTTCGATAAGAATCGAAAGGTGAAGCTCGCCGCGGCCCGAGACCTTGAAGGTGTCGGTGGAATCGGTTTCCTCAACCCTCATGCTGACGTTCGTTTCAACCTCTTTAAAAAGCCTGTCTCGCAGATTTCGTGAGGTTACAAACTTGCCCTCGCGGCCTGCAAACGGGCTGTCGTTGACAATAAAGTTCATTGAAATTGTCGGCTCGTCGATTTTGACAAACGGAAGCGGCTCAACACATTCCGGATCACACGCCGTTTCGCCGATGTTGAGGTCGGTAATACCGGAAACGCACACGATGTCGCCCATCATTGCGCTGTCGACCTCAACACGCTTGAGTCCCTCAAACTGATAAAGTCTTGATATTTTAACACTTTCCTGCGTTCCGTCCTGCTTACAGAGAACAACATTTTCTCCGCGCAAAAGCTTTCCGCGCTCAACTCTGCCGACGCCGATTCTGCCGATGTAGTCGTCATAGTCAAGGCTGGAAAAAAGTATCTGAAGCGGACCGTCGATGTCGCCCTCCGGCGCACTGATGTGTTCAAGAATCGCGTCAAGCAGCGGTCTCATATCGCCCTCTCTGACGTCGGGATCAAGTGATGAGTAGCCGTCCTTTGCCGAAGCGTAAACAACCGGAAATTCAATCTGATCTTCGTCGGCACCCAGCTCAATGAAGAGATCGAGAACCTCGTCGATAACCTCCGACGGTCTTGCACCGGGACGGTCGATCTTGTTGACAACGACGAGAACCTTTTTCTTCAGGTTGAGAGCCTTTTTCAGAACGAATCTGGTCTGCGGCATACAGCCTTCAAAGGCGTCAACAAGGAGCAGAACTCCGTCAACCATCGTCAGTATGCGCTCAACCTCGCCGCCGAAATCGGCGTGACCCGGAGTGTCTACGATATTTATTTTTGTATCCTTGTAGTGGACGGAGGTGTTTTTGGCAAGAATTGTAATTCCGCGCTCTCTTTCAAGATCGTTGGAATCCATAACCCGTTCCTGCACCTGTTCGTTGTCACGGAAGGTACCGCTCTGCTTGAGCATTTCGTCAACGAGGGTAGTTTTACCGTGGTCAACGTGAGCGATAATGGCGACATTTCTTAGATTTTCTCTTTTTGACATACAATCACCTTTCGTAATTCCGTGGTTCGAGTTCTTGCAAAGTCCGCGTTCCCCGCGCCGATTTTGCAAAAATTCGAGCCACTTATCCTTGCATTGCCGCAGCCGGCATTGCTGTAATCATCTTCATATTTTAATATATTATCCGTCGGTAGTCAAGATTTATCATTTACATTTTAAGCGAGGCGATTATTTTTTCTTGCCTGACGTCAGCAATGCAAGCTTTTTTTCAAAAAACTGTGCATTATGAAAAAACTGACGTGTTTTTTTGGAACATATTATAATTGAAATATTCCGACTCCTTTGGTATAATAGATAAAAAATAAAAATCGAGGAAGTCTATGGAAAGCTCAAATAAAGTGATAAAGAAAAGGAACCGCAAGCCGCTGAACGCAAAAAAGATAAGTATAATTTTGCTTTCGCTTGCCGTGCTGTTCGCCGCACTTGCGGTCATCATACATTTCACCACGAGGGTGACAAACGAATCTTATGCAAACTGTGCGGTCGGTGACGTCAACGGCGACGGCAAGCTCGATTCAAGCGACTCTCTGTGCATTTTCAAATATATTGTCGGCAACGAGGACTTGTTTGAAAATCAGGTGAAGAATGCCGACGTAAACCTTGACGGAAGAGTTGACTCGGTTGACGCTTTGCTCCTGCTCAGATACTCCGTCGGAGAAATTTCCGCAATTCCCTACGACGAGCAGAAAGAGAATGTTCTCAACAGCTCTTTGAAAAGGAAGAAAACCGTAACGGCAGATTCGTTCACATCAACGGCGCAGATCGTCAACGAGTGGGACAACAACGACGGCACACATTCGTATCAGGTCAATCTGACCGTTCGCAACGATTCCGATACCGATTCGGGGGATTGGAAAGCTGCGGTCAGCTTCGACAAGGAAATTGTTTCCCTTGTGAAAAAATGGGATTGCACCGCTTCGAGCGACGAGAAGAGCGTTATCGTTAACGGCACGGATATTGCCGGGGGTGAATCGTACACCTGCGGATTTATCATAACGGCTGAATCGGATTTGGCTGTAACTAAATTGATTGTGAGGTAAAGAATATGTACCGCTTGGGAAGAAAATTTATTTCCGTAATTCTGGCGATAGTTATCGCCCTTTCGTCCTGCATCATTTTTGCGTCGGCGGAAAGCCGCTCCGCAATTACGCAGGTTGACAGCCTTGAGGCGGCAACCGACGAGCTGCTTAACAGCAAGCACATTGACGAGCTTGAACGTGACGAGGTTTATCCGACAATTCTCATTCACGGAATCGGACAGGCAAAAACCTATATGGTTGATGAGGACGGCAACGATGTTGTTGACCCGTCAGGCGAAAAGGTAACGGGTTGGCCGATATATTTCTATGTGCCGACGCTTGTTCTTAAGCTTATTGTTCCGATAGTTGCTTCAATCGCAACCCAGAAGGACTGCGGTCTTTCAAAGACGGCGTACAATGCGGTCTACGACGCGCTTGATAATATCGCTTACAACGAGGACGGAACGCCGAAAAACACGTTCCGCGTTGAGGGCTTTGACAACCGTTCCGTTGCCGAGTGCACAGAGGAAGAGAAAGAGACTATCTATGACCATGTTCCGATAAAGGATTATGCCGACAAGGCAGGTGAGGAAAATCTCTACTATTTCGCATACAATTCCTTCGGCGATATGTATCAGATTGTTGACGCCCTTGAAGCTCTCATAGAAAAGGCGAAGAAGGATACAGGCAAGGACAAGGTAAATCTTCTTCCGATAAGTCTCGGCGGTGCCGTTTCCGTCGCTTATGTCGGCGAGCATCCGCAGGGCGAGGATATAAACAAGATCGTTCTTGTCGTTCCTGCGGCCGACGGTTCGGAAATCGTCGGAAAAATTATGCTCGGACAGCTTGATTACAGCGATGCCGGACTTTACAGAAATATGTTCACCAAGCTTGTCGGAACGGACAACTATACAGGCTGGCTTATCAACATAGCAATCCGAATTTTGCCCAAGCAGGTTGTGATCGGACTTCTTGATGCGATCGCTTCGGGTCTTGCCGATTCGGCTTTGGCTCGAATAACAACAATGTGGGGACTTGTGCCGTCGTCGATGTATGACGAGCTGGCGGAAAAATACCTCACCGAGGGAACAAAGTTTGCCGACGACGTGGAAAGGTTCCATGCCGCTCAGGTAAATTATGTAAGCAACCTCAAAAGCTATGCGGCAAACGGAGCGAAAATTTATGATATCTGCGGATACGGTCTTGAGCTTTACAGCCTGATTGATTCCGATTCAAATTCCGACAAGATTATTCACTCTTCCTCCACTTCGCTGGGCGCAACTTTCAGCAAGGTAAACGAGACCCTGCCGGCAGATTATAAGCAGCAGAAGTACACGAACGTAAGCTTTATGTCTCCCGACGGTCAGGTTGACGCGTCAACCTGCGCGTTCCCGTACACAACATGGTTCTTCGGCAATCAGGATCACGAAAAGCTTGCAAGAAACGACGTTGTTATTTCTCTTGCCTCCGAGCTGCTGCTCGTCAAGGATATCGACGTTTTCACAACGGTTGAATATCCGCAGTTCAACGGACACAGAAACACACGCGATTTGAAGAAATATATCGCCATGGCTGAAGAGGTTGACCTCACGACACTCAGCGCAGAGAACGCAGAGAGACTGACGAACGCAATCGCGGGGGCAAAGGCAATTCTCGCGACAACGATCGTTATTGAGGGCGAGGAAGAGGCTGCCGAAAAGGAGCTTTACGACGCTCTCGCCGAAATCGGCGTTGTTGAGAAAAAAGACACAAGAAAGGACGATGTTCTTCTCGTAATTTGCAAAACGGCAAGCGAGCTTCTCTACTGCTTCTTCGGACCGAGAGGCTTCAGCGATCCGCTTTCATTCTGATCACCCCGATAAACCGAAAACTTATTAAGAAACCTGCCGCGGCTATGTTCATCATAGCTGCAGCAGGTTTTTGATGTCGGAAAATCAAATGCCGCCCTGATTCGCTCGTGAAGCTTTCCCAAGTATTTGCATCCCGTTAAATCCAACGTAATAACTTTCTTTTCCATTGCTTTCTCCCCTATATTATTTCATAAAATGTTTTATAACAGTTGGATTTATCCCTCTATTCTGTACGAAAAAGGCTTTATATCATCATAGATATTGCTATCGTCATCTCGTTCTTTTACAAGATCATCTAACATTTCATGCATATCTTTAAGTTGACTGTTAAATTCTTCAGACAATGTTTTTTCTCCAATAATCACAACCTCATCAGCATCACATTCACTCCACAACAAATCCCAAAATGCATCCCAATTTTCTCCATACCATTCAGGGAAATCAAACGCTGCTCTGATTCGTTCGTGAAGCTCGCCCAAGTATTTGCATCCTGTTAAATCCAATGTAATAACTTTCTTTTCCATTGCTTTCTCCCCTATATTATTTCATAAAATGTTTCATAATGGTCGTATGTAACGAACATCAACCCATCATTTGACCACAAAAGTCTGTGACAGTTTCTTTTGCCTTCATAATAGTTTATATCCGCTTCATACCATATTCGCCCGGGAACATCAGGTAAATGACCATATCTGTCATTATATATTCCGCCAAATATCATTTTACCGAAAGCATATTTTGATAGCGATTTTCCGTCTCTCCAACCAACTGAATATGCAAAATCTTTTGTGACATAATATTTAGGCAGCTCACCAAAATATTTAATCCAATAATCTGCACCGTCATTACCGTTTTTCGTTGCATTACCTGCTTTGACTGATCTTAAAGTTTTAAACTCACATCTACAATTATAATGCAAACTTTCTCTTAATTCAAACAATGAATAATAGAAATGTTCAGAACTTTCTTTGTGACATAAACCGTCTGCCTAACCGAGTTGCCATTGTCATCGGTTGTGACCTTTATCTCAGTAACCAACTTAGGAGTGACAACACCGGATATTTTATTTGTAATATGCGTCATCTGGGTTTCACTTATCTGCAAGAGATTTGCGAGATCTTCTCTATCAGTACCACCCTGATTAAGCATAATGATAAATTCGGAGTTGGCAAGCATTGTTCGTGCCGTATCTAAGAAAATTTGCTTCTTTATCTTCCTTACTTGATGCCGCATAATTTATATCGGTAAACTTAAATGTTTTTGAATATCTGTCTTTACCCGTCATAAAGATACCGTCAGAATATACGGCATCAATTTTAATGACATCCTGAACAGACTTAGGGACAGACATTCCATCCCCAAATAAGTCATCGAGTCCTGTTTTCTTTTTTATGCTTCCGATTAGGTCGAACATCGTTACCGTTCCTTTCAATTTCGTCATAATAGCTTTTTGAAATAAACGTTAATTCCTTTGGCATAAGGATTTCACTTTTAAGGTAAGTGAATAAAACCTTTTCTGCCGTCATTCCGTGATACTTAAAAAAGCCGAGAGCTGCAAAAGGAGCCGCACCTACAATGCACACCCAACTGAGTGTTTCAATTCCGAAGAACGGTTTTAAAAGAAAGTACAATCCAACTGCAACACCGCAGGCTAATATAGAGAATACGAACTGACGCAGATTAAGTCCGAAATATACCGCTTCGCTGTAATCTCGTATTTCTCTGTTAATCTTTACTTCCAATGACATTCCTCCAATCTAAAAGAAAAAAGCCACCGCAAGTAATCGCAATGGCTCGTGTATAAATTTGTTATATAGTTATTTTATTACTTTCCAATATCCCGAAGCATTAGTGCCCCTACGCACAATATATCCGTTTTCTTTAAGCGATTTTATTGCACGATAAACGGTTTTTTCAGTTTTGCCGATTTTCGTTGCAAGTTCTGCATTTGTAAGGCTGTCACATTCTCTGAGTAATTCGTATACAAGCTTTTCGCTTATGGACATCTTATAGACATTTTTATGTCCATGAATGCGATAAAATATGAAACGAAATCCTGTCCTTGTGTTTTCGTATTCATATTTTACGCCGGCATTTTTGCAAGCCGTAAAAGTTCGTTCAAAACCTGTGCCGAAAGATTCGATCACTGAACATTTAAATAAAACATTTACTATTTTGGGATTAAGCATAATCGGTTCAGCTGAATTTTCAGCGAAATCTTCGGGCTTAAAACCAATCGGGAACAATCCGGGACTATAAATCATAACTTTGTCACTAAACACTTCTATTGAAAAGCTCGTGTTGGAAAAATAACATCCGTGTGCAAATGCGTTAACAATCATCTCTCTGATCGCCTTTTGCGGAATTTCAGGTTCTTCTTTCCGCTTTGCATTACCGTCAATCGTTATATGCCAATCAATTGCTGATAAAACAAATGATATACCTTCTTCAATACACTCAAAAATATTTCCCTCAAAATGGTTCAACTTTATAAAAGTATCTTTGGTTGGTGTAGCATAAATTGCCGTTTTTAAAAGTATGGGATGATTTTTGGAAAACAAGATTTTTCCTGCATTTGTCAAACATCCTTCTTCTGCACTGTATAATCCGAGCTTTGTCAGAATTGAAACTGCATCAGTATATTCATACTTAATTCTTCCGTTTTCATTTCCGTCTGCAATTACTTTCTTTAAAAGCTCCTCATCAACATCTGAAACTGTTTCTTTAGAAACTGTATTCTCCCATTCGGAATAATCTTTTTGTCTTTCTTTAAATAACCGTTCAAGTTCTTCATCTGAAATTTGCTTATCTTCGTCTGCAAAGCGTTCATAATATTTTCCATATGCGGAATAAGGTGAATTTGAGCCGTTAAATGTGACTTCAACAAAGGCTTTGCCGTCATCGGAATGTCTGGTTGTTATTTCGTACCAAACAGCCGGCTTAATATTATCACTGATATCACGGGATAGCTTTCTCTCTGTATCTTTTCCGATGTCTTGACCTATAACATCACCGTTATCTTTCACACCGAAATACAGCGTACCTTTCTTATGCTTGTTTAAGATGCTTGCAATAGAAATAATACCCTCTTTTGTTTCCGAGGTCGATTTTTTAAACTCTATAAATTCAGTTTCCTTTCCTATATTCATGTGTACACCTCCAAATGTCCTATCGTAGACATTATACAATGTCCATATTAAAATGTCAACATGTCCATAATAGTTTTACCGATTATTCTTTTATTATTTCCTAAATTACAGTCCCATCATTTCTTTAACAACTCTGTCACTCATTTTTACTGTTCCGACAAGTACAAGCATATTGAATATGAGCTCTCCGACATAAGTCCATACTTGGTTTACTGCTGCCGCCGTCTCATCAACAACAGGTGGTGAAGCGGCAAACAACGAGAATATTATGCAACCAAGAACAATGATTGCACCCTCTAAACATACCGCTGTGTACGACTTGATAAAACTCTTACCGACAGAAGATGAAGGCTCACCCGCAAACGAAGAAAGAGGAACAGGTTCAATAGCTGTGTACAAATAAATCTTAAAGAATCGTCCGTATACTGTCATAATCATTCTTTCACCTCAAATAAAAATTTCTTTCGAGAAAATCCAATACTTTTACAGTCCCTTTTTTGAGTGGCTGTATTTTTTTGTCCTCTATATGAGAATATGTTTGTTCGATTTTGAAAAAGCTCAAACCATTTTCGAAGGCTGGCTAACATATTCGTATAAAAGGGGATATTTTATCCGACGGGCGATATGCACCCCCGTAAATAATAGGGATAGAATAAAACTAAATCTCCGCAGCGTTGCTCTGTTCGAAAGGAGGGTCAAGGGAGGAACGCCCTTGCGACTAAACTTTGCTTGCAAAGTATTAGGAGCAATACTTTACAAAGTGCATAAATAAAACTATAGGAGATAAAGAAATGTCAAGTGTAAATTTCGAAAAGATAAAGCAGAACAGTAAGCCTGTTTCGGCATACATAAGGCATAATGATTCAAGCGAAAGATTAAAGCATACAGCGGCAGCTTTGATTCTTCACCGAAATACATGCCGAGATTCAGCTGCGGAAGCTTTTCCTTGTCACGGTTGTAGCCCCATTCAAGCTCCGTAATATTCTTGCTGTACGAGGATATGCTCGTAACATCGTATGCAACATATTCTTTCGGCTTTTTCTGCTTTAACCACTCCCTGAAAAACAGCATAATGTCCTCCTGCCGTATCGAAGAAAATACCTTGCTGCATTTTTCGTCATTCAAAACTCCGTTCAGCTGTGTGCAATGCTCCTCGGTGTAGTCATCGATGTAATACATTACATTGCCTTCCGACAGCATATACTGGGCGACTGTAAGTATTTCGGAATAATTTTCCGGAAAATATTGCTTTAACAGTCTTAAAACGCCAAGCTTGGCACATATTTTGTTAAAAACATCATAAACGCCGTATTGAAA